>NZ_CP124576.1:3755000-4055000 GCF_000281715.2 Sphingobium sp. AP49 | reverse complement strand
ATTCGCCCAGGTTTATCAGCCAGACGTTGGGACGGGGGCTGCGCAGCACGCGCGGGCTTTCCAGCGCGGCCTGCAGCATCAGTTCCTGGGCCAGTTTGCGATCACTGGCATAGCTGATGCCGACGGGAATGCGGACGCGGACATTGCGGTCCGAATAGGACCAGTTCTCCACCTCCTGGGTCATCAGATTCTCGTTGGGAATCAGATGTTCCTTGCCATCGCGGGTGACGATGGAGACGGCGCGCACGCCGATCTTGTTGACCCAGCCGAAACTGTCGCCGACGACGATGACATCGCCCGGCTTGATCGATCGGTCCATCAGCAGGATGATGCCGGCGATCAGGTTGCCGACGGTCTTTTGCAGGCCGAAGCCGACGGCCAGGCCGAGTGCGCCGGAAAAGACGGTGAAAGCAGTGAGGTCGATGCTCAGGACATCGACGCCGATGAAGAAGGCGGTGATGACGACGGCGATGCTGGCGAGCTTTTGGCCGAGCAGCTTTTGCGTCGGGTCCAGATCCGGCGCTTTCTGGATGCTATGGCCGATCAGCCGGTTGGCGAGGCGGATGCCCGCCAGCAGGGCGACCACCGTTGCGGCCATCGACAATATGTCGAGCAAACTGATCCGCCGTTTGCCCAGGTCGACACCGACCTGATCCAGCATCTGGCCAACCGGCGCGATGCCGCCGCTGCTGCCCGACACCACCATGACGAACAACAGCAGAGCGAGCGGCGCAATCGCCCAGCGGGGGATGGCGAGGCTGTGGAGCAGATGGGTGGCGAACAGCGCGATGGAAGCGGCCAGGAAGATACCGATGACCAGATGAGCAAGCGAATCCTGGGGCCAGGCGGCGGCCGTTATGCCGAGCAGCAGTGCAGCGATGGCATGGCGGATCATCGGCCGGACATGGACAGCGACGGTGTCGTTGAGGGCAGGGAAGGCCGCGCGGACCCGCGCCGCGATCGGCCGTGCAACCGTATAGGCCAGCATGTAGAGGAGAAGGGCCGCGCCGAGCGCAATGGCGGGCTGGGTGATGTCCGCATCGCCCGGCAAGCGGTCGAGCCATGCCGCCACCGGGTTCATCCGCGCGCAGCCCGGAAACGGGTAAGTCCCGCGTCGAGGTCGGCGATCAGGTCGGCCGGATCCTCCAGCCCGATCTGCAGCCGGATGACAGGCCCTTCCGCCTGCCAGGCGGTGGCGGTGCGATAGCGGGCGGGATCGACCGGCAGGGCCAGGCTTTCAAAGCCGCCCCAGCTATAGCCGATGCCGAAATGGACGAGGCCGTCGATCAATGCGGCGCGGGCCGCCTCGTCGCCGCCCTGCAGGACGAAGCTGAACAGGCCGGAGGAGCCGGAAAAGTCGCGCGCCCACAGGTTGTGGCCGGGACAGTCCGGCAAAGCGGGATGGAGGACGCGGGCGACATCGGGCTGGTCCTTCAACCACCGCGCGATCTCAAGCGCGCTCGTCTGATGCTGGGCGAGGCGGATGCCGAGCGTGCGCAGGCCGCGACTGGCGAGCCAGGCATCGTCGGGGCTGGTCATCTGGCCGAACAGATAGGCGGACTGGCGGACCTTGGGGAACAGCGCCGGGGTCGCGCTGACCGACCCCAGCATCACGTCGCTATGGCCGACAATATATTTGGTACAGGCTAGGATCGCGATGTCCACGCCATGGGCCAGCGCCGGGAAGAAGAGGGGCGTGGCCCAGGTATTGTCGAGCAGGGTGACGATACCGCGATCGCGGGCGATGGCGGTGATCGCCGGCACATCCTGCACCTCGAAGGTCAGGCTGCCCGGGCATTCCAGGAAGATGGCGCGGGTGCGATCGGTCAAGAGGTCGGCGATGCCGGCGCCGATCGTCGGATCATAATAGACCGTTTCGACGCCGAAGGGCTTCAGCACCTGTTCGCAGAAATTGCGCGTGGGGTCATAGGCGCTGTCTACCATCAGCAACTGGTCGCCCGGCCGCAGCACCGCCATCAGCGCACAGGCTACCGCTGCGACGCCTGAAGGGAAAAGCATAGTGCCCTCCGCGCCTGGCTCCATCTCGGTCAGGGCATCTGCCAGGCTCCAACTGGTCGGCGTACCCTTGCGCCCGTAAAAGAGCCGCTCGTGCGTGCTGCTGCCCGCCGCCTTCCGCAGATGGGCGACATCGTCATAGAGGATGGTAGAGGCGCGCCAGACGCCCGGGCTGACGATCGCGCCGGGCTGCCCCGGCATGCCGGTCCAGTCGGCGCGGCGACCGGCCTGCGCCAGCTTCGTCAGCGGCCTTCTGCTGTCCTCGCTCATGCGGCGGGTCCGGTCGCCTTGGGCGTGGCGGGGTCGAGCCCCCATTCGGACCAGCTGCCATCATAGAGGCTGACGTCGCGCTTCCCGAGCGTTTCGAGCGCCGCGAGGATGATCGCCGCGGTCACGCCGCTTCCGCAGGTGGTGATGATGGGCCGGTCGAGATCGGTGCCGGCGTCGAGCAGCAGGCGGCGCAGTTCCTCACCCTGCTTCAGGCTGTTGTCGGCGGCGAAGAAGGCGGAGGAGGGGATGTTGCGGCTGCCGGGAATATGGCCCGACGCCATGCCGGGGCGCGGTTCGGCCTCCGCGCCGGTGAAGCGGCCGGCGCCGCGTGCGTCGAGCAGCTGCGCCGCGCCGCTGTCGAGATTGGCGAGGACGTCCGCTTTGGTGCGGACCTGCGTGCGGTCGAGCCGGGCGACGGCATTGCCGGGGGCGATGGCGGGCATGCCGCTTTCGACCGGGCGTCCTTCGGCAACCCATTTGGGCAGGCCACCGTCGAGAATCGCGGCAGAGGCACCCAGGCCATAGACGCGCATCATCCACCAGCCGCGCGCGGCGCTGTGGGTCGGGCTATTGTCATAGACGACGATCCGGCTGTCGGCGTTGACGCCCAGCGCCTGCATACGCTGCGTCATCAGTGCTTCGGGCGGCAACTGGCCCGGCACCGGATCGGCGGGATCGCTGAGGTTCGGCAGGTCCATATAGGCGGCGCCGGGAATATGGGCGGCGGTAAACTCGGCGCGCGGGTCGCGTGGCGTGCCGGGCAGGAACAGGCTGGCATCGAGAATGACGAGGTCATCGCTACCCAATTGGCCGGCCAGCCATTCGGTGGAAACGAGAATATCCATGCGACCCCTTTTTACCTTGTCCGGCAGCCATCTTAGGAGCGGCCGGCAGGACAGGAAAGGGGCTAATGGCAGGAGCGGTTCAAGTCGGCTGCACTTCGGCGGCGGCACGGGCGGCGGGGCGGCGATATTGACGCGGCCCTTCATCCAGGCGGAAGGGGGCCAGTCGGTCGGCCGGTGGGTCCTTGTCCTGCCCGACAATGAAGGCTCGGCCGGTGCGGCCGGCGCCAAGCGGGGTGTCGTCGGCGTCGGCCCAGCGATAATGGGCGTCAAAGGCTGCGATCGGGATCAGCAGCGACCGGCCGCTCATCTCGACTGGCTGGATCTGCTCGGTTCCCAGGCGCAGCTCGCTGGCGATGCGCAACGTCTCGCCTGCCGGCAGCGACACCACCGAATGCAAGGGCAGGCCGGTTTCGCCGGCGAAGAAATGGCGCAGCAATTCTTCCTGTTGCGCTCCGGCATTCCCCAATATGCCGCGCACCAATATGTCCTGTGCCACGCGGTTGCCGCGATTGTGCAGCACCAGCGTATAGCCGATCGTGACGCCCATCAGCGAATAACGGGCCAGGCCGATGTCCAGCGCCAAGTCGATCCAGGGGCGATCGCCGTCGTCTGTGACGGCCAGGGGTGCGTCCGGGGTGGGCGCTGCGGCCGGCGGCGCCGGTGGGGCAGGCGCGGGCATCGGTTCGGGACGCGGCTGGGCCGGCGCGGGCGGTGTCTCTGCCGCCGTCGCGGTGGGAATGGGGGCCGGAAGCGGTGCCGGCTCGGGTAGAGGCGCCGCTTGTCCGCGACGACGGCGCAGCAGCAGGCCGCCGGCGATCACCGCAATCGCCGCGATCGCGGCAAGGATCCAGGGCCAGCTCAGCCCCTCCGATTCTGGAACGGGTGCGGCCTCCGGGGCGACGGCGGTACCGTTATCGACCGGAACCGGTTCTGGGGCGGGCAGTGCGGCCGGCGGCGGTTGCACGGCATTGGCGGCATTGTCGGGTTCGGGCGCGGCGGCAATCGGCGGCGGGCTGGGCTCTGTCGGCGTCGTCACGCGCGCGGCGGGCCTGTCGGCCGGCTTTGGCGCAGGCGTCGATCGCTCCGCGGCTGGCGTTTCCGTGCGGGCCGGTGTCTGGCGCTGGGGCGCGGGCGTTGCGGCTGGCGGCCGCTGGATCGGCGCCGGTGCACGCTGTGCCGGGGTCACCGTCGGCGCGACGATCGGCGGCAGTGACGGGGTCGGCGTGGGCGTTGGCGTCGGGGTGCTGCGGAACACATCCAGTTCAGGCCCCTGACGGCGCGGGTCATCGGCCGGCGGCGGCGGCGCGGCGCGCTGCAGATTGACGACCGGATCGCTGCCGGTGGCTTGTTGTGCCAGCGCGGGCGTGACTGCCAGCAGCGGCAGGGCGGAAAGGAACAGACGCATAGACCCCATGGCCCTGCCAAGGCAGAAATTTTGCTGAATGCCAGATGAACGGATGGCCTTGCGCGCCGGACCGATGACAAATTGCGTGTAATCGACTACATGCGCCCTCATGACCGATACCCCGCTCCATCTCGGCCGCGCCAGCACCCTGCCGCAGCGGCCCGAGGACGCCGTCCTCGACTATGTCCCCAATCCCCGTCCGGGCAAGCCCTATCTGGTGCGCTTCACCGCGCCCGAATTCACCTCGCTCTGCCCGGTGACCGGCCAGCCCGACTTCGCCCATCTGGTGATCGACTATGCGCCTGGCGCGACGATCGTCGAATCCAAGGCGCTCAAGCTGTTCCTGGGCAGCTTCCGGAACCATGCCGGCTTCCATGAGGATTGCACCGTTGGCATCGGCGAGCGGCTGTTTGCCGAAATGCAGCCGATCTGGCTGCGCATCGGCGGCTATTGGTATCCGCGCGGCGGCATCCCGATCGACGTCTTCTGGCAATCGGGCGAACCGCCCGCCGGCATGTGGCTGCCGCCGCAGGACGTGCCGGGCTATCGCGGCCGCGGCTGAAGCCTGAAAGGGGGAGGTTCGCCTCCCTCGTTGTTGGACGAACGCATAACAGGCTTCGACCAACGACATTCTCTTGCGGATAGTTCACTTGACCCCTGGGGGGAAAGGGTCGATCCGGTTTGCATGTTGCGCGTGACTATGTCTCATTGCGCCATCCAAGCCGTATCGGAGTTCCTTCCCCTATGCCCTTGTCGAAAATTCTGCCGTTCCTGATGGCGGCCGCGCCGCTGGCGATCGCCGCGCCCGCGCTGGCCCAGACCGCACCTGCCGGCCCCGCCGCCGGCGTCACCACCCAGCTGCCCCGTGGTGCAGCGCCCAGCCATTATGCGATCGAAGTGACGCCCGATGCGGCGAACCTCAAATTCACCGGCAAGGTGACGATCGACGTCACTGTCGCCACGGCCATGCCGGCGCTGGTGCTCAACGCGGCCGACCTGACCGTCTCCAGCGTCACCCTGACCCCGGCCAAGGGCAAGGCGATCACCGGCACGGCCAAGGTGGATGCCGACGCCCAGACCGTCAGCCTCGACTTCGGCAAGCCGGTCCAGCCGGGCAGCTACAAGCTGACCATGGTCTATGCCGGCATCATCAACCAGCAGGCGAACGGCCTGTTCGCGCTCGACTATACGGACAATGCCGGCGCCGCGAAGCGCGCGCTTTTCACCCAGTTCGAGGCGCCCGACGCCCGCCGCTTCGTGCCGAGCTTCGACGAGCCGAGCTACAAGGCGACGTTCGATCTCTCCGCCGTGGTCCCGGCGGACCAGCTGGCGGTCGGCAACATGCCGGTCAAGGCGACCAAGGACATCGGCGGCGGCAAGAAGCTGGTGACCTTCGGCACCAGCCCCAAAATGTCCTCCTACCTGCTCTTCTTCGGCCTGGGCGAACTGGACCGCGCGACCAAGATGGCGGGCAATACCGAAGTCGGCGTCATCACCGGCCGGGGCAATACTGGCAAGGCGCAACTGGCGCTTGATGCGTCGGCGGCGATCCTGCCTTATTATAACGACTATTTCGGCGTGCCCTTCCCGTTGCCCAAGCTCGACAATGTCGCGGGTCCGGGCCAGAGCCAGTTCTTCAGCGCGATGGAGAATTGGGGTGCGATCTTCACCTTCGAACGCACCCTGCTGGTCGATCCGCGCTTCACCTCCGAAGAGACCAAGCGCGCCATCTATGAAGTGGCCGCGCATGAAATGGCGCACCAATGGTTCGGCGATCTCGTCACCATGGCCTGGTGGGACGATCTGTGGCTGAACGAAGGTTTCGCCAGCTGGATGGCGACCAAGGTCACCGACAAGCTGAACCCGGAATGGGAAGCCCTGCTGTCGCGCGTCGATGGCCGCGAGCGGGCGATGAGCCTCGACGCGCTCAAGACCACCCACCCGGTCGTGCAGAAGATCACCACCGTCGATCAGGTGAACCAGGCCTTCGACGCCATCACCTATCAGAAGGGCGAGGCGGTCATCACCATGCTCGAAGGCTATGCCGGCGAGGATGCGTGGAAGGCGGGCATCCAGTCCTACATGAAGAGCCACGCTTACGGGAACACAGTCACCGACGATCTGTGGAAGGCGGTGGAGGGCGCGGGCGCCAAGGGGCTGGTCAGCATCGCGCATGATTTCACCAGCCAGCCGGGCATCCCGCTGGTCAAGGTGGAGAGCGCCCAGTGCCAGGGCGGCAACACCATCCTGACGCTGAGCCAGGGCGAGTTCAGCCGCGACGCCAAGGACAAGACCCCGCTCAAGTGGAACGTGCCGGTCAAGGCGCAGGTGCAGGCCGGCGAGGCGCAGCGCCTGATCCTGCAGGGCAATGGCCAGATCACGCTGCCGGGCTGTGGCGCCTATGTCATCAATGCGGGCCAGACCGGCTATTATCGCTCGCTCTATCCCGCCGCCAATATCCAGGCGCTGGCCAAGGGCTTCAGCCAGCTGTCCAGCATGGACCAGACCGGCCTGATGGCGGACAATTTCCAGCTGGCGCTGGGTGGTTATCAGCCGATCGGCCTGGCGCTCGATCTGGTCGACGCGGTGCCGGTCAATGGCAGCCCGGCCGTGCTGGCCGAAGTGCCCGGCTATTTGAAGAGCAGCTATGACATGCTGGAGGGCGATGCCGCCGCCCAGGCGAAGGTCGCCGCCTATGCCTCGACCAAGCTGACCCCGGCGCTGACGGCCATCGGCTATGATGCCAAGGCCGGCGAAGGGCCGCAGGTGCCGGTGCTGCGCACCAGCCTGGTCTCGACGCTGGGCAGCATGGGCGACAAGGGCGTGGTGACCGAAGCGAACAAGCGCTTCGCTGCGCTGGCGACCAACCCGGCCGCGCTCGACGGACCGCTGCGCAATGTCTGGCTGGGCATCATCGCCCAGAATGCCGATCAGGCGACCTGGGACAAGCTGCGCGTCATGGCCAAGGGCGCGCAGAGCGACCTGGAGAAGAGCACGCTCTACGCGCTGCTCGGCAAGGCGAAGGACGAGAAGCTGGGCCAGCAGGCCTTGGATCTTGCCCTGACCGACGAGCCGGGCAAGACCACCAGCGCGGCGATCATTGGCCAGGTGGGCGTCGCCCATCCGATGCTGGCGGTCGACTATGTGCTGGCCCACAAGGCGCAATATGAGGCGCTGATCGACGTGTCGGCGCGTAGCCAGGCGCTGGCCCGTCTGGGCGGCGGATCGGCCGACCCGGCGATGGTGACCAAGCTGGACGCCTATGCGACCCAGTATCTGACGCCGGAATCGCGCAAGGTGGTCGACCGTTCGATCGCCGCGATCAAGACTAGGATCGAGACGCGCAGCCGCCTCAAGACGCCGACCGCGGCTTGGTTCGCGGCGAAGAAATAAGGACATGGGGCGGCGGAGCGATCCGCCGCCCTTCTCTCATGGGGGAAGCATGATCCAGACGGAGCCGCGGGTCGGATGCGGCGCGGCGATCCTGCGCGATGGCAAGTTGCTGCTGGTGCAGCGACGGCGGGAACCGGAAGCGGGACATTGGGGCCTGCCGGGCGGCAAGGTCGACCTGCTGGAAACCATGGCCGCCGCCACCGAGCGCGAGATTTTCGAGGAACTGGGGCTGACGATCAGGGCGCGTGAATTGCTGTGCCTGACCGACCAGATCGATGCGGAGCGCGGCACGCACTGGGTGGCGCCGGTCTATCTGGTCGAGGATGCGCAGGGCGAACCGGTGGTGAAGGAGCCCGACGCGCTGGCGGGCTGCGGCTGGTTCGCGCTGGATGCGCTGCCGCAGCCGCTGACCCTGTCGACACGGGCGGCGCTGACCGCCTTGCGGGCGCGACAATAAGGAGGGGCGGCATCGCGGCCGCCCTTTCCGGTTTCGGTCAGTTCGGCAGGTTCAATGCCTTGGCGATATCGTCCCAGGCAACCAGTTTGAAATTCTGTGCGGCCGCTGCGTTATGGCCATCCTGCGCGATGAACAACCCGCCGGGATAGGCCGGGCCGAAATCGCCCAGCATCAGCTCGATGCCGTCGGTTTCCTCCGACCCGCCGATGGCGCCGTCGACAATACGGAAGCGGCCGACATAGCTGTCGTCGGACATGCGATAGGCGACATAGGCATTGTCACCCTGGCTGGAGACGAGGACATAGCCGTCCTTTGCGCCGATCGGGGCGATGGCGACGCCCTCGGCATCCATCACCAGATTCTTGCCGTCGGCCGCCGCGATCTTCGTGGGCGCGGTGGCGCCGGTCGCGCGCGCGTCGAAGCGCCACAGGCCGACATCTTCCTCCGCGACATAAAGGATGCCGGTGCGGTCATCCACGGCGCAGCCTTCCGACTGGGTGCCAAGCTTCATACTGCGGACGATCCTGCCGGTCGGCGCCGCGCCGGAGGCATCGAGCGCGACCTGGTTGATCGTGCCATCCTTCAGCACGATGAAGGCGTAGGTCGCCTCCGGCGCCTTGTACATGCAGATGCCATAGGCCTCGCCCTTGCCGGCATCGACCTTGCCCAGGGCTGTCAACTTCGCTGTCACGCTATCGAGGCGGAACAGCGCGAGCTTGGCGTTGGCAACGTCATTGCGGTCGGATGCGACCACCAGGATGCCCGGCTGGCCATTGATCGTCACGCCATCGCGCAGGTCGACATTGTTGACCCGGCCGGCGTCCAGGAAATCGCGCGTCTTGCCGTCCAGGCCATAGATATAGAGGCCGGCCTTCTTGTCGGTGCCGACGATCAGGCTCGCGGCCGGATTGGCGGTATTGCGCCAGATCGCCGGATCGTCCGCCGCATCGGCATTGGGCGTGCCGACCGGGGTGGTTTCACCGCGTGCGGTGACATTTACGGCCGGGGTCGCATTGGCGATGCGGACGGCGACCGGCACTTCCTTTTCCGCGGTGGTGCAGGCGGCCAGTGCAAGCAGGCTGGTGAAGGATAGAGCGAAGGGTTTGATCATGATCGTCCTCACTTGCCGCGCGCAACGCATTTGCCGCCGTCGGGACCAATGTTGCCGGTGCAGGTGCGCACCGCGATGGTGGGTTCGCTGGTGTCGGTCAGGTGATTGCCGTCCGCCCGCTTCTCCAGATCGAAGCCGTCATAGAGCTTGCCCGACGCGGTATAGGTGCGGAATTTGAGACGATCGCCATCCACGTCCACGATCTGATATAGTTCGGTCGCTTCGGCGGTCTTGTCCGGCTGGGTGCGGGCCCGGTCATTGAGGCCATACATTTTGGAGCCGGTGACCGAGACGAGATAGACCGGCCCCTGGATCGCGCCATTGGCCCGCGCCTGCGCCGATGCCTCGCGGCCCGCTTCGGACGTCAGGCGGCTGTAGCAATGGTCATGGCCCTGCAGCACCAGATCGACCTTGCGCTTGTCGAAGACCGGCTTCCATGCGGCCTTCACCTCGGATGTGTCCTGCGGCCGGGCGCAGGTGAAGACGGGCTGGTGGAACAGCACGACATTCCATTTCGCCTTGCTGGACGCGAGGGTGGCATCGAGCCACTTCGTCTGCTGCGCCATAGTCCCGAGGTCGATCGCCGACGTGCCGTCGAGGATGATGAAACGAACCCCCTGATAATCGACAAAATAGGTGGTCCTGAGGCCCGGCACGCCATTGTCGGGCAGCGCGAATTGCAGCGGGAAATAGGGGCCGAGCGTGCGGCTTTCGCTGCCGTCGGGCTTCACCACATCGACATATTCATGATTGCCGGTCGCGGGCAGTTGCGGGACGATCGACCAGTTATAGCTGCCGGCCTGGTTGAACTCGCCCCATTCGTCGTCATGGTCGAGGTCGTCGCGCTGGGCCGCAAGATCGCCGGCATGGGCGACCAGTTCGATCCCGCCATTGGCGTGGAAGGCCTGGCGGATGACACGGCTGGCATAGGTCAGGATGCCGTTCTGGATGTCACCCAGATAGAGGAAGCGGAAGGGTTTGGCCTCAGCCGCCGCCGTGCGAAATTGCAGCCATTCGCTCCAGCCCGCGCTGCCCTTCAAGCGATAGGCATAGACGGTATCGGGTGTCAGATTGTCGAAGCGGATCTGGTGATAAAGGGCCGGGCCATTGGCGCTGTCCTTGGCCGTGCCGGCAGGGCCGGTCACTGTCCTTGCCTTCTCCTCCAGCGTCGGACCGTCGACCGATATCGCGATCTGCGCTTCACTGGCGCTCTGGGCTGCATCGGTGCGATAGGCGACCGCCATGCCATGGGCTGGATCGGCGGCGGGCGTCAGCATGATCCGGTCGGGCAGGGTGCGGGCTGCATAGGGCGTGCCGGCCGAACGCGGCACGGGCGGCTGAGGGGCGGGCTGGGCCATTGATGGCGCGGCTGATGCCAGCAGCAGGGTGGTAATGAACAGTCGGGACATGATCGTCCTTTCCGAAAAACAGGACTTGCCGGCCGCGTAGGGACACGGCCGGCAAGCGGGGGAAATCGAACAGGATCAGAAGCTGGCGGAGATGCCGAACTTCACGGTCCAGTTATATTCCTCATATTGCAGCAGGCGACGGCTGCCCTCGAAATTCTGGTAGGCGAAATATTTGGCGTTGTTGACGTTCACCCAGTCGGCGAACAGGCGGACGCCCGGCAGGATCTTGTACTTCGCGCTCAGGTCGAGCTGGAAATGATTGTCGACCATGCGATCGGTGTCCGGACCATCGCCGACCTCGTCCAGATATTTGCTGCGATAGGTGCCGGCGGCGCGCAGCGAGATCGGACCCTTTTCATAGCCCAGCACCATGTTGGCAGTATGCTTCGATGCGTTGGGTAGGCCGATGCGACGGGTATAGGCATTGTCGTCGCCGTCATAGCTGGTGATCTTACCGTCGGCGTCGGTGTAGGTGTAGTTGAGGTTCACCAGCAGGCCGTCGAACGGCGCCGGCAGGAAGCTCATCACCTGGCTGTAGGACAGTTCGACGCCCTTCACCTTGGCGGTGTCGCCGTTCACATAATAGACGGCTTCGCTGTAATCGATGCCGTTATAGGTGCCGTCGTCGAAATCGCGAATCTGGGCGGTATAGTCCTTGATCGTCTTGTAGAAGATGCCGGCGCTCAATGCGCCATTGCTGGCGAAATACCATTCGGCCGACGCGTCGAAGTTCCAGGCGCGATAGGGCTTGAGGTCCGGATTGCCGAATTCCGCCGCATAATCCTCGTCCAGGATGAAGCGCGGCGCCATCTGCGACAGCTTGGGACGGACCAAGCTCTTATAGCCCGCCGCGCGGAACACCATGCCCTCGCTCGGCTCGAAACGGGCGGTCAGGCTGGGCAGCCAGTCGGTATAATGTTTGGTGAAGACATTGGGGGTCGAGACGACGCCGGTCGCCTCGCCATCCTCGTCCAGCGCATATTCGGTCATGTTGCCGCGCAGCACATTGCGGGTCTGCTCCATGCGGACGCCACCGATGATGCGCAGCGTGCTGCTGTCCCAGCGACCGAGCAGATAGGTGGCCAGGATATCCTCCTTGGCGCTATAGTCCTGCGCGGCCGATTCATAGGCGCTGGTGATCGGATCGAGTTCAAATTCGCCGATATTATCGTAGAAATAGTCGGTTGCCGCGCCCTTGGCCGGCACCGGGCCGAGATTGGCGAGGCGATAGGTCTGCGGCCCCAGCACATCGGCCAGGTCCAGGTCGCCGTCGTCATAATAGTTCATGTTGAAATTATAGCTCTTCTGGCGCCAGCGGGCTTTCATGCCGGCCTGCACGGTGAAGGTGCCGCCATCCATGGCAAAGCTGCGCGCCAGATCGCCCTTCAGCGCATATTCGCGGTCGCGCGAGTCCGACAGCGCGGTCTGTTCGACGCGGTTGAAGCTGTACTGGTCGGGATCGTTGAACAGGTCGGCACCGCTGGTCACGTCAAAGGTCGGGACGCGCGGATCGGCATAGTTGAAGTTCACGTCGACGCCGTCACCGTCGAAGCGGGCGCGCCAGCGGATGGGGTCGATCGACCCATTTTCCCGCTCGGTCGATTCCGACCAGCTACCCGAATAGGTCAGCTTCCACGGGCCGGTTTCGGTGGTGCCGCCCAGCACAATCGATTTGATGCGCTGGCGCTCGAAACGATCCTTGAGGTCGCGGCGCACTTCGATGCGGCCGTCTTCGTCGGTGAAGAAGGCGTTGTCGGCATCGCCTGACGCTGGCTCTTCATCCATGACGAAGGTCAGGCGGCGGCGATATTCCTGGTCGTCGAACTGGTTGTAGATGCCGCGCGCATAGAGCTTGGTCGTGTCGGTGGGCATCCAGTCGAAGTTGAGCGTGGCTCCCATGCGCTTGCGGGTGACGTCATAGTCGCGATATTCCAGCGTCTCGGCATAGGCGATGTCGTCGTCGCCCCCGGTGGTCCAGTCCGCCGCCTCGATATTGTCGGTCTCGAACTTGCGCTTGTAATAGCTGAAGCCGCCCGAGATGCCGAAGCGGTCGGTCAGGCGGGTCGAGAAGTCGAAGCTGCCCTTGGGTGTCACCGCATCGGCATAATCGTTATAGCTGCCTTCCAGCTTGACCGAATAAAGGTCCTTCTTGCGGTCGAAAGCGCTGGTGGTGTTGATCTCGATCGAGGCGCCGATGGTGTCGGCGTCCATGTCGGGCGTCAGCGACTTCTTCACTTCGATCGATTCGATCAGTTCCGACGGCACAACGTCAAGCGCGACCGAGCGGACGTCGGATTCGGGTGCGGGCAGGCGGGCACCGTTGACCGACGAGGAATTGAGTTCGGGGTCGAGACCGCGGACCGAGACGAAGCGGCCTTCGCCCTGGTCGTTCATCACGTTGATGCCGGGCAGGCGGCGCAGCGATTCGGCGACATTCTGATCGGGGAACTGGCCGATGGCGTCACGGGTCAGGACGCTTTCGACACCGTCGGCGGCGCGCTGGCGCGACAGGGCGGATGCCTGGTTTGCAACCTGGCCGACGACGATGATCGATGCGTCGACATTGGAACCGATGCGGATGTCGGCATCGACGTCACCGGTCTGGGGCACGACGACGGTGGTGCGGACCGGATCGGCGCCGGTGTAGCGCGCCTCGATCGTGTAGGTGCCCGGCGCGACGTCAGGGAAGCGATAGGAACCGTCACGGCCGGCTTCGGCGATGCGGCCATTTTCGACGATGCGCAGCTGGGTCGACTGCAGCGCGCGGGTGCCGGTGCCGTCCGACACGGTACCGCTGATGGTGCCGGCCAGGGCGGCGGCCGGTGTCGCGATGGCAAGGGCGATGGCTACGCGGCTCGCGCCACGGACAAGACGGTTCATAGTGGAATCTCCCTGTTATCGGCGGGGAGATCAGCGACGTGTCACTGGCCCCGTCCGGTTGAGGGGGCCAGTGGCGGCGTTTCCTTACAAGGTGATGCCATTTTCGTGACAGTTCGATGAAACAGGCATTTGTTGCACTCTATTACAGCGGCGCGGTCGCCCAGCGGCGCAGTCGGGCATAGAGGGCCGCGATCACGCCGGCGAAGACCAGCACCGACAGCGGCACCGTCCAGTGGCTTTCGCCGACCAGCGCCAGCGGTGCATCGCTGTCGGTCGAGGCGACGATACCGGCAAAGGCAACGCCGAACAGGCTTTCGCCGACGATGAAGCCGGTCGCCATCAGCACGCCCATGCGCTCGGCAAATTCCGGATTCGCCTGGCGCAGCGACCAGCGATTGTAGAAATGGCCGATCACCGCGCCGACCGGGATCAGCAGGGTGAGCGCCATCGGCAGGTAGATGCCCATGCCAACCGCGAGCGGAGGCAGGCGCAGCTTGCCGGCCTTGCCCAGCAGTTCGTCGATGGCGACCACGACCACGCCGATGCCGGCGCCGAAGCCGATCAGCCCCCAGTCGAGATCTCCGCCCAGCACGCCCTTTGCCAATGCCGAGATCAATGCCGCCTGCGGCGCGGGCAAGGCATTGGGGCCGGCGCCCGGCGCACCGGCAAAGCCGAAGGCGCTATTGAGCAGATCGAGCACCGGCGGAATGACCAGAGCGCCGAACAGTACGCCGAGTATCAGCGCGATCTGCTGCTTCCAGGGGGTGGCGCCGACCAGCTGACCGGTCTTGAGATCCTGGAGATTATCGTTCGAGATCGTGGCGACGCCGAACACGATGGCGGTGGTGAACAGCGCATAGGCGATCAGCGCCTGACTTTGTTCCGGGTTGCCGCCCGATCCGTAGATGGCGGCCAGGATCAACGAGGCACCCAGCACGGCGAGGATGCCGACGCCGGAGATCGGGCTGTTCGATGCCCCGATCAGGCCCGCCATATAACCGCAGACCGAAGCGATGACGATGCCGGCGACCAGGATATAGGCCAGGGTCAGGGCGATGATCGGCACCGGGTTGGCGGCGATCGGACCACCCTGAGCAAACACCCACAGCAGGATCGCGATCGGGACCAACGAAGCAAGGATGGTACCAAAGACGATGCCGATGGGCAGATCGCGTTCGGTCAGCTCCAGCAGGCCGCCGTCGCCCGATTTACGGATTTTTGCGGCCGCCATGGCGGAACGGATGCCGCTGATGATCGGGCCGAGGATCTTGAGCAGGGTCCAGATCGCGGCGATGCCGATCGTGCCTGCGCCGATGAAGCGCGCCTTCATGCGGAAGGTGGTGCCGACCAGGTCGGCAAGGTCTACGCCGGTGGGCAGCGGGCTGGTGAGATAGGGGACGATACCGACCCAACTGATCAGCAAGCCGACGAACATCGCGACGCCGACGGAAATGCCGACCAGATGGCCGACGCCGATCAGGGCCATAGAGAAGCTGGTCGAGACCGAGCTGGCGCCGGCGCCCAATTTGAAGAAGGTGGCAGCCTCCTCGGCCAGGAGCTTGGTCTTGGCGATGATCGAGAAGCCAGCGGCGGCGAGCGAACTCATGACGATGGCGGCTAGCCCCCGCTTATTCTCTTCCAGGCCCTCCCGCGAACCCGCGCCAACCTTGAGCACTTCGGCAGCCGCAACGCCTTCGGGATAGGGGAGGTCGGAGCCGGTGACGAGCGCGCGGCGCAGTGGCACCGAATACATCACGCCCAATATGCCGCCCAGTGCGATGGTGAAGGCGCTCAGCCAATAGGGGAAGCCCTGCCACCAGCCGATTATGACCAGGCCCGGCAGCACGAAGATGATCGCCGACAGCGTACCGGCGGCCGAGGCAATGGTCTGGACGATATTATTTTCCAGGATCGTGCCGGTCGCGAACAGGCGCAGCACCGCCATGGAGATGACCGCGGCGGGGATCGATGTGGCGAAGGTCAGGCCGATCTTGAGGCCCAGATAGACGTTGGCGGCGGTGAACAGCAGGGTGATGAGCGCGCCCAGGATGACGCCGCGTAGCGTCAGCTCCGCCATCGGCACGGCCTTGGCCGAATCGGTTGTCACTGCTCTTTTCCCTTCGCCAGTCGATCAATCAAGCGGCCGGTAATAATGTTGCGGGCGATTGGATCAATCTTAAACTGGCCGACAGGACGGTCAGGAATCGCGGCCAATGCTGGCATCGGCCAGCACGGCGCGATCGAGATAGGTGTCGACCAACTGCGTCCAGCGCGCATAACCGCGTGGATTCATGTGCAAACCGTCGGCACGGAACAGGGAGGCATCGGGCAGGCCGTCCGCCGCCAGCAGCGGGCGACTGACGTCGAGATAATCGAATTTCATGGTCTTGCCGCGGGCAGCCACGGTCATGTTGACGGCCGCCATCTTGGGCCAGAGCGTCCAGCGGATCGGGCTGGGCTTGAGCGAGAGATAGGCGATATGCGCCTTGGGATAGTCGGCGCGCAACTGGCGCAGCAGGGTCAGCACATCGCCTGCGACCTTGTCCGGGGTGGCGCCGGCGGCCAGGTCATTCTCGCCGACATAGACGATGATCGAGCGTGGCTTGGCCTTGGGCAGCAGCCGCTTGTAATAATGGAGCACGTCGGGCGTGGTCGCGCCGCCAAAGCCGCGATTGACCGTGCCGATATCGCTGAAGCTGTTTTTGATGTCCCACAGGCGGATGCTGGAACTACCCAGGAACAAGGTGGCGTCGGCGACGGGGGGACTGGCGGCTTCAGCCTGGGCAAAGGCGGCGATCTCGTTGGAGAAGGGAAAGGTCGGATCGGCATTGGGGGCTGCAACCTTGTCCTCCATCACTGGCGGTCCGGCGTACAGCGGCCCAGCTGTGACGAGCAACAGGGCAGCGACCAGCGCCGCCCGATTGCGTCGTTCAGTGGCGGTGGCGCGGGCGCAGCTGATATTTGCCATCCGCATAATCGCCGAACAGGCCGATGATGGCCGGGTGGTCGACCGGTTCCTCGCTGTCGTCAGCCACCAGATTCTGCTGGCTGACATAGGCGACGTAGCTGTTCTCGCCATTTTCGGCGAGCAGGTGGTAGAAAGGCTGCTCCTTATCAGGCCTGGCATGTTCGGGAATCGATTCATACCACTCGTCGCTATTGGCGAAGACCGGGTCGATATCGAACACCACGCCGCGGAAGCCGAAGCTGCGATGCTTGAGCACATCGCCGATGCTGAAGCGGGCATGGACAATCGATGGGGCGGCAATGCCGGTGCCAATATTCTGAATCGTGACTTTCATGTGACTAATTTAGGGGCGCGACGCAGGGAGACAAGAAAAATACCGGATAGGCGGCTTGGCAAGCCAGGAATCATTCGCTAATGGCCGCCCCTCGACCCGATCGGTGCAGCATTTTCGATGCTTCCGGTCTTCTGCGGAGAGGTGGCAGAGTGGTCGAATGCACCGCACTCGAAATGCGGCGTGCCCGTGAGGGTACCGAGGGTTCGAATCCCTCCCTCTCCGCCAATATTTCCATGATAATATGCGATAAAGGGCTTTATCCCTGACTCTCGGATGATGGCCGGTAAATCGTTACTCCAGTGGTGGGCACCAGATTTCTAGCCTGCCCGGGATCAGTAGGGACGGAAGGTGCCGAGTTCCTTCCTGGCCAGTTCGGCGGCGCGCACGCGTTCCTGCTCGGCTTTGAGCTGTACCAGTCGTTGCTTCTCCGCCTGTGCCACTTGCCGGGCATGTCGTTCCGCCTGCAGTCGCGCCGTCTTGGCTGCCGGCAGTTCCAGTGTCGCGATTTCGACTTTCCCGCCCGAAGCGGCAAGGCGGATGAAGGCATCACGATCCACTGGCCGGAGTTCGCCGTTGCCGGATGAAGCAAATTGTTCGTAGCAGGCCGTCTCCACATTCTGGCCGGCATCGTTCATCGTCCGGCAGGGGAAATTGTCCCTGAGCGAGCGGCTCGCCAATGCCTGGCAGAAGTTCAGGATTCCCGATATCCGTTGATCGCTCGCCTTGACGCCTGCGCCGATCAGATCCTCAATCCGCTTGTTCTTGGCTGATAGCGCGGCATCGACACATGAGCGGGTATCCATGGGAACGCCGTCCCAACTGCTCCTGACCTTGGCCTGCGAAGCGCCCTGGACGAGTGCGCCGAGCAGCCCGATCAAGGAGTCGGAGGGGGCGGGGGCAGCCCATGCGGATCTCGGCGTGCAGGTCAAAAGCAACATTGCCAGCATGGCTGACAGCTCAACGTGTAGAAATCTGTTTCGATACATGGGAGCCTCGAAATTCATGAAGCCCGGCAGGGCGGTCCAGCACCTGGCTGTCACTGCGGCAGATATTGTTTCAACCAGTCGATGCGGGACGTATTCGCTGCCGTGTCGCAGCGCAGGCGCGCCGTGTCCTGTTCCACCTGATCCAGTGACGCGGATGCGGCGTCGATGCTGCAATTGGCATCCTTGGCCTTGATCCACGCGCGTTGCAGCGGCAGGATTTCCGCCCGGCGGGAAACATCGATCGCGTTCCATGCGGCAGTTATGCCTTGCGTGGACAATTTGTTGTCGGCGGCCGCCTGGTCGTGGGCGGATTGCTCCTGGGCAGGATTTTGTTCCTCCGCAGCGGCAGTGGGATCGGCTGCGGGCGCCGTTGCCTGATCGTCAGCGGCGGATGGCTCGGTTGTTTCGGCAGAAGCACGATATTCCTGCGGAACATCCGTGATGCCGGCGCCCTTCATCGCTTCGCCGATCTTGCCCATGTCCTTGGCGGCGCAGGATCGATACATGATCGATCGTTCCATCTTGAATTCCGCATCCACCACGGACAGCTTGCGAACGCACACCGATCCGCGAAAACCATCCAGCGGATTGACGATGTTGAGCTGTGCTTCCAGCAGGGTAGCAGGCAGGGTGCGCCCCTTGCTGGCCGCCTGGCCGCTCCACAAGGTGGTGATTGCAATGTCGCCGTCAACGGTCGCGCCTATGACGGCGCCCTGATCATCCTTGGCCATGGTGGTCGCTGCCATGCCCCAGATGGCGCAGGCATCCTGTTGTTCTGCGGTCATGTCTCCTAGCAACAGGCCACCGCCCGGGTTATCGGACAAGCCGCATGTCGTCGCGACGATCGATCGCGCGAGTCCGCCGGTTGCGGCGGCCGCCATGATTGGCGCATTGGTGAAATCGTCAGAAGCATCCTTTGAGAAGGCGCGTGACAGGGATTCCCTGAAGGACCGGATCGCTGTGTCCGCCTCGTGCGTCGGTTCGGCAACATTGCCCGATGGTGCCTGGCAACCCGTCATGAGACAGGCAGCAGCCATCAGCCAGGAAGATTTGGGCACCATTCATACCTCGTTGCTGTTGTTGCGCGGACGACCGGGGCGCGGACCTGAAATTCGCCGAAGGATTGTCCGGTTGCGCTGCACCGGTCGCATGAGCGATGCTGTCAGGTCGATCCGGGAAATATCCGGTCTTCCAAAAGGTTAACGCGTCTTCTGGCGTCGTGTCGGGGGCATGCTGCCCGTGCGATCTGGCCAAAGGGTGGCGCGTTGGGATTGCTCGCCTTGGCGGCTGGGCGGAAATGCCGGGCGGCGCGGGTCGCAGAACGCCGCCCGGTGCCGCGCCTTTCGGACGCGGCAGATACGCTGTCCCCAAGCTGGGACCGGTCGGGTATCCGGGAAATTCCCGGAAAGGAGGCGCCGGTGTCAGTTGTTCAGCGCGATCAGCTGCGCCAGGCCGTTCACGCCGGTCTTG
Source organism: Sphingobium sp. AP49 (assembly GCF_000281715.2). Classification (NCBI taxonomy): domain Bacteria; kingdom Pseudomonadati; phylum Pseudomonadota; class Alphaproteobacteria; order Sphingomonadales; family Sphingobiaceae; genus Sphingobium; species Sphingobium sp. AP49. The sequence goes on along the minus strand of NZ_CP124576.1, from coordinate 4,035,456 downwards.
GCCATCACCGACGCGCGATGGTCTTCGACAGTCTTGGGGCTGAGGCCCAGGATGGCGGCAATCACCTTGTTGCTGTGTCCCTGGATAAGGAGTTCAAAGACTTGCCGCTCCCTTGGGGTGAGTGCAGCCGTCCGGGACAATTGGCGCCGTCGGTTGCGCGACCAGCCGACACCTTCTGCCACCGCCGCCAGCAGGCGTTCTTCATCGATTGGCTTTTCCAGATAATCCAGGCCGCCATAGCGCCGCACCGAATCCACGGCATTGGCGGTGGTGGGCCAGGCTGTCATGAAGATGATCGCAGCCGACGGATCCAGTGCTCGCACCCTGTCCGCGAAGGCGAATCCGTCCAGGTCGCCCATCATGACATCGGTCACGATGCAGTCGGCCGGGCCGTGGCATAGACATCAAGCAGCAGAATTGGATCGAGAAAGGGTTCAGCGCCGAAGCCGTGGCGCTGCAGCAGGCGTGCGACGCTGGCTCCCAGGTCGCGATCATCGTCCACGATATAGATGCGCGATGATGTGTCCGTCATGCCAGCTCTCCGGTCATCGGCAGGGCAATGCACGCCCTGACCTCGCCATGCGTCGATATGGTCCGCGATAATGTCCCGCCATGGGCCTCGACGATGGCGCGGGCGACCAGCGTGCCAACGCCCATCCCCGCCTTGGGCAGGATATCTGCCGAAAGGCGGTTTGCTATGATGATCTGCACCCGGTTGCCGGACCGGGCGACACTGAGCCGTACCTGCCCGTCGCCCGCAGCCTGTATGGCGTTGCGGATCAGGTTCATCACGGCCTGCGCCAATTCGACTTCCTGGGCCAGAACGACGAAGTCGGGATCGACCGGATCGACCTTCATCGTGACGCCCTCGCTCCTCGCCTCGGGTGCTGCGAGCGATATGACGCTTTCCACCAGGGCAGATAGGGGTAGTGGTGTGAGCTCATCGACCGCCCGTCCGCCATAGCGGCGCAGTCGTCGTACGAGATGGGAAAGAGCCGCAGCCTTGCGGTCGATCAGGGCGACGCTCTCCGCAATTTCCCGATCCGAGTGGCCGATTATCTCATGCAAATGCTTTGCCTCGATCGCCAGAGTCGAAAGCGGTTGGCTGATTTCATGGATCACCGCGACCGACATCGCCCGCAGCGTCTTCAACCGTTCGGCCTGGAACAGCATGCGGTCGCGCCGCTCGACATCGATGCGTGCCTGCCGCTGGGCATCGGCGAACGACCCGGCCAGATAGCCGACCACGACGATGGTGGCGAGGCCCAGATGCAATTGCAGCCTGTCGGCTGTGCTCATGTCCTGCGCCGTATGCGGCAGCATGAGACCAGTCATGATCGCCAGCGATATCCAGGCTGCTGCCCGCCCGAAACGCAGCCCGATCCAGGCGACGGCGAGGATGGCTGGCATGGGCTGGGCGCCCAGGCCGATACGGCGCAGCGCATCCGTGATCATGATGCCGGCGAACAAGAGGATCATGCTCTCCGCAAACGCGGGCCAGCGGATATCGATCTCCTCCCATCGTTTTGGACGGGAGCGTCGCGCCATGAGTTCGGCGATCCAGAGAATCGGCGGGGCGACAATGAGCACGCCGAGCAAATCGCCCACCGCAAACGCCGACAACGAGGTGATGACGTCCTGCATGTTCTGCACGCGGGTGATGTCTGGCCGTCCGAGAGACTCCGGCAACGCCACAAGGGATGTGACATTGGGAGCAGCCACTGCTGCCAGACTGAACGGCATGGGCGGGATCAGCACGCTGGCTCTGGACCCGCTCGCAAGCCACCGGATAGCCGCGACCGTCGCGCCATAGGCCAGAACTGGGCGTACGATCCCGATCAGGATAATCGGCCAGTCCGACGATTCCCTTGGGAAGGTGCCCTTGGCGATATTGACCATGATTTCGATGATGGCGATGGCCGGTGTGAGTTGAGCTCCGGCATACCACAGCAGGGCCAGGCGCAGGCCGGCGGCGGGGTACCATAAGGAATAAAAACCGGTGCCTCCCCAAGCGGAAGCGATCCAGTGTGCGGCGGCGAACCCGATCGCATAGACACCGAGCAGCCACAGTTGACGCCGATCCGGGATCAGGCACCAGAGAGAGGACTGCGGCGGTGGAACGGAAACGGGAATGGCATGGCTCGTCATCGCTTGCCTTGTGGCAACAGCGGCTATTTGATCAAAGCCGGAAAATACCCGGAATGGCGGTTTGCCTGCGTCGCCTGCTGACAATGGTGGCGGGATAGCCATGATGGCGTGTCGGACAGGCCGCACTCCGCCCTACGCCCACGCGGTTTCCCGACGGTGCGGCGTTGACCTGGGCTGGAAGCTTGGTCATGCCGCGTCATCCTCGGCGTGGTGGACATGAACGGATGCGAATCGTCATCATTGATGACAGTGGATTGCGGGCGACCGTCCTCGAGGAGGGGCTGCGCGAGGCGGGATATGACGATATTCATATTGTCCCGCCGCGCGGCGCCTTCGTCGCGCGCCTCGAACGCATGGCGCCCGATGTCGTCCTGATGGACCTGGGCAGCCCGAGCCGCGATACACTGGAGGAGATGCTGACTGTCAGTCGCGCGCTTGCGCGGCCGATTGCCATGTTCGTCGATCAGTCGGACGAAGCGATGATCGGCGCGGCAATCGACGCCGGAATATCCGCCTATGTTGTCGATGGCCTGCGCAAGGAACGGGTGAAGCCGGTACTGGAACTGGCCGTGCGCAGGTTCAATGCCTTTGCGAAGATACAGGCCGAGTTGGAGGAAGCGCGTACCGCGCTGTCGGACCGCAAGGTCATCGATCGCGCCAAGTCGATCCTCATGAACCAGCGAGGGCTGACGGAACAGGATGCCTATGCGCTGCTGCGGTCGAGCGCGATGAATCAGGGCAAGAAGATCGTGGACATGGCGCAGGCGCTGATCACCGCCAGCGACCTGCTGGGAGGAGCCTTATGACGACAGCGCTGCGGATAGCCTTCCTGCCCTTGACCGATGTCGCGGTGCTCGCGATCGCCCGGGATAAGGGCTTTGCCGAGGAGGAAGGGCTGGCGCTTGATCTGGTGCGCACCACCAGTTGGGCGACGCTGCGGGATCGGCTGGTCTATGGCCAGGTTCAGGCCGCGCAGATGCTGGCACCGCTGGCGGTCGCGGTGACGCTGGGGCTTAGCCAGCAGCCGGCCGCGCTGGCCGCGCCATACAAGCTCAACGTCAATGGCAATATGCTGGTGATGGCACCGGATTTCGCCGGGCACTGGAACCCGATATCGCCCGGCGGCTGGCCGATCCTCTGGGCACGGCCCATGATTTCGCGATGGCGATTGGGTTGTGGTGGCGCAAGCCGGTGATTGGCGTCGTTCATCGGTTTTCCAGTCATGCGATCATGCTGCGCTACTGGCTGGCGAGTGCGGGTATCGATCCGGATCGCGACGTGGTGCTGCGTGTGCTGCCGCCCTCGCTGACGGTCGAGGCGATGCGGGGGGGCGAGATTGACGGCTTCATTGCCGGCGAGCCCTGGGGCAGCGCTGCGATCGAAGCGGGACTGGCCGAAACGGTCGCGGTCGGGGAACGCATCTGGCAGCGCGGCGTCGAAAAGGTCCTGGCCTTCCGCGAAAGCTGGCTGGAGGCCAATCCCGACAGCGTCGATCGTCTGCTGCGGGCGCTGGCGCGGGCCGCCGCCTGGTGTGACGATCCGGGGCATCATGCTGAGCTGGCGCAATGCCTGTCCGATCCCCGCTATGTCGATCAGCCCGCTGAGCTTATCCTGCGGGCGCTGTCTGGGCGGATCGTCGCACGTGCCGGAGGCGCGCCGATCGCCAATCCCGATTTCATGCTGTTCGGCCGTGAAGCCACGCCCTTTCCCTGGCGCAGTCAGGCGTTGTGGATTTATTCGCAACTGGTGCGCTGGAACATGGTCGATCATGATGTGGCGACGGCGGCAAAGGCGGCAGCCGTGTTCCGGCCTGACATTTTCCGTCGTGCGCTGGCCGATAGCGCGGTGCCGATGCCGGGCGCCAGCATGAAGCTCGAAGGTGCGCTAGATGGCCCATTGGCGGTGGGGTCGCGGCGCGGCGAGTTGACACTCGGGCCGGACCGTTTCTTCGACGGCCGCATTTTCGATCCGGAACGGATGGAGGATTTCCTCGCCGGCTTCGCGTCCTTGCGCTGAAAAGCCGCCGGAATTTGTGCCTTGCAACATGACGCGAATCGCGAGATAAGATAGCGATCGCGCGACGAGGCGCATCCATAGGAACGGGCTCTCCCAAGGTCGGGACCGCCCTTCCAATCCATATATCGCAGCAAAGCCGCTGACCGGACCATGCCTTAGTGCGTCCGGCCTGCGGCTTTTTTCATGTCCATTTCCATTGGTTGGGGGACGTCACATGGCTACTGCTTATTGGGATCGCGACAAGGATGGGGCTGCTTCGGCCACCGTCGCGACCAGCTTCTGGAAGGCCGGCCATGCGCCGACCCTGATTGCCGCTTTCCTCTATTTCGACCTGGCCTTCATGGTCTGGGTGCTGCTGGGGCCGTTGGCCCCCGCCATTTCCAAGACGCTTGCGCTGACGCCGGCGGAAAAGGGCCTTATGGTGGCAACGCCGACACTGGCCGGCGCTTTGCTGCGCGTGGTCAACGGACTGCTGGTCGACCGTATCGGGCCGAAGAAGTCGGGTGCGATCAGCCAGATCATCGTGATCGCCGGTCTGCTCAGCGCCTATCTGCTGGGCGTGAACAGCTTTGGCGGTACCCTTGCGTTGGGCGTGATCCTTGGCTTTGCCGGGGCGAGCTTCGCCATCGCGCTGCCGCTCGCCAGTCGCTGGTATCCGCCTGAACATCAGGGCAAGGCGATGGGGCTTGCCGGCATGGGCAATTCTGGGACCGTTCTTGCGTCGCTGTTCGCGCCGATGCTGGCAAAGCTGTTCGGCTGGAATGCGGTGCTGGGCCTGGCGTGCATCCCGCTGACGCTTGTCTTCCTTGCCTATATGATCATGGCCAAGGATGCGCCCAATGCCCCGCCGGCCAAGCGCCTGGTCGACTATTTCGAGCCGCTCAAGACAGCCGATGCCTGGTGGCTGATGGCCTTTTACGCCGTCACTTTCGGTGGCTTCGTCGGCTTGGCCGCCTCGCTGCCCATCTATTTCACCGACCAGTTCGGTCTGAGCCCGATCATCGCAGGCTATTGCACCGCCGGCTGTGTCTTCGCCGGATCGCTGGTTCGGCCAATGGGTGGTGCCCTTGCCGACCGGATCGGCGGGATCCGCACGCTGATGATCGTCTATATCGTCGCTGCCATTGCCCTTGCGGGCGTGTCGCAGGCGACAACGCTGGCAGGCGCACTTGGCCTGTTCATCCTCGCCATGCTGGCATTGGGGACCGGCAATGGGTCAGTCTTCCAGCTCGTGCCGCAGCGTTTCCAGGCTGAGATTGGGGTCATGACCGGGCTGGTGGGCATGGCCGGGGGGATCGGTGGTTTCTATCTTGCCAGTTCGCTGGGCATCGCCAGGCAATGGACCGGCAGCTTCGCACCCGGGTTCCTGATCTTTGCAGGCCTGGCTGGGCTGGCGCTGCTGGGGGTGGTGCTGGTCAAGGCCAAGTGGCGCGCCAACTGGACCAGCGGCGCCCGCATCTGAGCGGGGAAGGGCGCGGTGGCCACGCGGGGCTGCGCCCGTCATCCCAATTATCAGCGTCCGAGGGGGCGGTATCCATGAAATATCTTTTCGCAACGGCGGCCGGTCTGGCCGTCGCCGGGCCGGCCTGTGCCCAGCAGATCGTGCTGAAGCCGGTGGCGGAAGCCCGGCTGCGCTACGAGCATGTCGATCAGGATGGAATCGTCCAGCCGGCCGATGCGCTGACTGTCCGTGCCCGTGCCGGCCTGTCGGCCAGCAGCGGCGCATTGTCGGCAACGATCGTGGGCCAAGGGACACTGGCCGTGATCGACGATTATTATGATGGCCTGCACGGCACCCCGGCACGACCGCTGGTGGCTGACCCCCAAAATGTCGCACTCTATGTCGCCCAGATCCAATACCGGGCGAAGGCGGCGGTATTGACGGCGGGCCGGCAGAAAATTCTGCTCGATGACGAGCGCTTTGTCGGCAATGTCGGCTTTCGCGACAATGGCCAGACCTTTGATGCGGTACGAGCCGAACTGGTACCCGCCAAGGGGCTCAAGCTGGATCTCGCCTATGCCTGGAGCGTGCGGACGATCTGGGGCATGGATGGCGCCGGTGGACGGCAACAGGCGATTGGCGGCGCCAATCTCTTCGCCAATCTCTCCTATGCAACGCCGATCGGGACACTCACCGGCTTTGCCTATCTGGTCGATCAGGATGAGGCGGTGGTGCAGGGCTATCGCCTGTCGAGCCAGACCTATGGTGTGCGTATCGCGGGCACCCGCGCAGTGTCGAAAGAGGTCCGCCTCTCCTATCAACTCAGTTATGCGCGTCAGGCAGACTGGCACCGCAACCCCAATGATTATGGTGCGGATTATTGGCTGGCCGACGCGACGCTGGACCTTCGGGGGTGGAAGTTCAATGCCGGCTACGAAGTGCTGGGCGCCAATAATGGCACTGCTCTCACCAGTTTCCAGACGCCGCTCGGAACCAATTTCAAATTCCAGGGGTGGGCCGACAAGCTATTGACCACGCCTGCCAATGGCGTCCGCGACTTCTACGCGGGTGGCGGCTATGGCTGGAAGCGCCTGGGTCCGTTGTCGGCAGTCACTCTTGCTGCGACCTGGCACCGGTTCGACAGCGATCGGATGGGCCAGCATTATGGCGATGAATGGAATCTGCTTGCATCGGCGAGGGCTGGACGAACGGCTCTGTCGATTCGCTATGCGCATTATGAAGCCAGGGCGTTGGCCACGGATACAGAGAAATTATGGCTTCAGGCGGATTGGGCCATCTGATTGAAAAGCCATGGGAGGAATCGCTTGAGTGATCGGGCGATCCTCCTTATGCTGCACTGCAAGGGGCAAGGATGTCCCGCTCACATAGCTGCGGCGGTCCAGGGTAGGACCGGCAAGGCCCATATGATGGCAAAGCCGCCATCCTGACTCCCGGTCTCTGTGCCGGCGGTCAGGATGGCGGCTTTTTTCTTTTCTGGAGTCACGGGGATGGAGTTTCAGGACGGGATTGAACCGGCGGCAGGCGGCGAAGGAGAGGCATTTCCTTCTGTCGATGCGCCGCGTGAACATCTGGTGGTGGTGGGCAATGGCATGGCCGGATGCCGCGCGGTCGAAGAACTGCTGGCGCGCGATGCGGGACGCTATCGCGTCACCATTTTTGGCGCCGAACCGCATGTGAACTACAACCGCATCATGCTCTCGCCCGTCCTCGCCGGGGAAAAGACGTTTGAAGACATCGTCATTAATCCACGCGCCTGGTATGAAGACAATGACATCGAACTGGTCGTGGGCGATCCCATCATCACGATCGATCGCGCCGCCAAGACCGTTACTGCACGCAGCAGCCGTACCGTCAGTTATGACAGGCTGCTGATCGCAACCGGATCCGATCCTTTCATCATCCCGGTTCCCGGCAAGGATCTGCCCGGCGTCATCAGTTTCCGCGACATGCAGGATGTCGACACGATGCTGGCAGCGGCCGAAGCAGGCAAGGCCCTGGGCGGCGGCAGCGCCGTGGTGATCGGCGGCGGCCTGCTGGGGCTGGAGGCTGCTCACGGCCTGACCCTGCGTGGCATGAAGGTAACGGTGCTGCACATCATGCCGACGCTGATGGAGCGGCAATTGGACGAGGCCGCTGCCTGGCTGCTGAAGAGTGCGCTGGAAGGCCGTGGCCAAACCATTTTGACTGGCGCGGACACGGCCGAAATCTATGGCGAAGGCAAGGTCGAGGGGGTGCGCCTGAAAGATGGGCGCGACATTCCCGCCAGTCTGGTCGTGATGGCCGTGGGTATCCGGCCCTCGGTCACGCTCGCCCGTGAGGCGGGGCTGGATGTCGGGCGCGGTATCAAGGTCGACGACCATATGGTCACCAGCGACCCGGCCGTTCTGGCCGTGGGCGAATGCGTCGAACATGATGGCAATGTCTATGGCCTGGTAGCGCCTTTATGGGACATGTGTCGCAGTCTTGCCGACGGTCTTACCGACCAACACAGCGGCTATAGGGGGTCGGTGACCTCGACCAAACTCAAGGTCGCGGGGCTCGACGTTTTTTCTGCCGGGGATTTTTCCGGCGGGGAAGGGTGTGAGGACATCGTCCTGCGCGATGCAGCACGGGGCGTTTACAAGCGCGTTGTCGTCAAGGGCGACCGGCTGATCGGGGCTGTACTCTACGGCGATACTGTCGATGGCGGTTGGTATTTCGACCTCTTGAAAAAGGGCGAGGATGTCAGCGATATTCGCGACCTGCTTATCTTCGGTCAGGCCTTCGCCTCGGGAGGAGGCGCGCTGGACCCTAAGGCGGCCGTTGCAGCACTCTCGGACGATACCGAGATTTGCGGCTGCAACGGCGTCAGCAAGGGACAGGTCGTCGCCTGCATCGAAGCTGGTGCCTGCAGTCTCGACGCCGTCCGAGGCGCGTGCAAGGCATCAGCCAGCTGCGGCAGTTGTACCGGCCTGGTCGAGACAATTCTGGCGGCCACTCTGGGTGAGGCGGTGCAATCCGGCCCCAAGACGCTCTGCAAATGTACCAGTTTTGGTCATGATGATGTGCGGCGCGAAATCGTCGCGCAAGGTATGCGCTCGATCCCCGAAGTGATGCAGAAGCTTCATTGGTTGACCCCGGATGGCTGTGCTTCCTGCCGCCCGGCGCTCAACTATTATCTGCTCTGCGCTTTGCCCGGCGACTATGTCGATGACCAGCAGAGCCGCTTCGTCAATGAACGCATGCACGCCAATATCCAGAAGGACGGCACCTATTCGGTGGTGCCACGCATGTGGGGTGGCCTTACCAACCCGCGCGAATTGCGGGCCATCGCGGACGTGGTCGAGAAATATGATGCGCCTATGGTGAAGGTCACCGGCGGGCAACGGCTCGATATCTTCGGCATCCGGAAGGAGGATTTGCCTGCCGTCTGGGCAGACCTGAATGCCGCTGGCATGGTTTCCGGCCACGCCTATGGCAAGTCGCTGCGAACGGTGAAAACCTGCGTCGGCAGTGAATGGTGCCGTTTCGGTACCCAGGATTCGACTGGCCTTGGTGTGAGGATCGAGCGGATGACCTGGGGATCGTGGATGCCGCACAAGTTCAAGATCGCTGCCTCGGGTTGCCCACGCAACTGTGCGGAGGCAACGATCAAGGATTTCGGCGTGGTGTGCGTCGACAGCGGCTATGAACTGCATGTTGGCGGCAACGGCGGCATCCATGTCCGGCCCACCGACCTGCTGTGCAAGGTTGCGACCGAACAGGAGGCGCTCGATTATTGTGCCGCCTTCATCCAGCTCTACCGCGAAGAGGCGCGCTATCTGGAACGGACAGCGCCCTGGATCGTGCGGGTCGGCGTTGACTATGTCAGGGATCGCATCGTCGCCGATGATGCCGGTCGCGAGGCACTGCGCGCGCGCTTCCTGTATGCGCAGAGCTTTAGTCAGGACGATCCCTGGGCCGAGCGTGCCGCCGGCGCCCATGCCGAATTGCACCAGCATATCGCCGAAGTACGCCCGATGGAGATTGTAGGATGATCGGAGAATGGCTCGACATTGGTCCGGTGGATCAGATCAGCGCTGGCAATGCGCGCACTCTGCCGGTGCGAGGCGGGGAAGAGATCGCTATCTTCCGAACCCAGTCCGGTGAATTCCACGCACTGGTCAATCGCTGTCCACATAAGCATGGACCGCTTTCTCAAGGCATCGTGCACGGCGGCGTCGTCACTTGTCCGCTGCACAACTGGCACATATCGCTCAAGACGGGCGAGGCCCTGGGTGAAGACAAGGGGTGCGTCCCGGTCATCCCGCTCAAGGTCGACGCCGGGCGCATCTTTCTGTTGCGTTCGGCGGTTATGGGGCAGCGTGCGGCGTGAGCGACGTCGCGATCCGCACTACCTGCGCCTATTGCGGTGTCGGCTGCGGTATCGTGGCGACGCCGACGGGCAGCCGGTCGGTCGATATCCGCGGCGATGCGAGCCATCCGGCCAATGCCGGGCGGCTGTGTTCCAAGGGCACGCATCTGGGTGAGACGGTAGGGCTTACCGGACGCCTGTTGCATCCGATGATCGGCAAACGCCGGTCCAGCTGGGACAAGGCCCTCGACCTGGTGGCAAAGCGCTTTCGCGAGACGATCGATCGCCATGGCCCAGACAGCGTCGCCTTCTATGTCTCGGGCCAGTTGCTGACCGAGGATTATTATGTCGCCAACAAGTTGATGAAGGGGTTCATCGGCTCGGCCAATATCGACACCAATTCGCGGCTTTGCATGTCGAGTGCGGTGGCCGGTCATAATCGAGCATTCGGCGAGGATGTGGTGCCTGCCAGCTATGCTGATCTCGATGAGGCGGACTTGATTGTTCTGGTCGGCTCCAACACCGCCTGGTGTCATCCGATCGTCTATCAGCGCATCCAGGCGGCACGTGGCGCACGGGGGACGAAGCTGGTGGTGATCGATCCGCGACGTACTGAAACCTGCGAGGGGGCCGACCTGCACCTGGCCGTCAAGCCCGGGACCGACGTCGCATTGATGACGGGGCTGCTTGCCTGGTGCGATGCTCAGGGAATCGTTGATCGGGCCTTTCTTGCCGATCATGTGACCGCGCCCGACGATTTTTGGGATCATGTCCGAACCGGCCATGATCTCTGGACGACGGCGAAGACCTGCGATGTCGCACCCGCCCAGCTCCAGCAATTCTATGAGCTGTTCGCCGCGACGCCACGCACCGTTACCCTCTTCAGCCAGGGTATCAACCAGTCGATCCGTGGCACCGATCAGGTCAATGCGATCATCAACGTCCATCTTGCCACTGGCCGGATCGGCAAGCCGGGCGCAGCGCCTTTCTCGATTACCGGCCAGCCCAATGCAATGGGTGGACGCGAAGTTGGCGGCCTGGCTTCGACACTGGCCGCGCACATGGATTTCGCACCGGACAATGTGGCGCGGGTTGGGCGTTTCTGGGCAGCGCCGCACATGGCGACCAAGCCCGGTTTGAAGGCCGTCGATCTGTTTCGCGCGATCGACGAGGGGCGCATCAAGGCGTTGTGGGTGATGGCGACCAACCCGGCTGTCTCGCTACCGGATGCCGGGCGGGTTCGTGCGGCGCTGGTGGCTTGTCCCTTCGTTGTGGTGTCGGACATCATCGCCGACACCGACACCAGCGTCCATGCCCATATCCGTCTGCCGGCGGCCGGCTGGGGCGAAAAGGACGGTACCGTCACCAATTCGGACCGCACCATCAGCCGCCAGCGCCCGTTCCTGTCCTTGCCGGGCGAGGCGCGGCCGGACTGGTGGATCGTCAAGGAGGTCGCCCGGCGCATGGGATGGAAGAGCGCCTTCTCCTATGATCGCCCGGCCGACATCTGGCGCGAACATGCCCGCCTGACCGCCTACCGGAATAATGGAAGCCGCCTGCTCGATCTGCGCGCCTGGGCGGCGATCGGCAATGATGCCTATGACGCCATGATGCCGTTCCGTTGGGGGGGCACACCCTTCGCCGATGGTCGTTTCCCGACCGTCGATGGCAAGGCGCGGCTGGTGCTGACCAGGCAGATGGATGTTCAGGGACCGCTGCGCGACTGGCCGATGACACTCAACACCGGTCGCTATCGCGATCAGTGGCATACGATGACCCGTACGGGTCTGGCACCCAAGCTCGCTCGCCATCGCGAGGAGCCGCTGGTCGAGATCCATGCCGATGATGCGCAGGCGCTAGGCCTGGCGGACCGCGACTTGGCCCGCGTCTCGACCGCCCAGGGGGCCAGCCTGTTCCGTGTGGCGATCAGCGATGGGCAGCGGGTCGGAGAAATCTTCGCCCCGATCCACTGGACCGACCAGATCAGCAATGGCGGCCGTACAGGCCTGCTGCCACGTCCGCTGGTTGACCCCCATTCAGGTCAGCCAGGCTTCAAGTCGACCCCCGCACGCGTAGAGAAGGTCGCGACCGAATGGAGGGGCTTTCTGATCCTGCGTGGTCATGATCCTGTCCAGCCGCCTTGCCTCTGGTCGACGCGGGTGACCGTTGCGGGCGGGGCGCTTTATGAACTGGCGGGCAATGGCGATGCCGCGCGGCTGGAGGCCTGCTTGCCCCGGGGCGATCGGGTCGAGGCGATCGACACGACGCGCGGTAGCCGCCGTGTGGCCATCCTGCGCGATGGTCGGCTGGCGGGTGTGCTGTTTGTTACACGGACCGGCCTGCTGCCCTCGCGCGACTGGCTGATCGGCCAGCTTGAGGCGGCAGCGGTAGGCGCAACGGTGCTGGCGGCGCGCGGTCCGGGTAGCCAGCCCGACAAAGGCGCGACTATTTGCATCTGCTTCGATATCGGTCTCAACCAGATCGTTACGGCCATCCGCGACCAGAATCTGGTTGACGTGCCGGCGATCGGCGCCGCCTTGGGGGCCGGCACCAATTGTGGATCGTGCCGCCCCGCGCTTGCCAAGATTCTCGACCAGGCTCGCCAGGAGACCCCGCATGCTGCCGAATGAACTCATTGCCTCGGGTGAAGTGTGGCTGGTGGGGGCCGGCCCGGGCGATCCCGATCTGCTGACGCGCAAGGCCGAGCAATTGATCCGATCGGCAGATATCATCTTCTACGACGCGCTAGTCGGCCCCGGCATAGTTGATCTCATTCCCGCCGGTGTCGAGCGCGTGGGCGTCGGCAAGCGGTCCGGTCGCCATAGCAAGCCGCAGAATGGCATTAATGATCTGCTGCTCGCGGCGGCCAGGGCCGGCCAGCGTGTCGTACGGCTCAAGGGAGGCGATCCCTCGGTCTTCGGTCGCTCTGCGGAGGAGATGGCGCACCTCACCGCCAATGGAATCCGGGTCAGTATCTGCCCTGGCGTAACGACCGCCAGCGCGGCGGCCGCCAGTGGGCGCGCATCGCTCACCCTGCGCGGGATTTCGCGCGGACTGACGCTGGTGACCGCCCATCTGCGGGCCGGTGAGCCGCTCCAACTCGATTGGAATAGTCTTGCCAGCGCAGGCAGCACCCTCGGTATCTATATGGGACGCGCCGCTGCCGGTGAAATCAGCCGCTCCCTGATTCTGGCCGGTCGCGATCCCGACACACCCGTTCTGGTTGCCGTCAATGTCTCCTTGCCTAACGAAAGGCTGATCCGGGGTAAGCTCGGGGCGCTTGCCTTCCTGGTGCGGGCGATCAGCGACGAAGATCCGACCCTGTTGCTGATCGGTGAGGCAGTGGCGCCGCCTGCAGGCCAGGCGCCGGCTCTTAGCCGTGCCGATGGGATTCCGGCATGACCGCGCTTCCCGCCTTTTCGATCGACGATGCCGAAGGCCTGATTCTCAGCACCATCGCCGGAACGAACGCGCATGAAATGGTGATGCTCGACGCTGCGGCCGGCCGCTGCACGGCGGCGGCGGTTTTCGCCACGGCCGCCCAGCCCCGCTTCGATGCGGCGGCGATGGATGGTTGGGCGATCTGTGCCGGCGCCGGCGCTGCCTATCACATCGTCGGCGAAAGCCGGGCGGGATGGGGCTTTGCCGACAGGCTTGCGCCCGGGCAGGCCGTGCGCATCTCTACCGGCGCGCCGATGCCTGCCGGTGCAACGGCGCTGGTGCGGCGCGAGCGGGGCCGGATTGCGGGGCAGATGTTGCAGGTGGAGGATTGTCGATCGGGCCGCGATATTCGGCCGCGGGGGTGTGATTTCCACGCCGGCGACCTACTCGTGCCGGCGGGCAAGCGGCTTGATCCGCTCGATCTTGCGCGTATGGCTGCCTCGGGGATCGATCGGCTGGCGGTCTGGCAACGACCACAAGTAGCCATCCTGGCTACCGGTGATGAAATTACCCCGGTCGGCGTGGCGCCCGACGCTTTTGGCAATCATGACGCCCTGTCCCCCGCATTGCAGGCGCGATTGACCCAACTCGGCGCGCAGGCCACGCATCTTGGCATCGCCCGGGACGACGATGGCGATATCGCCGATCGCATAGCCGCGTCGGATGCGGCCCTGTTCCTCGTCGTGGGGGGCGCATCCGGTGGCCGGCACGACCGGGTACGCGCGGCTCTGTCGGATGCCGGCCTGTCAGTATTGGTGCCCCATGTTGGCATGCGGCCGGGGAAGCCCTTCTGGTTCGGACGGCTCGCCAGGGGGTGCTTCCTGTTCGGATTACCGGGCAATCCGGTCGCGGCTTTGGTCGCGCTGGAATTGTTCGTCGTGCCGGCTCTACGCGCATTGCAGGGCCTGCCTGCCCAGCCGGACTGGATCGATGTCGCGATGCCCGACGTGCCGGTTGTCGCTGGCCACGAGCATGTGCGGTTCGCGCATATGGGCTGGAGCCGCCAGGGTGTGTTGCAGGTGGAACCCCTGGGCCAGTCCGACAGTGCCGCCCTGCGTCCGCTACTGGGTGCCAACGCGCTGTTGCGGCAGCGCCCGCAAGGGCAGGCGCAGCTTCTACCGATCCATGCGTAGGAATCGTGCGTGGGCACACCACTGACCGATGCCAATCTTTGCCCTTTCATACTCCCGTGCCGGATGACAGGCCGGGGCGGATATGGTCCGAAATTCAGTCCGGCGGGGTTAGAAGCCGGTCAATGTCGGCGGAACGCAGCTTGGCTCCGTTCGATGGGGTGGGCGTACCAACGATCGACGATGTGGGCGCAGCCTTGGGGGTGAAGATCTGCGCAAGCTGATTGAAGGCATAGGGCGCGAACAGCGCCGATCCGGCCATCAGGAACTGCCCGCAATCGGCAATAACTTGCGCGATCGCGGTGGGCGCCACCCAAATGGAGGCCAGGACGAAAAAGCCGATGCCCCATAGAAAGGCCGTGAGATAGGCGACCCCGATCAACCCTGCCAGCCGGCTGAAGCTGGTCGGTAGGCTCTCGTCATCGGCAAGGCCACCGGGCATCGCGCGTAGCATGCTCTTGTCGGACAGCACATCCTTGAACGAGGCATGTTTGTAGAGGGCGATGCCCACCGCCACGAGAGTGGCCAGGCAATAGATGCCGAGCCCGATCGCCTGTCCCGCGATGGGCTGGATATAATAGCCTGTATAGTCGATGCCTGTGGAGTTGGCGATCGGCGCTGCAGCCGAAAGCATGATGTGAGAGATCATCCTCATTCTCCCTTCATTGGCCGATCGATGGCTTTTCAAGAAAGGCCCATTTCAGTTTGATGCCGGCCGACACGTCATTGCCGCCGACCCGCTGTCCGCTCGATCCGCCGATGCTGCCACCCAGCCAGACCTTGTCGGCGATCTTGATATCGGCTGTCGCGGCATAGAGGACATAGTCATCCCGGCCGGAGGAGGAGTAGTCGGCATGCTGATAGGCCGCTTCCGCGCCGAAGATGACGCCGTTGAACGCTCCCGAAATCAGCCTGCCGCCCACGTTCCACCGGTTCCGTCGCAGGAAGGCGCCATCTACATTGGGATCGGCAACCGATTCATGATGGCGATATGTCGCGCCTATGATGAGCCGGTTATCGGCCTTCATATCGCTGGGCTTCGCACCGAACAGGTTTCCCAACCCTTGCGAGAACAGCGCCGTGCCGACGAAGCCCTTGCTCTTGAAATCGTTGGTCTTGCCGGTTTCGCTGACGAAAAGTGGCGCAAAGCCGATCTGTACGGTCGTACCCTTGGTCAGGCGTGGTGCAGCCAGCTCGCCACATTTTTCGGCAGCTGCATCATAGGTCCTTGCCAGTTGGTCCCGCATGGCGATCGCGGCTGTGTCTCCGGCGTCCGCCGGGCGCAATATATCCCCTTCGTTACGTACGGCAGCAAAGGCCTTGTTCAGGCAATCATTGAGTTTGCTGTCGGCATAGGGATCGGACGTGTCGATCAGGCGCCATACGAAGCCAAGGGTTGCCTTGGCGGACTTGTCCTTGTCGGATCCCTTGGTAAGCGCTGTGGCGATCTCGAAACGGGCGACGGTCCGGACCAGTCTGTCGGAGACATAGTTGTCATAGCTGACCCAGCTAGGGGCAAACAGCTTGGCGGGCGAAAATTGTACGGCGAAACCCGTCTGGCTGTTGCCGGCCGGGTCGATCCCATTGAGGATACCTACACCGAGCTTTTTGAGCGTTTCGGGATGGGATATCTGGCTGCTGGTCACACCCAGCGCATCGAAGCCGGGGGCATCTGGGCTGATGATGTCCTTGGCGATCGCGCCGAAGCTGGGGGATGCGGGTGCGTCCTTGGCTCCTGCGGCGTCTGCATTCCCGGTTTCTGCTCCGCTATTGGACGGGACCGTCTGTGCATGGAGGCCGATCGGTTGTGATGCCGCCAATGTACCGATGACAAGCATATATCGGCCCGCAATGCGCCGGGATACGAGGGTGGCGGCGGCGGTCATGATGCCTCCACCTCGAAATCCAATTGTTGCAGGACATGGGGCTGGTCCACAGTCCCGTTTCCGGATCGCTGGCTGCCGCTGATGGGCAGCTCGTTCGCGCAGGAGAATCTCGCCTTGACGCTATAAGGATCGGCTTGCGCGAAATTCACCCGCATGACGAAAAAGACGATGGCGATCTGCCTGCCGATCAGGTCCGCGCAGTCGCCGATCCCGATCAGTTGATTAACGGTGCCGCCTGATTGATCATCGAATGTCGCCACCCTTTGCCAGGGGCCATAGCCTCCGCCGGGATTGGGCGCGCGTGTGCTGACCGACCAGAAGGTCTTTTGTACCGGGCTGACGGATATCCTTACCGATAAAAGTCCACCAGCCAAATCAACCGTCATGATAGCCATGCCTGCCCCCATTTGATGCAGTCATGCTCTTGGTCAGAGCGATTTCATCTGCATGGGATCATGGCATGGAATCGATAGATTCAGCCGATTGTCTTGTTCATATCGGACATATACTGGAATATGTCCGATATAATCTCGTAAAATTACAGATATGTGTTGGATATCAGATCATTTTTTCTGCATGCCGGTTGTATCCACGGGGGAGATATTCTTCAGTTCGGTCAACCCTTCTGCACTGGCCTTCGCCCAGCGAGCAAAAGCCTGCTCGAAATCGGAGCTATTGGTGACGCTGTTGCGGATATAGGTATGCAGGTCGTCGAGCGTCTGGCGATCGATGCCCCGGCCGAGCAATGATCCGCTGACCGAATCATAGGCTTGCAGTACCAGCGTGGCTTCGCCGGCGTCCTGCGAGAAGGTGTAGACGCGACCGGCCGTCATGGCGTCGGGGGCGTTGACGTCCAGATTCACGATTCCCGTGGTCAGCCTTAGCACGTCCGGCCCGGGCGTGGTGACAACCTGATAGCCGGCCTTGGTATAGGCTTCGACGAACAGTTTCTGGAAGCCTTTCTGCGCTTCGTCGAGGATGCGGCGGACATCCGAATCATCGACCCGGTTGCTGATGTCGGAATGATCGCGCTGCCAGTTCTTGCGGAAGCTGACCTCGGTTGGGTCCAGCATCACCTTGGTATAGACGCGGAAGTCGGCGCCTGGTCGAAGATAGACAAGCTGCAGCTTCTTGGC
Organism: Sphingobium sp. AP49; assembly: GCF_000281715.2. Classification (NCBI taxonomy): domain Bacteria; kingdom Pseudomonadati; phylum Pseudomonadota; class Alphaproteobacteria; order Sphingomonadales; family Sphingobiaceae; genus Sphingobium; species Sphingobium sp. AP49. Next base: position 4,017,904 of record NZ_CP124576.1, on the reverse strand, counting down.
CTTGACCTTGACCAGCCCATCCCAATTTTCCGGGGGTGCCGCGCCCATGACCGGGACGGCGAGGGCCAAGCCGCATGCCGCCAGAGTTGTGACGAGAATTTTCTTCATGGCGATCTTCTCCGCGCAGTCGATCGCATGATCGTGGTAGCCTTGCGCGCCCGTAACCATCGGGACAAACCCGCAGTTTGTCCTGGGAAGAGGACGGGAGGGGCGTGCCTATTGCGCACGCCCCATCGTCGCCGTGTCAGAAACGCACGCCGATACCCATCCATATCCGGGCCGGATCGATCATATAGGCGGCGGTGTCATAGTGCAGCCGCTTGTCGAGCAGGTTCTGCACCCCGCCATGGAAGGTGAAGGCGGGGTTGATCTTGTAGGAAACGCCGACGTCCACCACCGTATAATCGGGCGCAACCACCGATTCCCCGCTGATCTGCGCTTCGGTCACGGCTTCCTCGCCGCGATAGACCGCGCGAACAAAGGCCGACAGCCGCTGGTCAGGTCGCCAGTTGAGCGAGGCGCTCGCTTGCTGCTTGGGCGTATCATTCAGCGCCGCGCCGACATTGGCGCCCGATAGCTGTTCGGAATCCGTCAAGGTGCCGCTTGCGTTCAGCTTGAGCGTCCGGGTCAACGGCAGGTCCACCGACAATTCGATGCCGCGCACCTTGGCCTTGTCGACATTGACATAGGTCGTGGGTGGGCGGCCGATCGTGCTCAGTGGTTCGTCGACGCACCAGGCCCCCGCCTCTTCACAGGTCACGCGGGTAATCTTGTCATTGAAGCGGGTGTCATAGGCGGTCAGGCTGGCGTTGAGGCCGTTGCCATTGGAAAAGAGCAGCGCTGCCTCGATCGTTCTGGAGGTTTCTGCTTCCAGGTCGGGATTGCCATAGATGGTGCCGCCGCGGCTGGTCTGGCCCCAGTCGGGCAAGGTCTGGCGGAGGCCGGGTGCGCGGAAACCCTGGGAATAGCCGCCCTTCAGGGTGAACTGGCGATTGATGTTCCATACCGCATAGGCGCGCGGGGTCCAGTGCGTGCCATATTGTTCGTCATTGTCCATGCGAATGCCGCCGGTCAGCGCCAGTCCATCAAGCAGTTTCAGTTCATTTTCGGCGAACAAGGCCCAGGATGTGCGGGTCGTCCCGGTGGTGGTGGAGCCCGATAGCCGGTTGCCGGTCAGGTCGGTCAGATCCTCGTAACGATAGAAGCCGCCTACCGTCAGCGTGTTCGACGGCAGCGGGATCACCCACAGGCTTTGGGCGACCATATTCTCGACCTTCTTCTGGGATTCGACATTCTCCGCATCCTCATATTGCACATAGGATTCAGAACTGGCGAAACCCCATTTGCCGCTGTGGCTGACGGAGGCAACCTTGCGTTTTTGCGTCTGCGAGGATTCAAGGCCCAGCGGCGCGGTATCCGACACCTCCACCGTCTCGCCGGCGGTGGTCGTCACCTTCTGCCGATAATAGCCCGCCTCCAGCAGGATATCGTGGTTCGCGCTCAGTGCGAAACCGACCTTGCCGGCCAAGCTTTCATCATGCCGCTCGGGCGTGCCGCCAATGACCTTGTCGCCTTCGCGTCGGCTCATCGATCCCTGTAATTGCACGCCGATGCCCTGCGTTACCGGCCCGGACAGATAGAAATTGCCGTCGCCGACATTGCCATAGTCGCTGCTCAACTGCATCGTACCGTTGACCCGCGCGCTGCCGCGCCATTTGTCGCTGATCCGGCGGGTGATGATGTTGACGACGCCGCCCATCGCATCCGATCCGTAGAGCGATGACATCGGGCCGCGGACGATCTCGATCCGTTCGATCGCCTCGAGTGGCGGCAACTGACCGCCCTCACTGATATTGCCTCCATTGGTGCGGGATTCGCGCGATGACAGCCGCTTCCCGTCGACCAGGATCAGCGTATATTGGGGCGCCATGCCGCGAATGGAGATGTCGCGGCTATTGCCCTCGCCCGGGGTCACGGTGACGCCAGGCACCTCCATCAGCGCATCGGTCACTTCGCGATAGGGCATCGCTTCCAGAGTCTCGCGGGTAATGACGCTGATCGAAGCTGGTGCGTCGCGCACTTCCTGCTCGCGCCCCGCGGCGGTCACAACAATCTGGCTGGAATCTTGGTCGGCCTCTGCGGCCATGGCGATATTCTGCGCGATGGTCAGGGCGATGAGCGCGGCGCTCGCGCGCAGCATGTGGATGGATGACATTTTATTCCCCTGTTTTGGAAAACCGTGATCGCGGCAGCGTGCGCGATGTGGGCGAAGCTCGGCTTCAGGGCCGCTGTTCGACCCAGTAGGTGCCGCCGGGTGCGATGCCGATGAAGCCAAAGGCCTGTGCCAGCGTATCGGCCGGATCGATGGTGGCGAAGCGGTCCGCATGGAAATGCCGGGCCATCGCCTGCACCACCGCCACGTTGAAGGGATGGTTGTAGAAATTGTGCCATACGGCCATCGCCCGGCCATTGCTCAAGGCAGGGAGGCCGACCAGGTCTTCGCGTGTGGCGGTCAAGGTCGCCATTGCCCGGCGGGCGGTCGCGGCATCGACGCCCCGTCCCAGCGGTACGCCGCCACTGGCTGATCCGGCGACATAGAAGGCGGGGTTGGCGGCACGGATCTGATCAGCGCGCACCCGCCCGAGCGGCTGGTCATGGATCGCACTGCCGACATTGATCGCACCGGCCGCTTCGATCAATTCGCCATAATTGCCCCTGCCTGGTGTGCCGCAGCATGGTGTCGCCGCGCTCGCGCGCATGTCCATGAAGGCGCGGGGGCGCTGCTCGGCTGTCAGGCTGGCGGTAATGTCGGTGACACGCGCCATCTGCTGGCGATAGAAAGCCACAAAGCCGTTATGGTCTGCATCCTGACCCAGGGCCGCGGCGATCGCACGCAGGCTGGTCAGGCTGTTGGGGCCGGGATGGCTGCGGAAATCGGTCAACACCACCGGCACGCCCGCTGCGATCAGCGCGCTGGCCAGGCTATCCTTGCGCGGTGCGGCGTCGCTGCCCGCCAGGATGGCGAGGTCAGGTTTGAGCGCCAGCACAGCCTCCTTGTCGAGGCCTGCAATCTCCCCGAATTGGATCGCCTGCGCGGCGGCGAGGGCAGGATAGCGGATCGTCAGCAGGGCAGCACCTGCCTTGTCACGGGCGCTGAAATCGGCGCCGATAGCGACAATGCGACCGGTTCCACGATCATCGGTGCCCGATGCGCCCTCGATCGCCATGACGGCATGGAGGAGTGGGCCAGAGCCAATGATGATGCGCTGCGGCTTCCGGGCAGGCGCGGTAATGAGCCGCCCGGCGGCGTCAGTTGTGTCAGCCAAGGCCGAATGCGCGGTGACCAATAATGTGGTTGCCGCCAGCAGAGCGGAAAGCAGGCGTGTCATATGGCCTCTTTTGCAATCGATAGTTAATTGCAGTGGGCCATTGTCAGAATCGTTGGTCGCCGCCAAATATCGATATTGGATAAGGGTTATGCGGCTTTGCTATGCACGGCGGCTGGTGTCTCGCCAGCGCCGCAATGGGTCGCAAGCATGTCGCACAACCAGGCGATCGCCGGGTCGCGGTGCGACCGCTGGTTCCACAGCAATCGATAACCAAAGCTGCCGATCACATCGGGCGCGGGCAGGCAAGCGAGGTCATGCGCCTGTGCGATCGCCCGCGCCGCCCGTGTCGGCAATGTCATCAGAGCGCCCGATTGCTGGATCATATGGGGCGCCGCCTGGAAATAGGGCAGGCGGGCGATGACCCGTCGGAGCGGCGCCCGGTCGCCAAGCCGCACCTCGATCCGGTCGAAGCCGCTGTCGCCCACGACAAAGCTGATATGCGGACAAGACAGGAAATCCTCGATGGACAGCGGCTCATCGACGGGATGGCGGGACAGGGCATGGTGGCGATCGACAACGCAACTGAATGTTTCGGTAAACAGAAAGCGTTCATAAGTCTGGGCCGGATCGGGATCGAGCCCGCTGATGATCAGGTCGATCTCGCCCGCTGTCAGCCGGGCTACCATATCCCCGGTAAGCGGTTCGATATCGATCGCGGCGCCGGGTGCCGTCCGGGCGATCTCGGCTAGGGTCGGCGCGACCACCGCTGCCACGCCGAAATCGGTGGACGCAACGCGAAAGCGCCGCTCCAGCGTCGCCGGATCGAATCGCGGCGGCTCCAGTAGCCCGGCGGTGGTCGCCAGCCAATCCTGCAGCGATGGCCCCAGTTCTTCCGCCCGCCGGGTCAGTTCCATGCCCCCGGCCGTGCGCACCAGCAGGGGGTCGCCCAGCAATGCACGCAATTGTGCCAGCGATCGACTGACCGAGGGCTGGCTGACGCCCAGATGCTGTGCTGTACGGGTGACGCTCTTGGTGCGTAGCAACAGGCCAAGGACCACCAGCATATTGAGGTCGAAATGCGCGCCGCCCAGCAAAAACTGTCCTGCCATATAAAAAGATAATGCGGCGCATTCTTAATAATTGGATTGATCCCCGTCCACATCAGTTATGTTTCCAAGGCGTTTCAGTAGGATAATAAAGGATGCAGAGAGGACGGGGTTGCTGGCGCATCCATGCCTTGACAGGCGCATCTGTGCAGATTTATGAACTAGTATATATCATATATCTGGTTGGATGGCGGTATTCGGCCCGTTCATGTGTTGCGGTGCTGAAGCGTCGATTGGCCAGGAAACCAGGTTTGAATACCAGGATGTCCAGATGCGGAACAGCGATCAAGCCATAGTGCGGCTGTGAGCATTGTGTCTCGGGACACATGGCGGACAAGGAAGGCAAGATATGGTGCCCGGCACCGGGCATCCAAGGGCCGCGACAGCGCATAACAGTCACAAGGCTGCGCGGGAAAATGGGAGGATGCCATGAAGTTCCGATTCCGGACATCGCTTTTCTGCGCCTCGTCGATTTGCGCTGCGGTCCAGGCCGCACCGCCTGCCTTTGCTCAACAGGCCTCGCCCAGCCTCACCCAGGATATTATCGTCACGGCGCGGCGGACCGAAGAGAGGCTGCAGGACGTTCCGATCTCCATCACCGTGTTCAACCAGGAACAACTCGCCAACCGCAACGTCGTCAATGCCCAGGATCTTGCGGCCTATACGCCTTCTCTCTCGGCCAATGGCAATTTCGGCAGCGAGAACAGCAGTTTTGCTATTCGTGGTTTTGCGCAGGATATTGGCACCGCGCCGTCGGTGGGCGTCTATTTCGCCGACGTCGTCGCTCCCCGAGGCGCCTCCAATGGTCTGCCTTCGGGCGACGGTGCCGGCCCTGGTGCCTTTTTCGACCTGCAGAATGTTCAGGTCCTCAAAGGGCCTCAGGGTACGTTGTTCGGTCGCAACACGACCGGCGGTGCGATCCTGTTGGTGCCGCAGCGGCCAACGGAGGAATTTGGCGGCTATGTAGAGGGATCGCTGGGCAATTATGACATGTGGCGCGGGCAGGCCGTGCTCAACATGCCACTGGGCGACCGTGCACGGATGCGCATCGGCATCGACCGGCAGAAGCGCGATGGCTATATGCGCAACGGCAGCGGGATTGGTCCCGATCGGTTCGGCGATGTGGACTATTATGCGCTGCGCGCCAGCCTGGTGGTCGACCTCACGCCCGACCTTGAAAACTATACCATCGCGTCCTACACCAAATCAAAGAATAACGGGCCGATCCAGAAGCTGGTCGCCGCGACCGAGGGCGGTCTTGGCGGCCTGGCGCTTGAACAGCTCTCGCGGCAGGGCACGGGCTTCTATGATGTCATGCAACAGATCGCGCAGCCCTATTCGCGGACGGAGCAATGGCAACTGGTCAACACCACCACCTGGCAGGCGAGCGATACGCTGACGATCAAGAATATCGTGAGCTATGCCCAGTTGAAGCAGAAGATGAATGCGCCGTTGTTCGGCACCGATTTTGAGGTGAATTTCGGTGCGATCAACCCGCTTCTCGCACCGCTCGGCACCTACCATCTTCCCTTCACCACGGTCACCTCGATTGCCGGGCTCAACACCGCCAACCAGTCGACTTTCACCGAGGAACTGCAGTTGCAGGGGCGCTCGTCCGACGGCAAGCTGAGCTGGCAGGCCGGCGGCTATTTGGAGGTCAGCGAACCGCTCGGCTATAGTGGTAGCCAGTCGCCCTTCCTGGCGTCGTGCATCGATTCCAGCATGTTTCAGTGCACCGACCCACTCGGTTTCCTGTCGAATCTCGACCCAACCATCCCGGCGGTGGCCAAGCCGATCCATGCCGGCACGGTGAACTATACGATGGGGCGGACCAATTTCCACAATGTCGGTCTCTATGCCCAGGCGACCTACGCACTGACCGACCAGTTCAAGCTGACCGGCGGGTTTCGCTATACCTGGGATCATTCGCGCAACACCAGCGATCAGCGCACCTATCTGCTCGCCTATCCGCCCAATTATGGGCCATTTAATCCAGTCCAGCCCTTCCGCTGCACCAATCCGCAGGCGGCGACAAACAACTGCGTGTCACATTATTATCAATCGTCGGAAAAGCCGACATGGCTGATCGACCTCGACTATAATCCCATTCAGGATGTCCTGCTCTATGCGAAATATGCGCGGGGCTATCGTGCCGGTACGATCGCGCCGAACATCACCGCGCCGCTCAACATCGTGAAGCCGGAAAAGGTCGACAGCTATGAAGTCGGTCTCAAGACCAGTTTCAGCGGAGCGGTGCGGGGCACCTTCAACCTGGCCGGCTTCTACAATGATTTCAGCAACCAGCAACTGCAGGTCGGCTTCAATGCCAAGCCATTGTCGGGCCAGGCCTCGACCGCTGCGCCGGTCAATGCCGGCAAGTCGGAAATCTGGGGGCTGGAAGCCGATGCGTCGCTGATGCTGTTCAAGGGCATGGTGCTGGAGGGCGGCTACACCTATCTGCGCACGAAGATCAAATCGGTGCCGGATTTTTCCAGCTTCAACGATCCCAATTTCGATCTCGCCGCGCCGTTCCAGCCGGGCGATCCCGAAGTGCTGTCGCCCAAGCATAAATTCACGATCGGCGCGACCTACACACTGCCGTTGGATGAAAGTATCGGCCAGATTTCCTTTGGCGGCAATTTCACCCACCGATCCAGCATGCTGGTCAACTATACCGACCGGACCAATCCCGATCCGGCGATTGCTGCGCTCAGCACGTTGGCGCCGCTGGACCTGCTCAACCTTAATGCCAGCTGGAACAATGTCGCTGGTGCGCCGGTCGACCTGTCCTTCTTCATGACCAACGTCACCAAGGAAAAATATTATAGCTTTGTCGCGGGCCTCGGGTCGCCGAGCGTCAACTTCGAGACCGCAACCCTGGGCGAGCCGCAAATGTACGGTGCCCGTGTGCGATTCCGCTTTGGGGGATGAGCGAGCGCTGACGAAGGGATATTTGATCCAGATCTAGGACGGCGCTTCCGGCGGCTGGTAGATTGCATGCCAATCAAGCGGAGTCGGTTCGATGGACGTGATCACGGATGCTGCCTATCTGTTTCGCCGGTCGCGCGACGAGACGCGCAAAGCCGACGAAGCCCGTGCGCGCGGCGATGCGGTGTGCGTGATTGCTGCGCACAATGAACTGGCGCTGCGCTACAAGGTCCGCGCCCTGTCGCTGTCCAGCGGCGCGGTTCCCTGCATCGACGCGACCGGGCGACGACCGGCCTAATCCTTCTCGCCTTGCAGGCTGATGCGGCCGGGTTTCAGCCCCGGCGCGCTGATCTGCAGGTCTATCGCACCCGCCTTGCCGGTGCCACGCAGGAAGGCGACCGCCTTGCCGCCCATCGCTGCGCGCTGCAGCGCGCCAAAGGCAGTGTGATCGGTGACGCTGCCATTGTCGAACGCCACCACGCGGCCCGGTCCGGAGATCGTCGCGGTCAGCATCGACGTCGCGCCGGGCACCAGCACGCCTTTGGCATCCACCACTTCGGCCCGCACCGCGACGACATCGTCAAAGCCGCCGCCGACGGCCCTGGCCTCCGGCACCAGCCGGATCGCGGCGGGCGCGCCGGCACTGCGCAGCACGTCCTCCGCGATCCTGGCGCCGCCGCGATAGCCGACCGCGCGCAACTCGCCCGGCGCATAATCGACATCCCATGTGATCGCGCTGTCGTCTGCGTTGCGCGGCTTGCGTCCCAGTGACTTGCCGTTGAGGAACAGCTCGACCTCGTCGCTGTTGCTGTAGACCTCGACCTTTTCCTTGTGCGCCGCGCGATTGTCGGGCGACCAGTCGGTCAGCGCGCCCGGCCCCTTGGGCTGGGGCAGGGCGATGCCGACCATGGTGGGCATTTCGCTGATGTCGATCACCTCGGTTACGCGCCGGGCCAGCTTCACCACCGGTTTTTCTGACCACCAGCTCGCCCGTTCCCAGCCGATCGGCTTCACCCCGTCGACCCGGTCGACCAGGCCCGACGGGTTGCTGATCGCCGGCCAGCCGGCCCGGTCCGCCTCACCCAGATAGTCGACCCCGGTCCACAGGAACATGCCGGCATAGGCCGGGTCGTCGCGCACCACGAGCCAGCTTGACCGGTTCTTGCTGTTTTCGGTGCCGATGATCTTGCGGCTGGGCTTGTCGGCATGCGCCTTGGCCAGTTCATTCTCGCGATAATTCTGGCCCACCACGTCCAGCAGGTCGGCAGTGCCATTCTCATAATCATGGGTGGTGTTGGGGCGGAACAGCGCCATCGTCACCGGCCGGGTCGGATCCTCCGCATGGAAGATATCCTGCAAGCGGGTGATGATCGACTGCGCTACCAGCGGATAGGGCGTGTCGTGAATCTCGTTGCCGATCGACCAGATCACGATGCTGGGATGGTTGCGATCGCGCCGCACGAAATCGCGCGCATCGATCGACGACCAGTCGGTGAAATAGAGATGATAATCCTGCGGATTTTTCGCCACCGTCCACATGTCGAAGCCCTCGTTCATGACGATGAGGCCCAGCCGGTCACACAGGTCGAGAAATTCGGGCGAGAAAGGATGATGGGCAGTGCGCACCGCATTGACGCCGAGCGCCATCAGCCCCTTGAGCCGCCGTTCATAGACGGCCAGCGGCACCGCCATGCCGAACGGCCCGCCATCGGCATGGATCGCCACGCCCTTCAGCTTGATGTTGCGGCCGTTGAGCCAGAAACCGCTCGCCGCCTCGAACCGGGCGTCGCGCATGCCGAAGGGGACGCGTTCCTCATAGAGCAGCCGGCCGTCGGTGGCGCGGACGCGCAGCAGCGCCTGGTGCATCGCCGGGTCGCCAATATCCCAGCGGCGTGGATCGGCGAGGGTGCCGCCGACATCCATCTGCGTCGCGCGGCCGGCGGGCAGGCTGATCGTCTGGCCGGTGAAGGTCGCGAGGCTGCGACCATCCGGCCCCTCGATCACCGCCTCCAGCCGCGCCTCGACCGGGGCACTGCCCTGGTTCATCACGCTGCTGCCGATGGCAAGGTCGGCGCTCTTCGCGTCCAGCTTTGCTACACGCACAGTGCTGCCCCATGTTTCGGCATGGACATCGCCCAGGGTGAGGATGCGGACATGGCGGTAGATGCCGCCGCCCGCATACCAGCGCGAGGCCGGCTGGGAGGAAGTGTCGGCCCGCACGGCCAGCACATTCTCCTGCCCAGCGGGTTTCAGATGTTGGGTGATCTCGTAGCGGAAGCTGGCGTAGCCGCTCGGCCGATGGCCGACATGCTGGCCGTTGATCCACACCCCCGACCGCTCCATCACGCCGTCGAACTCGACGAAGACGCGCTGGCCGGCGCTGGCGGGCGGCAGGGTGAAATGCTTGCGATACCAGGCGACGCCGGTGGGCAGGAAGCCGCCCGATCCGGTTGCGGGCGCATGTTCGTCGAACGGCCCGGCAATCGCCCAGTCATGCGGCAGGTCGACCGACTGCCAGCCGGTATCAGCAAAACCGGGCTGCTCGGCGGTCGCGACATCGCCCTGATGGAAGCGCCAGCCGGCATCGAAATTCTCGGCGCCGGTCGGCTGGGCGAAGGCGACGACCGGGCCACCGACCGCGATCAGCAGAGCCAGGGCGAGCCCTGCGGCGCTCCGCCCGATCAGACCCCGAACCCGCTTGCCCCGTTCGCTCGCCATATCGGCCTCTCTCCTGAATATGCCCACTATATGGAACTTGGTAATTATATGTGGATCATTGGCTACAGGAGCGACAGGCTGATGCCAAGCCCATTTGGCATGGGGCGCGGGGCAGGGCGACGCGACAATAGATTCGACCCCGAAGTTCACAGTGTCGTCGGCCGATTTGGGCGAAATGCGCCGTCCGCGCACCGGTGACGCGTCCGCCACGCGACAGCGACGCGACGGTCGGGTCACGATGACGCGTGTCCGGACGCGCCGCCGACGCGACAGCCAAGCGACAGTGAAGCGACAGTGAAGCGTCGGTGGGGCTGCCGTAACGCGACAAGGGGGGAGGCAGGGCCATCCGACAGGGTAGATCAGAGAAAGCCGGAGTAGGAAAGGCTATGGCGGGAAGCGATCATTTGTTGCCGCTTAGACGATCCAGTTCTAATCCCGATTGCGGACATGGGCGCGGCAGCATAATTCAGCCTCATGATTGGACCGCATCCCTTGGGACATTGGACAGGCGCAGGCTGTAAGTCAGCACTCCAGCACTTGGCAGCTAATCGTCGATATATGGTTGTTTCAGAGTTTGTCGATTTTGACGGACACGTTCACAGAGAAGGCGAGGCATGGACCTTTCTTGGTGCCAGCTACCTACCCTATGACGATGGCCAATCACTTTTCGTTTCGCCGGATGGAAAATCTGAGTGGCATATCCGCTTACAATGGCGACCTGATGCGCAGGGGCACATACTGGATCATTTTGAGCGATACATTCAATTAGAGGAAGTCGGCTAACACGCTCTACGGAGCCTTTAGCAGGCAGTCCGCAATCCACCCAACTCCGTCATCCCAGCCTGTGCTGGCATGACGGTAGAAAACTGGCCATTGCCGAATCTCCCACCATCACCCGCCCTGCCAACGGTCAGGGCTGTGCTTCGGAACGGGCGGCGAGCGGGGTGGTGGCGGTGCTGGCCTCGGTCGGCGCCATCAGTTCCCTGATCACGCCCCAATAGCCCCGCGTGATATGCGCGCCCGCCGCATAGGTCGGGTCGGTCATCAGATGCAGGTGCAACCGGCGCAGATTATGCCCCGGCACCGACGGGAACAGATGATGTTCCAGATGATAGCTGACATTGAACGGGCCGATCAGCACCCGGTCGAGCAGGGTCGGGATGACCGTGCGGGTGCCGCTGATCTCCTTCTCGTCGGTGATGCCATTATGTTCGGCCGCCGCCCGGATCCGGTTGAAGACATTGACCCAGATGAATTGCGGGATCAGGAACAGGCCCAATATCTGCCAGCGCCAGGGCGACCAGAGGACCAGGCCATAGACCAGCACGGCCCAGACCACGTACCGGATGCGCAGCGCCAGCCGATAGTCGAAGCCGAAGCGCATCGGATTGTGGAAATTGGCGATCGGCGCCCAGATCCGGCCGGCCCGGGCGACGCGATAATAATTGAGACCGGTCACGCTGCGCAGCAACAGCACGAGCATGCCGCGCCCGTCCTTGGGGAAATGCTGGTCGGGATCCTTGCGCTGGACGCGATAGTCGAAATCGCGGACCGTATTGGTATGGCGATGGTGCACCATATGGGCGACGCGATACAGGTCGACGCTCAGCGCCAGCGGATAGGCGACGAACAGGTCGCCGATCAGGTCATTGGCGCGGCGATTGCTGAACAGCATATTGTGGCAGGCTTCGTGCATCATCACCGCCAGGCACTGGATGCGCGTGCCGATGACGACCCCGGCGAGCAGATAGACCGGCCACCGATCGACCCGGATCGCGATCACGCAGGCGGCGATCATCACGATCCATTGGAACAGCAGCAGCAGCGCGTTGCGGCGGTTGGGGACGACGGACAGGTCGCGGATCAGCGGCAGGGTGCCGCGCCGCGAATAGCGATAGCCAGGCGCACGCTCCTGGGCGGTGTCTACCATGGAAACCTGTCTCCGAATGCCGCGCCAGTCCGCCGCCAATGCTATGATTGGCGCGAACCGGCGTCAAGCATCGCCCCGCTGTGACCTATCGCACCGTGAAGCTATATTGGCCGCTGACCGTCTGATGGTCATGGCCCATCACGCTCCAGCTAAGGTCATAGCTGCCGCTCGGCAGCGCGCGGGGCAGAGTGACGACCAGCCCCTTCCCGTCGGCGGCCGGGGCGGTGGTGAAGCCCTTGATCGGCATCGGCGGATGATCGGCCATGCCCGGCATGCCGGTCATGGTGAGGGTGATGCTGCTATGATCGGCCTGCAGCGCTTCGGAGAAGGCGAGGGTCAGCTTCATCGGCTTGGCGACGCTGGCATTGGCGGCGGGGCTGGCGGCAACGAGCTGAGGCTGGGCCAGCGCGGCACCCGGCAACGCGACGAGGGCAAGGGCGAACAGGGGCAGGCGGAACATCGGCATCTCCGAAAAAGGCGCATTTGAAGAGGAATACGCATTGTCCTGTCGCATCCCTCATTCCTCACGCTATTTTGTCTGAGGGATGGGCCGGCCCGATGCGTATCGTCAGGCAGGACAGGAAGGACGGGACCATGGACGATCTGGATGACAGGCTGGCCGGGCTGCGCGATGCACCGGCGACGGCGCGCTTCGACGGGTTGGAGGAGGCGGTGATGCAGGGGCTGGACCGCCGCCGCGAACGCAGCGTCGCGCGGCGCAGCCTGATGCTGGCCGGCGTGATGGCGATCGGCATCGGCTGGATCGGCAGCACCGTTCCCGCGCAGCCGGCGCAGGCCGCGCCCGTGCTGATCGGCATGTCCGACTATGCGCCCTCGCGCCTGCTGGAACGATAAGGATGGGCAGACGCTATTGGCTGGTGGCGCTGGTCGCCTTTGCCGCGGCGCTGGCGGCCGTGCTGGTCGCGCGCATCTGGCTCGCGCCCGCGCCGCCGGTGGAGAATGAGGTGCATGCCTTGTTGCATGAGCGGCTGACGCTCGACGCGGGGCAGAAGCAGCGCATCGCCGATCTGGAAGCCGCCTTCGCGCAGCGCAAGGCCGCGCTCGACGCGGAGATGCGGGCCGATAATCAGCGGCTGGCCGCCGCGATCGCCGCCGAACATGGCTATGGCCCGCGCGTCGCCCGGGCGGTCGACCGGTCGCACCAGGTGATGGGGGAATTGCAGAAGGAGACATTGAAGCACATCTTCGCGATGCGTGGCGTGCTGCGCCCCGATCAGGCCGCGCTGTTCGACGCGGCGGTGGTCAAGGCGCTGACCCAGCCTGTCGGGTGATAGCCGACGATCCCGATGATGCCACGCTGGCGGCGCAGGCGCTGGCCGGGCGACAGGCGGCCTATGGCGCGCTGATGCGGCGGCATCGCGATGCCGTCTATCGGCTGGCGCGCGGCCATGTCGGCGATGCCGACGCGGCAATGGACATCGTGCAGGAAAGCTTCGTCGCCGCCTTTGCCGCGCTCGCCCGCTATGATGGGCGCCGGCCCTTTCGCGGCTGGATCGCACGGATCACGATTAACAAATGCCATGACTGGGCGCGCCGCCGTGCCGTCCGCCGCTTCTTCAGTTTCGCCCGGCCGATCGAGGATGCGGCCCATGTCGCCGACGCGGCGCCCGATCCCGAACAGGCAGCGCAGTCGCGCGCCGGGGTCGCCCGGATCGGGGCGGCGGTGGCGGCGCTGCCGGTGGCGCTGCGCGAGGTGGTTTTGCTGCGCGGGATCGAGGGCATGAGCCAGGCCGAGGTCGCGACGATATTGGACATCAGCGAAAAGGCGGTGGAAACCCGCCTCTATCGCGCCCGCAAGCAATTGCAGCACATGTTGAGGGAAAGCGACGCGGCGCGCGTATAAGCGGATATGACCGATACGCCCTGCTTCTCCCTCGACCGCCGCAGCCTGATCCGGGGTGGCGCCGCCCTCGCGATGGCCCAGACCTTGCCCGGCTGGGCCGCCACCGGCACGCATGGCGCCGCGCAGGGCGCGCTGTCGGGCGAGACGATCGCGCTCAGCATCGGCGACGGGCATTTTGCGACCGGTGGCCGATCGGCCCATGCGATCAGCGTCAATGGCGGCACGCCCGCGCCGCTCATCCGCCTGCGCGAGGGGCAGGCTGTCAACATCGCTGTCACCAATCGACTGAAGGAGGATAGCTCGATCCACTGGCACGGGCTGATCCTGCCCTTCCAGATGGACGGCGTGCCGGGCATCAGCTTCCCCGGTATCGCGCCGGGCGAAACCTTCATCTATCGCTTCCCCGTGCGGCAGGCCGGCACCTACTGGTATCACAGCCATTCGGGCATGCAGGAGGCGATGGGCCTTTATGGGCCGATCATCATCGATCCGGCCAATCCCGATCCGGTGGCTTATGACCGGGAGCATGTGATCCTGCTCGCCGACTGGAGCCCGGTTCATCCGCACAAGCTGCTGCAAAGGCTGAAGCAATCGGGCGGCTATTACAACATGCAGCGCCAGACGCTGGCCGGGTTGCTGGCGGGCAAGGACCAGGCCCTCAAAGACCGGATCGATTGGGGCGAGATGCGCATGGACCCGACCGATATTTCCGACGTCACCGGCGCGACCTACAGCTATCTGGTGAACGGCATGGGCACGGCCGAAAACTGGACCGGTCTGTTCGTGCCGGGCGAGCGGGTGCGGCTGCGCATCATCAACGCGTCGGCGATGACCAATTTCAATGTTCGCCTGCCCGGCCTGCCGATGACTATCGTCCAGTGCGACGGGCAGGATGTCCAGCCGGTCGAGACCGACGAGTTCCAGATCGGCATTGCCGAAACCTATGATGTGATCGTCCAGCCCGGCGAGGCGAGGCCCTATGCCCTGATTGCCGAGGCGATCGACCGGTCCGGCCTGGTCCGCGCCACCTTGGCGCCGCAGCTCGGCATGGTCGCGCCCGTGCCGGCCCGGCGCGCCCGGCCGCTGCTGGGCATGAAGGACATGGGCATGGACATGGGCGGCATGGACATGGGCCACGGTGGCGTGATCGACCTCAGTCAGCCAGCCAATGACGCCATGAGCGGCCACAGCATGAAGATGCGCGACAAGTCGGTCGCGCCGGGCGTGAAAATGGGGCCGGGCGTCGCCACCCTGTCGCCGATGCCGGCCGATCGCACCGCCGACCGGCCGACGGGGCTGGAGCATGTCGACCATCGCGTGCTGACCTATGCCGATCTGCGGTCGCTGACGCCGAACGCCGACCTGCGCCCGCCGAGCCGATCGCTCGACATCCACCTGACCGCGAACATGGAACGTTATATGTGGTCGTTCGACGGGGTGAAGCTGTCGGAAGGGGCCGAGCCGATCGCCTTCCGCCATATGGAGCGGGTGCGCGTGACGCTCATCAACGACACGATGATGCCGCATCCCATCCATCTGCACGGCCATTTCTTCGAACTGGTGACCGGCGAGGCGGCGCATAATCCGCGCAAGCATACGGTGAATGTGCTGCCCGGCGGCAAGCTCAGCTTCGACCTTACCACCGATGCGCTGGGCGACTGGGCCTTCCACTGCCATATGCTGATGCACATGCATGCCGGGATGATGCGGGTGGTGACGGTCCGCCATGGGGAGGACGCGGCATGAGGCTGATCGCGCTCCTGCTGCTCGCCGCCGCCGCGCCGGCGCAGGCCCAGACTGTCGATCACAGCCAAATGGATCATGGGGCAATGGGTCATGCCCAGAATCCAATGGCGCCGGCTGCCGACGCCGCGATCCCGCAGGGCACGCCACCGCCAGTGCCGACCGATCATGCCGCCGACGCGCTCTATGATCCCGCCGCCATGGCCCGCGCCCGCGCGGCGATGATCGCGGAAGGGGGCGGCATGACCTATTCGCAATGGATGCTCGATCGGCTGGAATATCGCGCCGGCAAGGGCGCGGATGGCTATGCCTGGGAGGGCGAGGGCTGGATCGGTGGCGACATCAACCGCTTCGCGGTCAAGAGCGAGGGCGAGGGGAGGTTTGGCGGATCGCTCGAACGGGCCGAGGTGCAGGCGCTCTACAGCCGGGCGATCGATCCCTGGTTCAACCTGCAGGCGGGCGTGCGGCAGGATTTCGGCGAAGGGCCGGACCGCAGCTATGCGGTGATCGGCATCGACGGCCTGGCGCCCTACTGGTTCGAGGTCGGGGCCGAAGCCTTCCTGTCGACCAGGGGCGACGCCCATCTGCGGCTGGAGGCGAGCTATGACCAGCGCCTCACCCAGCGGCTGATCCTGCAGCCCGCCGCCGAGTTCAATCTGGCGGCGCAGGATGTGCCCGAACTGGGAATCGGCGCCGGTCCGTCCGATATCGAGCTGGGGCTGCGGCTGCGCTACGAGATTGCCCGCGAATTCGCGCCCTATGTCGGCGTCAATTGGGAGCGCAAGCTGGGCGATACGGCCGATTATGCCCGTGCCGCAGGCGACAAGCCGTCGGCCACCAGCCTGGTGATCGGCCTGCGCGCCTGGTTTTGAGACTGGCTTGCAGCCCGCCTGATATTCGATTATCGATCCCGCCGATCCCGCGCCGCAAGGCATGGGATCATGATCGCGCCGGTGTCCCGAAAGGGGCTTAATAGGGAATGCGGTGCGGACGGGTGACTGTCCAAATCCGCAGCTGTCCCTGCAACTGTAAGCGGTGAGCGCGATGTACATGTGCGGACGGCAGAATGCCCGATCCGCCAGCCACTGGGCCGGACGCTAAATCCTGCGAGGCCTGGGAAGGCCGTGCATCAAGCGATGACCCGTGAGCCAGGAGACCTGCCGGCGTCTGGTCGCTCTTGCCTTGGTCCAGGGGATGGCCGCGGCACGGTAACTTCCGTCTGAGCGACGAACGAGCGGCTGGGGCCGCTGCGACGACGCGCGTCGGTTGCCCTTGGGCGCCCGGCCGGCGCGTGTGTCGGACGTTCGCGCGCGTGCCGCTCGTGAAGGTTGCCCCCGCCCGTCGAACGCGGCGCCGGATGGGGGAATATATGAAGTCCAATATCGTTTCACGGGCCGCTCTGGCCCTTTCGCTTGCCATCGTATCGCCGGCATTTGCCGATGAAGTCGAAGGCGACAGCATCACCGTCACCGGCACCAGCCTGGAAGAGACGCTGCCGCAGCAGCTGTCGCGCTATGGCCATGCCATTGAGATCGTCACCGACACGCAGATCCGCGATGCCGCCGCGATCGACACCGCCCGCGCGCTCGAAGCGGTGCCGGGCCTGTTCATCCGGTCGCAGTCCGGGCCGTTCAGCTATGTCGACATCGCGCTGCAGGGGTCGCGCACCAAGGACGTGCTGTGGACGATGGACGGTATCCGCCTCAACAACCGTCTCTATGGCGGCACGTCACCCAACGACACCATGGCCGCCAGCATGATCGAGCGGATCGAGGTGCTGAAAGGGGGCGAAAGCCTGTTCTACGGCACCCAGGCGGCGGCCGGTGTCATCAATGTCGTCACCCGCGATTTCAGCGACGATCTGGGCGGCCAGGTCAATGCCAGCCTCGACAGCTATGCCGGCACCAGCCTGGATGGCTATCTGCGCGGCGCGATCGGCCAACATCGCTTCGTGGTCTGGGCCAATCGCAGCCAGTCGGACGGCTATCGTCCCTATGACGTGATGCAGCCCAGCGCCACCGATCGCGCGCGCGGCTATGATCTCTGGTCGGCGGGCATCAAATATCAATATGATATCGCGCCGGACCTGCGCCTGAGCGCGCTTTACCAGCACACCAAGGCCGATCTCGACAATATCAGCGCGACGCGGACGAAGGAGAGCCGCAACGACCGCAATGAGGAAGTGGCCAGCCTGCGCCTCGACTATACCGGCGAGGATGGCGTGCAATTCTTTCTCAAGGGTTATTTCCACGACTGGAAGACCGCCTATGTCCAGATCCGCAATCCCATTCCGGCGGGACCGCCGCAGATCATCTACCCGGCCGGCACCTTCTGGGGCTATCAGGATTATGGCGGCAGCGCGGTGGTGCAGCTCAACATGCTGCGCGGCATCGACACGCTGATCGGCTATGATTTCCAGAGCTTCAACGGCCGCGACGACGTCCTGCTGATCGCGCCGACCGACGAACAGGTCCATGCCGGCATCTTCCAGCTGCGCACCAATGACGACCTGTCGAGCAAGGGGCGGATCGCCGCGGGCCTGCGCTACAACAAGGCGAAGGGATCGGAAAAGACGATCTGGAACGTCTCGGGGCGCTATGATGTCAGCGACGCCTTGTTCGTGGAGGCCAATGGCGGCACCTCCTTTGTGCTGCCCGACGCCTCGCAGCTCTATGGCAATGATCCCTGTTGCGAGGTCGGCAATCCGAACCTGAAGCCAGAGGAGAGCCTGAACCTCAACGCCGCGCTGGGTGGCGCGTTGGCCGGCGGTGCGATCCGCTGGAAGGCGACCTATTTCAACCGGCGCATCACCGACCTGATCGACACGACCTATGATGATCCGGGCTTCCCCGAGGGCACCTATATCAACGTCAGCGACAAGGTGCGGGCCAAGGGCGCCGAGCTGGAACTGAATGCGAACCTCAGCGGCGGCTGGGGCCTGTCGGCCAGCTACACCTATTCGCGTGTCCGCAATCAGGGCAGTTCGGTGCAGCGGGATCGCAATCCGGAGCAATATGGCCGCGCCGCGATCGTCTATGCGCCGGAAACGGGCCGCTTCGGCGCCAATCTGTCGGCCAATTGGGTGGGCGATGTCTGGTCGACCGCATCGGGCTTTGGCCGGATGAACTATGGCAATTATGCCGTGGTCGATGCAGGTGCCCATCTGTGGCTGGACCAGGCGCGGCGCAACCGGTTCGGCATCAATGTCGAGAATCTGTTCGACCGCGATTACGCCTCCACCGGCTATCGCTCGGCGGTCAGCGATGCGGGGGTATTGGACGGCAGCAACAGCCGCTTCCTCTATTTCTACCGGGGCGTGCCGCGCACGCTGCGGGTCAGCTATGGCCTGAGCTTCTGACGATGATGCGGCCGGTCCTGCTGCTGCATCGCTGGCTGGGCATCATCATCGGCGCCGTCATGACGCTGTGGTGCCTGTCCGGCTTCGTGATGCTCTATGTCGACTATCCGCGCCTGACACCGGCCACGCAGCTTGGGGGGCTCACGCCACTCAAGCTGTCGCCGGGGCAGGCGGGGACGCTGTCCGACGCCATGATGCTGTCCGCCGCCCGGATCGAGATGATGGCCGGGCGCCCCGTGCTGCGGGTGACCCCGGCGCTCGATCCGACGCGGACCATCCCGCAGATGCGGGTGTCCGTCGGCACCCATGACTGGGCATCGGGGAAACCGGTCGAGCAGGTCGATCCGGACCTTATCCACAGGGTGGCGCACGAGTTCGGCCGCAACAGCGCTATTGCCGGCCCGGTCGGGCAGGTAGCGCAGACGGAGATGGACCAGTGGACGGTCCAGACCTGGCGCCGCAATGCGCCGCTCTACCGCGTCGATTATGCCGATCCGGCGGGGACGCAGGCCTATGTCTCGGGCAGGAGCGGGGAGGTGGTGCAGCTGACCACCCGCTTCCAGCGCTTCTGGGGCTGGCTCGGCGCGGTGCCGCACTGGCTCTATCCCACGATCCTGCGACAGGATGGCGCGCTGTGGAGCCAGGTCGTCATCTGGACCTCGCTGATCGGCTGCTTCCTGACCATCACCGGCCTGTGGGTCGGCATCGCCCGGTTGCGCCGTCGCCGCGACGGCAGCATCGGATCGCCCTATCGGGGCCTGTGGTGGTGGCATCATATGGCCGGGCTGTTCTTCGGCATAGTGACGCTGAGCTGGGTGGCGAGCGGGCTGCTGTCGATGAACCCCTGGGGGCTGCTCGACAGCGAGGCGATGATGACGCAGCGCCAGCGGCTGAACGGCGACTTCGCCTGGGGTGATGCGCGCCGGGCGATCACGGCGCTGCCCACCCTGCCGACGGGCGTCGTCCGGCTGGAGGCGGTACCCTTTGCCGGTGCCGTCCATCTGGTGGCGATCGACCGCGCCGGCAAGGCGCAGCGCTTCGACGCTGCTGGACGACCGGCCACTTTGTCCGAAGCGGGCCTGCGCGCCGCGCTGCGTGACGGTCCACCGATCGCCTCGCTCGACCTGCTGCGCCAAGAAGACGCTTATTATTATGGCCACAAGGCCAGCGTCGCCCTGCCGGTGTGGCGCGTCATCCTGGCCGATGACCAGAGGACGCGCCTCTATGTCGATCCCGCGTCCGGCCGCCTGATCCGCGCCTTCGACCGCAATGGCCGGGCCTTCCGCTGGCTGCAGGACGGGCTGCACCGGCTCGATTTTCCGCTGCTGCGCACCCGCCCTTGGTGGGACATCATTGTCCTGCCGCTGCTCGCCATGGTCACGCTCGTCTGCGGGACGGGGACATGGATGGGCCTTTCCAAGCTGCGGCGCGACCTGCGCCGTGTCCGCAATCGCCGTCGGCGCGCCCGCGCTTTACGGCCCCTGATCGGAGAAACCGCATGACCGCCACCCCTTTGCAGGCGTCTCTTCGGCGCCGCAGCGTGCCGCTGATCGCGGCGCTCGTCCTTGCCAATCTTGCGGTCTGGGGCTGGGCCTTCGCCCTGTTCGGCGACCGGCCGGTGATGATGGGCACGGCCCTGCTCGCCTGGGGCCTCGGCCTGCGCCATGCGGTAGATGCCGATCATATCGCCGCGATCGACAATGTGACGCGCAAGCTGATGCAGGATGGGCAGCGGCCGTTGACCGTGGGCCTGTGGTTCGCGATCGGCCATAGCGCGATCGTGCTGGTCGCCGCGCTGGGCCTTGCCTATGCGGTCAGTGCGCTCGCCGGGCTGGAGCGGTTCCGTGCTGCCGGCGGCGTGGTCGCGACGCTGATTTCCGCTACCTTCCTGTTCGCCATCGCGATCATGAATCTGGTGATCCTGCGCCAGGTCTGGGTCACCTTCCGCCGGGTGCAGGCGGGTGGCAGCTATGTGGAGGCGGATCTCGACATGCTGACTGGCGGGCGCGGGCCGTTGTCGCGCCTGTTCCGTCCGGTCTTCCGCCTGATCTCGCGCCCCTGGCAGATGGCGCCGCTCGGCTTCCTCTTTGGCCTGGGCTTCGACACCGCGACCGAAGTGGCGATATTGGGCCTGTCCGCCGCGCAAGCGAGCGACGGCTTCGCGCTGGGGCCGGTGCTGGTGCTGCCCTTGCTGTTTGCCGCCGGCATGGCGCTGGTCGATACGGTCGACGGCATGCTGATGATGGGCGCCTATCAATGGGCGTTCGTGAAGCCGCTGCGCAAGCTCTACTACAACATCGTCATCACCGCCCTGTCGGCGGCGGTGGCGATCTGCATCGGCACGATCGAAACGCTGGCGCTGCTCGGCGACAAGCTGGGGCTAAGCGGCGGCATCTGGGATGTCGCCGCCACGCTGGGCGAGCATTTCAACGATCTCGGCTTCGCGATCATCGGCCTGTTCATCGCCTGCTGGATCGCCAGCGCGCTCTTCTATCGCTGGAAGGGCTATGACGCGATCGAACTCGCCCCGGCCGGGGATGTGCGGGCTTAACCCTCGCGCGCGACCTGGAAGCCGGCGAAGGACTGGCTGACCGGCATCAGTTCCAGCGTGTTGATGTTGAGATGCGGCGGCTGGTTCGCGACCCACAGCAGAGTGGCGGCGATGTCGTCCGCGGTCATCGGATTGGCATTGCCATAGAGGGTGTCGGACGCCTGCTGGCTGCCGGTGCGGACCAGCGTGAATTCGGTCTCGACCATGCCCGGCTCGATCGAGGTGACGCGCACCCCGGTGCCGTGCAGGTCCGACCGCAGGCCGAGCGAGAATTGATGCACGAACGCCTTGGTGCCGCCATAGACATTGCCACCGGCATAGGGATAGGTCGCCGCGACCGAACTCAGATTGATGATCCCGCCCTTGCGCGCGACCAGGCCGGGCAACAGCTTGTGGGTGACGGTGACGAGGCCGGTGATGTTGGTCTCGATCATCTGTTGCCACTGGGCGAGGTCGGCCGACTGGGCCGGTGCGGTGCCGAGCGCCAGGCCGGCATTGTTGACCAGCATGTCGATCGCGCGGAACGCTTCGGGCAGGCTGGCCAGCGCCGCATCGATCGCGGCTTCGTCGCGCATGTCGAATACCAGTGGGCAGAAGGCGTCGCCGATTTCGGCGGCCAGCTTTTCGAGCCGGTCGGCGCGGCGGCCGGTGCCGATCACCTGCCAGCCATCGGCGGCAAAGGCGCGGACGGCGGCTTCGCCGATACCGGCGGTCGCGCCGGTGATGAGGACGGTTTTGGTCATGGGGCGCTCCTGTCTTTTGTCGTCAGCCCAATAGCGTGGTCAGGCGGCTCCGCCCAGCGCCTTCACCAGCGCGACGCTGGCGCGCATCCGCTGGGTCTGGGCGATCAGCACCGCGCGCTGGGCATCGAGTGCATCGGTCTGGGCCGTCACCACCTCCAGATAATCCGACGCGCCGTCGCGATAGCGGGTCAGCGCCAGGTCGCTGGTGCGCTGCGCGGCATCGGCGGCGCTGCGCTGGTGGCCGATCTGGTCGGACAGGTGATGGCTGGCGGCGATCGCATCCTCCACCTGTCGGAAGGCGGTCAGCACCGTGTCGCGATAGTCGGCGGCCAGTTCCTCATATTGCGCGCGCGACATCTTCACCTGGGCGTTGCGCTTGCCCGCATCGAACAATGTCAGCAGCGCCGACGCCGGGCCAAGGCCCCAGAAGCTGGTGGGCGCGCTGAACAGGTCGCCATGGGTGGTTTCCCAGCCGCCGGTCAGGCCCAGCGTCAGTGACGGGAAGAAGGCCGCCTTGGCGACGCCGATCTGCGCATTGGCGGCGAACATCCGCCGTTCGGCCGCCGCGATGTCGGGGCGCCGTTCCAGCAGTTGCGAGGGCGCGCCGGTCGGCATTTCCGGCGCAGCCAGATCCTGCGTGCGCGATGCGATGCTGAAGTCCGACGCGATCGCGCCGACCAGCGCGGCGATCTCATGCTCGGTCGCGGCGCGTTCATTGGCGATGGCGGAGATATCCGCCTTCGCATTGTCCAGCACCGTCTTGGCGCGATTGACGTCGATGCCCGACGACACGCCGCCCTTGTGGCGCCGGTCGGTCAGGTCATAGGCCTTGCCGAATGCCTCGACCGTCTGATTGAGCAGTTCGGCCTGCGCATCCAGCCCACGCAGCCGCGCATAGGCGTCGGCGACGGCGGCCTGCAGGCTGAGCCGGGCGGAGGCGAGATCGGCGTTGCTGGCGTCGGTGTCGGCCCGCGCCGCCTTCACGCTGTTGCGGATGCGGCCCCACAGGTCGAGTTCATAGTCGAGGCTGCCGCCCACCACATAGTCATTATAGGTGACGGCATTGCCATTGCCCTGGAAGCGGTTGCCCGACACGCGGCGGCGGCCGGCATCGGCGCCTGCGCTCACTTGCGGGAACAGGTCGGCATTTTCCACCCGTGCGGCAGCGAGCGCCTGGTCATAGCGGGCGAGCGCAGCAGCCAGCGTCGGGCTGGCCTGCGCGGCGCGGGTCTCCAGGTCATTAAGGACGGGATCGTTGAACGCCTCCCACCAATTGCCGCGCGGCGTCGCGTCGGCGGGTTGGGCCGCGGTCCAGCCCGCCACTTCCTTGTAGGCGGCGGGCGCGCTGGTCTGGGGCGGCTGATAGGCGGGGGCCATGGAACAGCCGGCCAGCAGGGCCGCCGCCAATGTCACGCCCGCGCCGCCGATCCGGCGGTCAGCGCGCATGCGTCGCGCCCTTCCCGGCAGCAGGCGCCGTCGCCTGCACCTTCACCGTGTCGCCGGTGCGGATCGCGTCAGGCGGGGTGTCGACGATCCGGTCATTGGGGCCAAGGCCGCTGGCGATCTGCACCGTCGCACCCTCGTCGCGGGCGATGGCGACCGACTTCAGCGTCACGCGGTTGTCCGCGCCCACCACCGCGACGCTGGGGCCGTCATTGCTGTAGAGGATCGCGCTGCCCGGCAGGGTCATGCCATTGCCCTGGCCCGCGCCAACCTTGAAGCTGACCTGCGCGAAGGCGCCGGGCTTCAATGCGCCGTCGGGATTTTCCGCCTGCAACTGGACCAGCACCGCGCCGGACTGCGCATCGACCGCGCCCGAGCTGCTGGTCAGCGTCGCAGTAAAGCTGCGGCCGGGATATTCGGGCAGGGTCAGGGTCGCGCCCATGCCCGGCCGGACCGAGGCGGAATAGCCCTGCGGCACGCGGACATAGATGCGCATGCGATGGATGTCGGACACGGTGAACAAAGGCTGGGCGGCGGCATTGCCGGACACCACCAGCGCGCCGATCTGGGCCGATCGGCTGGTGACGACGCCGTCGAACGGGGCGGCGAGGCGGGTGAAGCCCTGCTGGGCCTTCAGCCGCTTCACATTGGCGAGCGCGGCGTTGGAGACGGCGGTGCGGGCGGCAAGGTCGCCGGCCTTCTCGTCGGCTTCCTGACGCGAGACGGCGTCCTGCGCCAGCATCGCGCTCCAGCGCTTCGAGGTGGTTTCGGCGAGGCGCTGGTTGGCCAGCGCGGTCTGATAATCGGCCTGTGCGGCGGCGACCTGCTGGTCGAGGTCGGGTGCATCGAGAATGGCGAGCGGCTGGCCCGCGCGCACCCGGTCGCCGATATCGGCCAGCCAGCGGCTGACATAGCCATTGGTGCGGGCATAGATGGCCGCGCTGTTATAGGCCTGCACATTGCCGGGCAGGACCAGGTCGTTGCCCTCGCCATTCACCGTTGGCGTCACCACCGCGACGGTCGGCACCGATGCGTCGGCGGCGGTTTCGCGCAGTTCGTTGGTGGCGCTGATGCGCGACGCGACGCCCACGCCGACCACGACGAGCGCGACCACGGCCGCGCCGATGCCGATCTTCTTCAGCGTGCCGCTGTCGGGGCCGGCCTGCTCGGGATTTTCGATGCTGTTATGGTCAGACATGGCTCGGCTGCATTTCCATGGTGTTGGCCTTCCCCGCCTTGCGGCCGTGGACGAAGGCGAAGATGGTGGGAACGAAGAAGAGGGTGGCGATGGTGGCGCAGATCAGGCCGCCGACGACGGCGCGGCCCAGCGGGGCATTCTGTTCGCCGCCTTCGCCCAGGCCCAGTGCCATCGGCCCCATGCCGATGATCATGGCAAGCGCGGTCATCAGCACCGGACGGAAGCGGACCATGCCGGCCTCCAGCGCGGCCTTGGTCGCATCGCCCAGTTCGGCGAGCCGTTCGCGGGCAAAGCTGACGACCAGGATCGAGTTGGCCGTCGCCACGCCCATGCACATGATCGCGCCGGTCAGCGCCGGCACCGACAGGGTGGTGCCGGTCATGAACAGCATCCAGACGATGCCGGCCAACGCCGCAGGCAGGGCGGTGATGATGACGAACGGGTCGACCCAGCTCTGGAAGTTGACGACGATCAGCAGGTAGATCAGCACGATCGCGCCGGCGAGACCAAAGCCCAGGCCAGAGAAGGCGGTGTTCATCGTCGCATATTGGCCGCGAATGGTGATGGTGGCGCCCTTGGGCTCCTCCGCCTTCAGCGACTTGATCGCCCGATCGATGTCGCCCGCCACCGCGCCCAGGTCACGGCCCTGGGTGGTCGCGAAGATGTCGAGCACCGGCGCGATATTATAGTGCGATACGACCGGTACGGTATTGGACCGGACGATGGTGGCCAGGCCGCCCAGCTGTTGCGCGGCACTGGCGTTCGCCCCCGATATCGGCAGGTTGGACAGGTCGCTCATCGATCCCACCAGATATTCGGGTGCCTGTGCGACGACCGGATATTGCACGCCATTCTGCGGGTTTACGAAGAAGACCGGCGCGGTTTGAGAAGTGCCGGCCAGCGAGTTGGCGAGGCTGGTGGTGACGTCGCGTTCGGTGAGGCCATATTGGCCGACGCGCGAGCGGTCGACATCGACATCCAACTGCGGCGATCGGCCGGGCTGCTGGATGCGGGCGTCGGCGAGGCCGGGGATGGTCGTAATCTTGGCCAGCAGCTTCTGCGCATAGGCGCGGTTCGCCTCCGCATCCTTGCCCGCGATCTGGATGTCGATCGGCGCGGGCGCACCGAAGTTCAGGATCTGGCTGGTGATGTCGGCCGGCAGGAATGCGAAGGTCGTGCCGGGGAAGCGGCGCGGCAGTTCGCGGCGCAGCTGCGAGACGAATTCATCGGTCGGCCGATGGCCATGGTTGAGTGCGATCAGCATGTCGCCGTCCTGCGGGCCGATGGTGCCGCTGTTGTTGTAGACGGTGTTGATCGAGCTGACCGGCAGGCCGATATTGTCGGTAATCGAACCCAGCTCGCCGGCCGGGATGATCTTGCGCACCTCCCGCCCGATCTGGTCGAAACGGGCGGCGGTATCCTCGATCCGGGCGCCGACCGGCACGCGGATATGCATGGCGATTTGACCGGAATCGACCGAGGGGAAGAAATTGCTGCCCAGGAACGGCAGCAGGCCGAAGGACAGCAGCACTACCGCCACGAACCCCAGCAGGAAGGGCTTGCGCGCGCCCAGCGCCCGGTGGAGCAGCCCGACATAGGCGGTACGGATCTTCTCGAACCGATACTCGAACCCGCGCTGGAAACGGATGAACGGGTTTTTCGATGTCGCCGTGCCGGCCAGATGCTCGTCCTCGTCGCCGACATGGTGCGGCTTGAGCAGATACATCGCCATGGTCGGCACCAGGGTGCGCGACAGGATGAAGGACGCGATCATCGCGAACACCACCGACAGCGCCATCGGCACGAACAGGAAGCCGGCGACACCGGGCAGGAAGAACATCGGCACGAACACGATGCAGATGCACAGCAGCGAGACGAAGGCCGGCGTCACGATCTGTGCCGCGCCGTCCAGGATCGCCTCGATCACGCCCTTGCCCTGTTCCAGGTGCCAGTTGATATTCTCGATCGTCACGGTCGCGTCGTCGACCAGGATGCCGACCGCCAAAGCGAGGCCGCCCAGCGTCATGACGTTGAGGGTCTGGCCGAACATCGCCAGTGCCGCGATCGCCGCCAGGATGGCGAGCGGGATCGAGAGCGCGATGATGACGGTCGAGCGCCACGAACCCAGGAATAGCAGGATCATCAGCGAGGTGAGCGCGGCGGCGATCGCGCCTTCATGGATGACGCCCTCGACTGCGGCCTTCACGAACAGCGACTGGTCGCCGATCGGCAGGATCTTGAGCGTGTCTGGCAGGGTGGCCGAAATCTTCGGCAGCGCCTGCTTCACGCCATCGACGATGGCGAGGGTGGAGGTGCTGCCATTTTTCAGCACGGTCAGCAGGGCCGAACGGCTGCCTTCCACATGGACGATATTCTGCTGCGGGCCGGCGCCGTCGCGGACATAGGCGACGTCGCGCATGTAGATGGTCGCGCCGTTCACCACCTTGACCGGCAGGTCGTTGAGCGCGGCGATCGATTCCGGTGCGTTGTTCAGGCGGACGCTATATTGGGTCGCGCCGATCTTGACGAAGCCGGCGGGGTTGATCTGGTTCTGCGCGGCGATGGCGTTGCCGACATCCTGCGCCGACAGCCCCTTGGACTGGAGCGCCAGCGGGTTGAGGTCGATCTGCACCTGACGCTGCTTACCGCCCGAGGGGAAGGGCATGGCAAGGCCCGGGATGGTCACCAGCTGCGGCCGGATCTGGTTCTGGCCAAGGTCGAACAATTGCTGTTCGGACAGGCCCTTGCCCGACAGCGCCAGCTGCAGGATCGGCACCGTCGATGCGCTATAGTTCAGGATCAGCGGCGGGGTGACGCCCGGCGGCATCTGGCGCAGCACGGTCTGCGAGATCGACGTCACCTGCGCGGTGGCGGTGCGGATGTCGGCACCGGGCTGGAAATAGATCTTGATGACGCCAATGCCCTGCAGCGACTGGCTTTCGATATGCTCGATATCGTTGACCGTGGTGGTCAGCACGCGCTCATAGGGGCCGACGATCCGGGTCGACATGTCTTCGGGCGACAGGCCGGCATATTGGAAGGCGACCGCGATCACCGGGATGCGGATATTGGGGAACATGTCGACCGGGGTGCGCGCGGCGGACAGGATGCCCACGATCGCGATCAGGATCGCCATGACAATGAAGGTCAATGGGCGATGCAGGGCAACCTTGACGATACCGATCATTCACGACTCCCGGGCGCAACGCCCGGCGGAACGATACCGGGGGTGCGAAAATTTAGCGCCTCTCCTGAAGGAATGCCCCTAGTTTACGGGTTCTGCAGCCAGGTTGCCAGAGCATCAGGCGGCATGAGCCTATGAAGGGCATTCATGAATGTGACGGCAATCCAGCAAGCCTGTTTGCGCAGCGGGATCGGGGGCGAATCCGCGCACAATGCCATGGGACGATGAGGACCACCGCCACATCCGCGCTGGGCCATGCGCCCTTGGACATTCTGCGTCTAATATATAATATGGCATGATCGATACATCAAACGAATGGATCAATGGACCTCCGCCATCTCCGCTATTTCCTGACCGTTGCCGAGGAAATGCATTTCGGCCGTGCCGCGCTGCGCCTGGGCATTTCGCAGCCGCCGCTCAGCCAGCAGATCCGGTCGCTGGAGGAGGAACTGGGCGTGCGCCTGTTCGACCGCACCAGCCGCCGCGTCCGCCTGACCGAAGCGGGGCGGCTGTTCGAGCCGGAGGCACGGGCGACGTTGCAGCAGGCCGATCGCGCCAGCCAGACCGCGCGCCGGGCGCAACGGGGTGAGATCGGCCATCTGGGCTTGGGCTTCACCGCATCCGGCCCGTTCGTACCGCAGATCGCGAGCGCCCTCTACCGCTTTCGCCAGGCCTATCCCCATGTCGAGCTGATCCTGCGCGAACAGGGACGCGACGAGCAGATCGAGAATGTGCGCAACCGCCAGCTAGACATCGGCCTGGTCCGCGATTTCCTGCCGCCAGCGCTGCCTGAAGACATGGTGTCGCACTGTCTGTTGACCGAGGATATGCTGCTGGCGCTGCGCGACGATCATCCGTTGGCGCTGCGGACGGAGGACCCGAACATCACGGACCTCGCCGGCGAGCCGCTGGTCCTCTACGGCGCGCCCAATGGGGCGGGCTTCACCGAACATTTTTTCGCCCAGTGCGAAGCGGCCGGTTTTGTGCCGCGGATCGCGCATGAGGCGCGCAGTCTGGCGACCTTGCTGGGCCTCGTCTCGGCCGGTTTCGGCCCGACGGTGATCGCGCGCTCAATGGCGCGGCTGCATGTCGACAATGTCGTCAACCGCCGCTTCACCACTCCCGTCACCAGCTCGCTATGGATGATCCATCATCGCGAGTTGTCGGTGACGGGGCAGGTCTTTCGCAAGACCGTTCTGGACGATCAGCTACCCCAGATGGTCTCGGCATAGGTCAGGAAATTGCCGCCCAATATCTTCTCGATACGGGCCGTCGAATAGCCCTTGGCGCGCAGCAGCCCGGCGAGCTTGCGGAACTGGTCCGGGCCGCGCAGGTCGACGACGAAGGGATAGGTGTCGGGCCGTTCGCCCTTGGCGCT
The DNA here is from genome assembly GCF_000281715.2 of Sphingobium sp. AP49. NCBI lineage: Bacteria > Pseudomonadati > Pseudomonadota > Alphaproteobacteria > Sphingomonadales > Sphingobiaceae > Sphingobium > Sphingobium sp. AP49. Next base: position 3,988,431 of record NZ_CP124576.1, on the reverse strand, counting down.
GATCCCGGCCGCCTGCCGCCGCGCAATCTCCTTGGCCAGCACCGCCTCATAGGCCTTGAGGTCATCGATCTGCGTCACAGTGCCGTCGGTGCCGATGCCGACATGATCTTCGCCGCACAGCTTCACTGCATGGTCGATATGGGCGACGACATGCTCGGCACGGGCATGGCCCGACAGGTCGAGGAAGGGCATGAAATAGATGCCGATGAAGCCGCCGCGATCGGCGACCAGTTTCAGTTCCGCGTCGGTCTTGTTGCGCGGCAGGTTGGTGACCGCACGGCAACCGGTGTGATTGATCGAGATTGGCTGTTTGGAAATGCGTGCGGCCTCCAGGCAGGTCTGCTCGCCGCTGTGCGACAGGTCGACCATCACCCGCTGCGCATTGCAGCGCGCAACGACCTCGCGCCCGAACGGGGTGAGGCCGCGATTGCCCGGCGCCATTGACCCGTCGCCCAGTTGGTTGGCGGGATTGTAGGTTAGCTGGAAGATGCGCACGCCCAGATTGGCGAAAATGTCGACCCGGCTGGCATCCTGGCCCATCATCGCGCCATTCTGGAAACCATAGATCAGGCCGACCTTGCCCTCCGCCTTGGCGCGGCGGATGTCGGCGGCGGTCAGGATCTTCAGGAGGTCGCGGCTGTTGGCGCGCACCTGCGCATCGGTTTCTGCGACTTCGCGCACGCTCTGTACGAACGGGTCGTCCGATCCGGAGACATAGCCGATGGTGATGTTGACGGCGGTCAGGCCGGAGGCATGGGCTTCCGCCAGCACGCGCGGGCTGAACTGCGGGACCAGCGTGTCGGCGGGCTGGTTGGGATCGCCCAGGCCACCGAGCGCATTGATGACGATCATGTCCTTGATCGGGTCGGCGTCCGCGCCTGTCGCGCGCGCGCCGCTCGCCGCCAGCATCGCGGCCGACACGCCCATGAAATTGCGCCGATCGAGCTTCATTCGTCGTCCCCCATTTCTTCCTTGGTCACCGGTACATAGGCGGTGCGCGCATAGGCCTTGCCGCGCTTCACCACCGTCTCGATCGTCTGGATATTGGCGATGTCGGCGATGGGATCGCTTTTCAGCACCACGAAATTGGCGAGCTTGCCCGTCTCGATCGATCCCATCTCCTTGCCCTGACCCGCGGCCTGCGCGCCGACCAGTGTGGCGGCGCGGATAACCTCGACCGGCGGCATGCCGACATTGCGGGCAAGGAAGAACAGTTCCTCATGGACGGACGGCCATTGCTCGTCGACCTCGCCGACGAAATCGGTGCCGGTGGAGATGGGGACGCCCATCTTCCACGCCTGGCGGGTGAGGCGGGTGGTGAGGTCGCCGGTGCAGCGCAGCGGCTTGGCCTTGGGATCGGCCTTGCGCTTCGCCTCATATTTCACGAACAGCGCGCCGGTCGCGTCGAGGATCGTGCCCTGTTTCAGCATCGCGCGGAACAGGTCGGCCATCACCGGATCATCATCGCCCGGCGCCAGCAGATTTTCATGCACCGGCGTCCGGTCCTCATACGCCGCCAGCATCACCGGCTCGCGCTGATAGGCGAGATAGCAGACATGGCTGATCGCGTCCGGCCCGGCGGCGATCACGTCGGCCGGGCGCGTGGGGAAGACTGCACTATGCGCCCAGACCAGCATATGCTGGCGATGGGCGGCGGCGGTCACGGCTTTCACCTGGCGCGGGGTGAGGTCGGCATAGACCTTGATCGCGCTGGCCGATGTGCCGCGCGCCAGGGTGATGGCTTCCTTGAGATCGGTCTTGTCGTCGATCGCCTGCATCCAGGGCGCGGTGCCCGGCGTCACCCCCTGGCTGGCGGCAGCGACGCGCGGATCGGCGAAGAAGGGGCGGCCGGCCATGATCGCGGCATAATAGATGTCGGGCGCAGGAATCTCCGCCATCCGTGCCTCGCGTGCCAGTTCGCCGACCGAGCGCAGATCGTCGGCCATGTCGCGCACCGCCGTCACCCCGCCATAGAGATTGCGGCGCAGCATCGCCTTGGCTTGGGTGGCGTTGGGCGGGGTTGCCATATGGACATGGCTGTCGATCAGGCCGGGGATGACATAGCGGCCGGCCAGATCGACCTGCCGCGCGCCCGCGACATCGGCGGCGGGCAGGCTGCCATGCGGCGCCAGCGCGACGATCCGCTCGCCGCGCACCAGCATGTCCTGATTGCCGCGCGGCGCCGCGCCGGTGCCGTCGATGATGGTCGCGCCGCTGTAGAGCACGGCTTCCTCCGCCGCTTTGGGCGGCTGGGCCATCGCGGCGAAGGGCAGGGTGCAGGCAATCAGCGCCGCAAGGCGGGCAGTCTTCATCATCATGTCCTTATTCGCCGGGCCGGTAGCTGCGGACGGCATGGGCCTTGATATCTTCGGGGTAGAAATAGACCGGGCGCAGATCGCCCCTGGCATAGAGGTCGACCTGGTCGGCGAAATGGGGCGACTTGGGATCGCCGCTCTCGCCGCCGGCGCTGACCGCGCGGGCGACGACCTTCGGCCCGAACTCGACCGCCGCGACGAAGCTGTTGCCCTTCGTGCCATAATAGCGCTTCGTCCCCGGATAGCGCACCGCGCCGAAGGCAGCGAGCGATCCCCATTGCGACGAGGCAAAGGGGATGGGGGTGCTGGGCTTGGCATCGTCGAACGTCTGGACGATCGCGCCGTCATTGCGCTGGTAGCGGTTGATCTCGCCCCAGGGCACGGCGATGCTGCCGAAATCGGCGGTCAGCCGCTCGACCGCCTCGCGCAGCGCCGCCAGCTTCTGCGCATCGGTCGCGCGGGTCGCCATATAGTCGATGGTCGACAGGCCCGCTTCCTTGGCGGCCGGCGCTACCGCCTTCCACAGCGCCTCGCCCCAGAACACCGCGAGCGAGGTCTGGGTCGAGGTCAGGCTCCATTTATAGTCCCAACCGCGCAGGCTCTGCACCGCGTCGGCCAGCGCGGGATCGGGCGCCCCGTCCTGCGCTCTGTCCTGCGCGGCGATCAGGCCGGGCACCAGCCGGGCAAAGCCGGTCAGATAGGGATCATAGGCCGCACCGATCAGGCTATCGAGGGTGAAGCGGTCATTGGCCGACAGGACGATCTGCGCATGGGGGCCGCGCGGATTTTCGCCGGCCTGGTCCATGTAGCGGGGAAAGGCCTCGCGCTTGGGGCTGTCCGCACCGGCCGCGGTCCAGGGCCAGTTATTGGTGTTCATCGCCCAGCCGCCCTTGGGGTTCACTGCCTGTGGCAGGCTCGACAGGTCGTGCAGCCCGCGCCAGTCGGTCGCCGGATCGCTGCCGTCGACCGGCTTGGTATAATCGAAACGATCGTCGCGGATCGGCACGAATTGCGGGTGGAGATAGGCGATCTCGCCCTTGTCGTCGGCCAGCAGCGTGTTGTTGCTGCTGTTCGCCTTATTCTCCGCGACCTTCAGGAAGCTGGCATAATCGCTGGTCTTGGTGCGCAGATAGCTCTGCTCCAGCGCCGGCACCGGCTTGTTCATCAGCGCGAAGGCAATCCACTTGTCGCCCTCGGTCCGGACGATCGGGCCATGATGGGTGGAGTAGCCGGTAAAGGCGCGCTGGGTGAGCTTGCCGTCTTCGGTACGATAGGAAATGGCGATGGTCTTTTCGATGACCGGGCGCAATTCCTTACCATAGCGGTAAAAGAGACGATCGCCCTGCGGCACGATCGTTTCGGCAAATTCGTCGACATTGTCGATGCCGCTCGACGTGTGCATCCAGCCGATATGACGGTTGAAGCCCTGATAGATGAAGAACTGACCCCATGTGACGGCGCCATAGGCGTCCAGCCCCTCGTCGCTGCTCATCTGCAGTTCGGATCGGAAGAAGAAGCTGGTGTGCGGGTTGATCATCAGCAGCGCATGGCCGCCTTCCGTTCGTGACGGCGCGATGGCAAAGCCGTTCGATCCCTGCGGCTCGCGATAGGCCAGGCCCTGTTCCAGCATGGAGAGCGCGACCGGCTTCTTCTCGTAAAAGGCCTGTAGCTGGGTCAGCGGCACCCGTTCGATATCGCCGCCGATGCTGCCTTCGGTAAAGCTCAGCGCCATCCACGGCTCGAACCGGGTGATGACGCGCGGCTTCACCATCGGATGGGTCGACAGATAATAATTGAGGCCGTCGGCCCAGGCCTGCATCAGCTTCTTGAGCCAGGCCGGGCTGCGGGCATAATCGGCCTGCAGCCGGGCGGGATCGATGAACAGGCGCTGGCGCAGATCCTGCCAGATCGCCTTCTCGCCCTCGGCTTCGGCAAGGCGGCCAAGATTGACCAGATAATTGGTCTCGATGCGGTTGAAGTCGTCTTCGGCCTGGGCATAGACCATGCCGAACACCGCGTCGGCATCGGTCGCGCCATGGACATGGGCGATGCCCCACTGGTCGCGGGTGATGGTGACCTTGGCCGGCGAGAGCGCCGACGGGGATTGGGCAAGAACGGGGCAGGCGGCAAGAGCGACCAGGACCCCCGCAAGGGAGGTGGCGCACGGCAGGAATTTCGTCATAGAGAGGGGAGTAGTGAAGGGGGCGGGGCGGCGCAAGCAGCCTCCGCCAAGGGGAATGATATCGATGCACAGGCTTTTGATCCTGCTGGCCTTTCTGTTCGTCGCGCCGATGCCGGCCGGGGCGGAGGAGGCCGCGCCGGCGCTCTATCTGCTGCGCCCCGATGCCGTGTTCGATGGCGCGACGTCGCATCGCGGATGGGCGGTGCTGGTGCGCGGCAACCGGATCGAGGCCGCCGGACCGGGGATCGATGCCCCTTCCGGTACGACCGTCATCGACCTGTCCGGCAAGACCCTGCTCCCGGGCCTGATCGAGGGGCATTCTCACCTCTTCCTGCACCCCTATAACGAGACAAGCTGGGACGATCAGGTGCTGCACGAGCCGCTGGCGCTGCGCACCGCACGGGCTACGGTGTCGGCACGGGCGACGCTGATGGCGGGCTTCACCACCGTGCGCGACCTGGGCACCGAAGGGGCGGGCTATGCCGATGTCGGCCTCAAGCAGGCGATCGAACAAGGGATCATAGCGGGGCCGCGCATGCTGGTCGCGACGCGGGCGCTGGTGGCGCCGGGCGCCTATGGCCCGCGCGGTTTCGAGCCGGGCGTCGTCGTGCCGCTGGGCGCGGAGGAGGCCGGCGGTCCCGATCTGGTGACGGCGGCGCGGCGGCAGATCGCGGCAGGCGCCGACGTCGTGAAACTCTATGCCGATTATCGTTGGGGCAAGGGCGAGCCGAGCCGGCCGACCTTCACCCAGGCGGAAATGGCGACGGCGATCGAGGCTGCGCACAGCGCCGGCCGCAAGGTCGCGGCCCATGCCGCCACCGATGAGGGGATGCGCCGGGCGATCCTGGCCGGGGTCGACACGATCGAGCATGGCTATGAGGGCAGCGCCGCGACCTTTGCGCTGATGAAGGCGCATGCTGTCGGCTATTGCCCGACCTTGGCGGCGTCCGATGCCATCGCGCGCTATCGCGGCTGGGACGGCAGTGAACCCGCGCCCGCCGCAGTGACGGAATCGCGCCAGGCCTTTGCGCGCGCGCGGGCGGCAGGCGTGGCGATGTGCGTAGGCGGCGATGTCGGCGTCTTTGCCCATGGCGACAATGCGCGCGAGGCGGAATTGATGGCCGCCGCCGGCATGGCGCCGCTGGATGTGCTGGTCGCGGCAACCAGCGGTAATGCGGTCCTGATCGGGATTGCCGACCGGCTGGGCGCGGTGAAGCCGGGTCTGCTGGCCGATCTCGTCGCGGTCGAGGGCGATCCGACCCGCAGCATCGGCGTGCTGCGCCAGGTCGGCTTCGTGATGAAGGACGGCGTCATCTACAAGGGGCCGGGCGCGCAGCCGTGATCGAGAGCGATCGCGCCTTCCTGGGCCATCCGCGCGGCCTGGCCTATCTGCTCTTTACCGAGGCATGGGAGCGTTTTTCCTATTATGGCATGCAGTCGCTGCTGGCCCTCTATCTGGTCAAGCATCTTCTGCAGCCGGGACAGAGCGATGGCGTGCTTTTCTTTGCCGCTTTCCGTCGCCTTTATGGTGGGCTGGATGGCCAGCCGCTGGCGTCCGCGATCGTCGGCACCTATTTCGCCAGCGTTTATGTGACGCCGATCCTGGGTGGGCTGCTGGCCGATCGGCTGCTCGGGCGGCATCGTACGGTACTACTGGGCGCATTGACGATGATGGCCGGTCATTTCCTGATGGCGATCCAGGCCACCTTCCTGTTCGCCCTGCTGTTGCTGGTGCTGGGCAGCGGCATGTTCAAGGGCAATCTCGCCAGTCAGGTGGGCGCGCTCTATGCGCCGCATGACCAGCGCCGCGCCGGGGCCTTCCAGCTTTACTATCTCGGCATCAATCTCGGGCTGATCGCGGCGCCGCTGGTGATCGGCACACTCGCCGAACGCTGGGGCTGGCATTATGGCTTCGCCGCCGCGGGGATCGGCATGCTGGTGGCCACTCTCATCTATTGGGCCGGTCGCACCTACCTGCCCGCCGATAGCAGAGATCAGCGGGGAAGGGCAGATAGGGGCGCACCAATGCGGCAGGATCGCCGGCGGTTGATCCTGCTGATCCTGCTGGTTCCGGTATTTGCCGTGGCAATCGTCCCGAACAATCAGATATTCAACGCTTATCTGTTATGGGGCGATCAGCATTTCGCCTTCGGCATTGCCGGCATGCGCATGCCGACCAGTTGGCTGGTCGCGCTGGATGCGGGGCTGGGGCTCGCACTTCTCGCTGGTTTGCCTTTTTTCTATCGTTGGTACGGCCGTTACCGCCATGAACCTGATGAGGTGGCCAAGATTGCGATTGGATCGATTTTCTCCACCGGTGGGATGCTCTGTCTGGCATTGGCGGCGTCGCTGGCCGGACCAGATGGACGGGTTTCGCTGTTGTGGGCGCTATCCTTCCATTTGCTCAACGGCATCGGCTTCGCTCACATCCTGCCGGTCAGCCTGGCCATGTTCACGCGGCTTGCGCCGGCGTCGCTCGCTGGGCGGGGCATGGGCCTATATTATCTGATTTTCTTCTTCGGCAATATCATCGCGGGATGGGTAGGGGGCTTCTATGCCGTACTGACGGGACCGCAATTCTGGCTGCTCCATGCGGCGATGGCGGCCGGGACCGGGGCGATCTTTCTGTGCCGCTCCATATTCCGGGACAGCCCGACCTGACGGATTGACGTTTTTTTCACGCTGCGTTCGCGGTTGTCCTCACACTGACCATGCCATTCCCGTCCTGCGAGTGCGGCGCACGCCGTAAGGAGGGAATGATGACAGCCGATTTCGATTCCGCCGATCTTGACGGTGACGATTTGCCTGCCGCAGATTTCGTCCCCTTTGAGCTCGGCCTGTCATTGCAGACGGCATCCCTTCCTCCGCTTTTGGTGCATGCCAGCGGCCTGTACAGCTTCTCCCGGTCGATGCGGGCGCCGATGCGTCCGATCCCGCAGCCGCTTTCCAGGCCTTGGGCAGAGGCCGACCAGCGCTGGCCGCTCGACGACATCTTCGATGACGATATCAATGCGTTGACGTTATACACGCGTGAGGAGTTACGGCTGGATGTTGATGGCCGCTATCCGCAAATGGCCGTCAGTGGCGCGCGTGCCGGGGCGTTTGGCCCTGTCGCAAACTGGGTAGCCACGCTGACTAAAACAGGGCCTGACAGCTATGCCGGGCCAATCTGGTTCAAGGCTGGCAACAGCAATGCCATTCCGCACACGCATGTCACGATCAAGGTGACGAAGAGCCTCCTGAGCGTCCAGCGCAAGGTCGAAGCGATCTTTTCGGGCGGTGGTGCCGCCAGCTTCATGCGCCACTATGACTTTGCATCCAGCTATTTTCACCCTGGTGAATTTGAATATGACACCGTGGCCGGGGCGACCAGGGTGACGGAAATCGACACGCATGGGCATCCCAATCGTCCCGCGACATTGGAGCAGGAGACGCTGAGTCTGGAGACCGTCTATCGGCGTGCCGGCTTCAATATCAGTGCATCGCCCCAGGGCGGGACGATCCCGCTGGGGGCGGGCGGAGCCGATCAGCGCTGGACCGATCAGGAATTGCATGATGCGATGCAAATCTATTGGTCGCGCTTCGCCGACAAGCCGCAATGGTCGCTGTGGGTGCTGTTCGCCTCGCTCCATGTTCAGGGCGATAGCCTTGGCGGTATCATGTTCGATGATATCGGGGCGGATCATCGGCGGGGCACGGCGATCTTTACCGATGCTTTCATTGCGAACCCACCGGCGGGAGATCCCGGCGCGGCCGCTTGGATCGAGCGTATGCGGTTCTGGACCGCCGCGCATGAGGTGGGACACGCTTTCAGTCTGGCCCATGGCTGGCAGGCGGCGCTGGGCACCCCCTGGATTCCGCTCCCCAACGATCCTGAAGCGCGCAGCTTCATGAACTATCCCTATGCGGTCGCGGGCGGCCAGGCGGCATTTTTCGCGGATTTCGCGTTCCGCTTTTCCGATCCGGAATTGCTGTTCATGCGGCACGCGCCGGATCGGTTCGTGCAGATGGGGAATGCCGACTGGTTCGATGGTCACGGATTTGAACGGATCGAGATGGATCGGAATGAAGAATTTGCGCTGACTCTCTCGACCAATTTCCGGGACAATCGACTGCCCTTCCTTCTGCCGCCCGTCGTGGAGATGGCGCTCGTCAATCGCGCCGGCCGGCCCAGGCTGGCGTCGGCGGCACGCCTGTCTGAACGGGATGGGCTGACCCTCATCATCAAAAAGGATGGCCGGCCGGCCCGTCAGTGGTCGCCTTATTCCCGCCATTGCGGGGAAAGCCTTGAAATCATCCTGGGTCCAGGTGAAGCGCTGTATGATAGCCTGTTGATCGGCGCCGGCCGCAACGGATGGGACATGGCCGAGCCTGGGCGTTACCTGGTGCAGGCCATGCTCGTGATCGACGGCCGGTCGGTCTTGTCCAATGCTCTGGAGATCAAGGTCGAGCCGCCTCTCCATCGGGACGAGGAGAAGCTGGCCCAGGATATGTTCACCGCCCAGGTCGGCCAGGTATTGGCCGTCAGCGGGACACGCGGCGTTGGGGCCGTGGTGGATGTGCTGCAGGCGGCGGCCCGCATGCGTCATCATCCCGCAGCCCGGCAGGCCGCCATGGCGCTCGCGGGACCACTGGCTGACGAATATAAGCTGTTGCAGGTCGATGACGCGGCCAAGCCTGGGCAAACGCCTGCGGCCGGGGCGCGCAGGGTCGATGTATATCAGGCCGATCTCAAGGAAGCGCGCCACTTGCTGGCGATCGCGACGGAGGGCGGTGCCGATGCACTCGTCAACGCGGTCGGCCATACGCGCTTCCTGCGCGAGGCGCCCAAGCTCGCCCGGGCGACCGACGGCGGGCCTGTGCCTGCCGTGCAGGACGGTGCGCTGGCATTGGACACGAGCCGATCGACCGAGGCGCTGAGAGGGTTCGCGCTTAGCCAGGATATGAGGCGCATCCTGGCCGACAAGGCCAATGGCATGAGCATCTGAATAGCCAGCGACGCCCATGCGGCCTGAGCGCTGCTGGGTGGGAGATTCCAATTCAAGCAGAAGGATTACGCAATGTCCGACGACCGCAAGATCATGCTGGCCCTGCAGGAAGGATTCAAGGACGATAGCGTCCGCATTTCCGTGGGCGATCGTCTGGTTCACTGGCTGGATCATGTGAAGACCCGCACGCAGCTTGGCCTCGCCCACACGCTGGAACTCAACCTGCCTGCAGGAAATGATCCGGTGCAGGTCGAACTGCCCGGAAAGGATGTACGCATTTCGATCGATCCGGGCCGAACGGATGCACTATATTGGGGTGTATCGGTCAGCCCGAACGGCAAGGCGATGTATGTGAAGCGATCGGCCGAACCTTTTGGCTATGCGTGAATATTTGACCGTTGGCACGGGCCTTTCTTTATGGTCCTTGCAAACTCGGTTATTTCGATCCCGTAATTGATTGTTCCATGCTGACCATAGGGGGTATTTTATGGCTGAATCCTACGAATCCGAAGCCAATTATGTCATCAAGCTGACGGACCCGGCTGATCCGACCAAGCTGATCGGCTATGCCTTCGTCGATCAGATCCATTATCTGGATGCCACGGACGATAGTGCTGAAGCGCAGGCCGCGCTCGCCGGTATTGAACCGTTATTTGCTGAGGGGCAGCCCAAGCTCGAAGCGGTTGCCATGCCGGATCAGCAGCGTGCGACCCGCGCCTATTTCGCTGATATCGGATCCGGCCGCCCCGATTTCGCATGAAGCCGTTTCGGCGCGGCGCGCATCGCTCGCGCCGACCGGCAGATACCCTCGCGCGGGTCGCTCCTGTGGCCCGCGCGTTAGGTGTAACCCGGCTTGCGGACATTACGGGCCTCGACCGGATCGGCATTCCGGTTTTCCAGGCGGTGCGCCCTCTGTCACTTTCGCTGTCCGTTTCGCAGGGAAAGGGGGCCACGCCAGACGCTGCGCGCGTCTCGGCGTTGATGGAGGCGATCGAACTCCATCATGCCGAAACCTGTCGGCCGACGAGCCATGCGGTTCCCAACGATGGCGAAGCCCGACTTTGGTCGGGCATGACGCAAGCCGACCAACAGGCATCGCGCTTCGATCCGGCGCGCGCGCGTGGCTGGGTAGACGGGGTAGACCTGTTGTCGGGCCGGCCGCTGCGTGTTCCGCACGGGCTGGTATCGATGGATTTCACGATCGTGCCGGAGTCCGACCTTTGGCCCAACAGCAATGGCCTGGCATCGGGCAATAGCCTTGCCGAGGCCCGCGTATCCGCCCTGTGCGAGGCGATCGAGCGCGATGGCCATGCGCGTTGGCTGGAACGGGGGCCACGCGCCCGGCGTGCGAGTGCGCTGGATGTGGATAGCATCACGGATCGATTGGGGCGATGGCTGATCGCGCGCGTGCGACGGGCGGGATTTTCGCTTTCGCTATGGGATATGACCGGCCCCACCGGCGTTGCGGTGATCGGCTGTTCGATCATCGAACTGGGCGCCGCCCGGACGGTTGTGCTGCCGCCGGCGATGGGCGCGGGCTGCCATCCCGATGCGGGCGTCGCCCTGGCCCGCGCGATTTGCGAGGCGGCCCAGACCCGTGCGGCGCTGATTGCCGGCGCGCGCGACGATATTGATCCGACCCGCTATATCGAGGCAGGGGAACAGCGGACGGGCTTCATGCTGTCGATGCTGGACTTCGCCCCGGCCCGGCGCCCCTGGTCGAGCGTGCCGTCCCACAGCCACCGGGATAGCGAGGCGGATCTGGCCTGGATGCTGGAGCGGTGCGCGGAACAGAGCCTGCCGGCGGTGGCTTGCGTCGATCTGACCCGTGCGGACATCGGCATCGACGTGGTCAAGCTGCTGGTGCCCGGTTTTGGCGATCATGACCGTCCCACATCAGCGGGGGCCGGGGCGCAACCGGGGGGCGCGGCATGAATGTTCGGACGATCGTCTTTGCCGGACCCAGCCTGGCCGGCTCTGTCCGACCGGTGCCTGAGCATGTGGTCGTGCGCGGACCGGCGCGGCGGGGGGATATCCTGCGCGCCGCGCATGACGGCTATGTCGTGATCGGCCTGATTGACGGGCTGTTTGAAACAGCGCCTTCCGTTTGGCACAAGGAAATTATCCAGGCGATGGCATTGGGTGTGGCGGTCTTTGGCGCAGCCAGCCTGGGTGCCTTGCGTGCCGCCGAACTGGCGCCGCTGGGCATGATTCCAATCGGGAAGATCGCGCAGGAGTATCTGGCCGGGCGGATCGAGCGGGACGATGCCGTGATGGTGAGCCACGCGCCCGCGGCGCTGGGCCATCGCGCCCTGACTTTGGCTTTGGTCGATGCCGAACATGCGATCGGGCAGGCGTCGGTCGCCGATGCGGACCGAGTGCTGCTGTTACGGTTGGCGCGGCGGGCCAATTTTCGCGATCGGACCTGGGCGACATTGTTCAATGCCTTCAGGCAGGAGACGGGACGGGTGCCGGCCATGATCGACCAGAGGTTGAGCCTCAAGCGCGACGATGCCGAGGCATTGGTGGACGCGATCGCCCGTCCGGTCACACCACCGCAGGTGGCGCCGCCGCCGCAGACTTTCTTTCTGCGCAGCCTGCGGGCGGAGGTTAATCCGGACTAACATGCAGCCCGGCCCGTTCGAGGCCATCGAGAAGCAGGCTTCGTTCCCGTGCGCCCTGCAGTGGCAGGAACTGCAGGATGGTCGTAACCAGATCGCCGTCGCGCGGCGGCTGTGTTCCTTGCCAGATAGCGTGGAAGCGGGTGCGCAATTGCTCGACCAGGGCCTGCGCCTCGGCCTTGCGGCCCAGCATGGCCAGATTGGCGGCACGCACCGCCAGATAATGGATGGAGGGGTTTCGACCGATCTCGAACTGTCCTTCTGCCGCATCATGATCACCTGCCAGAGCAAAGAAGACGGCGAGGTCGGAAAAATATTCGTCGGACGGAAAGGGATTGAGTTCAAAGGCGCGCGCGATCAGCCGGTGCGCATCATCCATCGCGCCCAGATGGATAAGGCCGAAGCCTATTTCGTTAAGGCCGTCGGCATGGAATGGCGTCATGTCCAGTGCGGCCATGAAGCCCTGCATGGCCTGGCGCACATCGCCCCGCCGCAGATAGCACCAGGCGAGCCGTGACTGGACCCCGCCATGGGTCGGTTCAAGCGCCACCGCATGCGTGCACAGGTCGAAGGCGCGGGCACGCAGCGGCGCCGGATCATGCCCGGCCATCAGCTGCATGAAGTCGGTATTGTAGAGACGGGCCAGCTGCAGATAGGCGTTGATGAGCCGCGAATCCTGTACGATGGCGCGTTCCAGCAGGTCGGCCCCGGCGCGGACGTCGGCCAGGCTCGTCGCGCCTAATAATGTCGTGCGGGCCGCGAAATAAAGCGGATAGGCGGATGATTCGCAGGGCGTGCTGCCTTCCATCAATCGGCCAACGTCGCGTTCCACCACTGGCAGAATGGCACCGGCAATGCGCGCGACCAGATCGTCGATGGCGGGCATCAGTTCGGCCTGACGCACGGTCAACTGGCGCGTCCAGACCAGGAAGCCGCTGTCGATGCGCGTCATGCGCAGATTGATACGCCAGCCATCGCCGTCGGCGCGCACCGACCCGTCCAGCGCATAGCTGGCGATTGATGCGGAGGTGGCGGCCTTCATCCGTTCGGCGGACGGCGCCTCGACCGACAGGACACGCAGGTCGCGCATGCAGCCCAATGCGGTCTGCAGATCGTCATGGCAGATACCGGTCAGCAGTGCGCCGTCCGCACCGCCATCCCCGATCAGGGTGAAGGGGGAAATGACAAGGATAGGTGGTTCGACGCCTGGTCTTGTGAACGGAGCGCTGCTGGGCTGTGCGGGTGTGTTTGCCGTGCGGACGGCGACTGGTCCGACGGTCGTCAGCTCGCGGAACAGCCTTTCCGTGTCGGACGAAATCGGGGCGTCCAGATCGCGCCGCAGTCCGGCCTCCAACTGGCGATAGCGGCGGTGAAGCGCGGCATGGTCGCCCGCGCGCTGGTCCAGCGCCATACCCAGCCGGGCGATCCGTTCATCGCCTGTGTCCAGTCGTTGCAATGCGGTCAATATGTTGCGGCATACATCGAGATCGGCGGGTTTGCCGGCATATTCGACCGCATTCAATACATCCTGGACGATCCGTTCGCGCCACCGCTGCCGTTCGACGAACAACCAGTCGTCAAAGCTGCGATCCAGTCCTTCCAGACCATCGAGGATCGGGCCGCCTGCGCCATCAAGCGCCTGGGCAAGGGCGGTGAGGTCTGACGCAGCGGCGCAGTGCAACAACCGGCCGATGTCGCTGGAAAAGCGCTCTTCGATCAAATGGAGATCACGTCGCTCGATCCGGATCGCCGGCGCGCTGGGATGGTTGCGCAATTCGGTCAGGGCCTGGCGTAGGCTCGCCCGCGCCTGTTCCTCGCCGCGATCGCTCCAGAGCAGGCCGACCAGTCGCTCGCGGCTGGCACGGCGGTCGGGTTCCAGGGCGAGATATGCCAGTATTGCACAGCTTTTGCGGCTTCGCGGCGTACAGTCGATGCCGTCCATATCGTCGATCAGCCGAAAATCGCCGAGTAATCGGAACCGGAACGGAGGCTCGCCAGCCGTCACAAAAGCACGCCCTTTGTTCTAATTTGACGGCCCATGCAGGCCCGCCTCGCCGGCGAGCCCTAACACAGCTTTGTCGCAGGCGCGACGATCCGTTTGGGAGGCGTTACGATATGCCTGGAGGAGAGCAGTGCTCAGGTCTCGAAGAGCTTGAACTCCACCAGCCGCACGGCCCGGGCGCCGGAGGGGCGCATCAGGACTCGCACCTTGCTGACCTGCAGCATGGGGAAGCGCAAGGTGCTGATGCCGTTGGCAAGCGGCGCGCCCTTTGGCGTGGCGATGTCCTGCCAGCGGCCATCGACCATCGCCTGCAGGCGATAGCTGGCAGGCGTCGCGAATTGCCGGCCGTCGGCGAAGAAGGCCAGTTCAGTGCGGGACAGGGCGGTGGGCCTGCCCAGGTCGATGGCGTACCATTGTTCCGCCTTGCCCGGCGCCGAGGACCAGCCATTGGGCAGTTCGGGGAAGAACCAGGTGCGCCCGTCGATCGCGTCATGGACATTTTCGGGGTCGCTGTTGCTCGATGCGCTGCCCATTGGGAACTGGCTGCGTACCAGTTGCACCGCACGGTTGATCGGCCGGGCCACGGGCGCATTGGCGACGCGCGCTATCGGCAGCTCGATCCGGCCTAGCGTCTCGCGCCGGGCGACTTCCTTGCCGTCGACCTCGACCGACAGCCCCTTGCCCCGGCCATAATGGCTGCCGTCGGCGTCCCAGGTCACGGCGATGCGATGGCCATGATAGGGCACGTCCTGCGCCCGGAACCAGGCCAGCGCCTGCGGATCGCCAGCATCGGGGAGCAGCGGGTTCACCTCCAGCATATCGTCGGCGCGCGGGCGGATGCCGACCAGCCCGCCCAGGATCAGGTCATTATAGCCCGAATGGAAATAATGATGGCTGCGGTCCAGACCGACGATCGGCTTGCCGGTCTCGGGATCATAATCCTCCTCCAGGTCCAGCCGGTTCCCCTGATAATGGAGCGCGGTATATTGGCGCAGCAGGCGCATATAATCGCTGCGGCTGACCGGCCCCTGCTCGCGGTGATGGTCGAGCAGGTTGGCCATGGCGATCAGCACCTGGGTCGTCTGATAGGGCCAGATCGGGCCGTTCCACTGGCATTCGCGCGCATCGCCCAGATAGCGATATTGCCGCATATAATATTCGTAATTGGCCTCGACCGTGCGCATGCCCGCCTTGCCGGCGAGCGAGGCGGGGTCGAGCAGATGTGCCCAGGCGCCCGCATATTTCGCCTCGTCCGGGACCAGGTCGAACATCCAGGGGAGATAGCCCACCAGTTCGCGATTGCGGATCGGATCCCAATAGTTGACGTGCGGGTTCTTGCGGCTTTGATGCCGGTCGATGAAGTGGCCGAGCGTCTCGCTCCACAAGTCGGCGAGGACATGGTCCTTCAGCGCCAGCGCGCGGGCCTCATATTCCTGCGCCATGGCGGTGTCGCCGGCCATGGTCGCCATCTTCGCCAGCGCGCGGGCATTGGCATACATATAGCTGTTGACCGAGGGGCGGAAGGCGTCGCCGCCGCGGAAGCCGTCCTTGCCGCCCGATGCGTCGATCGAGGAGACGGTATATTCGGTCGCGTCGAGCAGTGGCTCGACGAAATAGAGCCCCTTGTCGAAGTCGAGCTTCTCGTCCCACAGGCGGTAGATGTGACGCATCACCGGCAGATGTTCGAGCACGCCCGCCTTGTCGCCATCGACGAGGTAACGGCCCCAGACCGAGTCCGCCATATAGTCGGTGAAGTGGCGGTCATTGCCGCCGCGATACATGAAGCGGATATAGTCGTCGGCAAAGCGCCGGTCGTTCAGCCAGCGCCCTTCGGCCAGGTGAAATCCGGTCGCATCGTTGAGGCTGGCATAGGGATGGCGCTGCCAGTCGACATCGTCGAGAAATTCGGTCGAGATATAGCCTTCTTCGCCCAGGTCGCGCTGATGCGCGCGATAGAGCGACCAGCGATAATAATAGACGGCGTCGATCTGCGGGTCAGCGGATTCGAAGAAGGGGATGCGATCCTGATACCAGGGGGCGTCATTGCCGAAACGCTGCAGCGCGATCGCGCGGGTATCGAGCGAAGCCGAGGGCGGCGGAGAGGCAGCACCGACGCCGATCATGGCAGCCCCTGCCAGCAGAAGCATCCTCGTCACGCGCATCGTCCGTCTCCCTGTATCTTTGAAACAAATATGGCGGCCGTCCCGGGATATTGGAGAGGTTCCCGGGACGGCCGCCATGAAAATGGGGCACGGCGAGGAGACGCCGCGCCCCATCGGGCACTTATTTGAACGTGTAGCGGGCGCCCAGCGCAAAGGTGCGCGCAATCAGGGTGGTGCCGAGGTTGAACTCGTCCGGACCGCCGACATCGTCGAACTTGTAATAGGTCTGCTGCTTCGACTTGGTGAGGTTTACCGCGTCGAAGGTCAGGCCAAGGCGATCGTTGACGTTCCAGGTGAGCTGGAGATCCAGGCTCTTTTCCGGATTGCGCCACACGCCGATCGGGTTGGCGAACAGACGAGCTTCGTTGTTCGCCAGGAACTCCTTGCGCCAGATATAGGACAGGCGCGCACCGATCGGGCCATTATCATAAGCGAGCGTCGCGTTGTACGACCAGTCCGACACGCCGAAGAAGGACGACGTTGCCTGGCCGGTGATGTTGCCGGCATCGTCTGCCGTCGGGATATTCTGCTTGGAGTCGAGCCAGGTCACGCTGCCCACGAAGCCCAGGCCGTTGAGGAAGCTGGGCAGATAGTTGGGGAAGTAGGTGATGCCCAGTTCCGCGCCCTTGAGCACGCCGTTCGATGCGTTGACCGGACGGGTGATCGCGAAATAGTCCGTCGCGCCGGCTTCGATGCCGTTGTTCGGGATATATTCCATCACCGTCAACGGCACGACCAGACCCTTGATCTCACGGCGGAAGCCGGTGAGGGTGATCGCGCTGTTGCGGTCGAAATACCATTCCAGCGCCAGGTCGTAATTCTTCGACTGGGTCGGCTTGAGGTTCGCCGTGCCCGCGCTGCCACTGCCATAGCCGACATTGGTAAGATCGCCCGTCAGGCTGTAGTTGGGGTTGATCGAACCGAAATCAGGGCGACGCAGAGTTTCGCCATAGTTGAAGCGCAGGCGCAGCTTGTCAGTCATTTCGTAGCTGGCAGTGAAGCTGGGTAGCCACTTGTCCGAATAGGAGGACACGCCGGTGTGGGCGCCATTATTGTAACGGTCGAAGAAGTCATAGTCGGTATCGACGGTGACATAGCGCACGCCCGCTTCAACCTTCAGCGGACGACCGAAGATCGACACTTCGCCATCGGCCTGAACATAGAAGGCGATGGTGCTTTCATCGATGTTGAAGGTCTTTTCGAGCGACAGCTGATCTGACGTCGTCAGGCCATAGAGGCCACGGACCAGATCGGCATTGTCGTGCAGCCAATAGCCATTGGCCAGCGTCCAGCTCGACGGCACATCGGCGCGCCCCTGATAGAAGTCGCTGTTGGTGAACTGTGCGTCTTCGCCCAGGCCGGCCAGATTGGTGCCGACCAGCGGAGCGCCCCGATCCTGCGTGCGGACATAGTTGGATGCCTTGCGCTGATCGATGCGCAGGCCCGCCTTGACGCGGCGCAGGAAGCCTTCGTCCCAGGTGTAATAGCCATCGAGCGTGCCGGTGATGGCGCTGCCTTCATCGCGATTGGCATTGTCATAGAGCTGGGCGACGTTCCAGACGCTGGGATCGGTCAACAGCGAATCATCGCTGAAATGATAGGAGGGGATGCCGCCGCCGGCGTTGAAGTCGACATTGATCGAATCCGCGACGCGATCGGTCCGCATGGCGATGAACGAGGATTTGACCTTGCTGGTCTGGTAGGCGATGTCGCCGATGATCTTGCCGCGATCGCCCAGATCCCACTTGCCGTTCAAGGCATAGACGAAGCTGTCGGTCTTGCTCTGGTTATAGTCGCCGCTGTTGAAGCCATAGACGTCGTTGGCGACGCGCGACTTCACGATGTTGGTGCCGTCATACAGGGTCGGCGCCTGCGGATTGGCCCAATAGTCGACGAAGCTGAACTGCAGGCTGTTGAAGGTGTTGCCGCGATAGCCCGAATAGAAGACTTCGGCGGTGTAGACCGAACTGCTGTTGGGCGCCCACTGCAGGGCGACGTTGAAGGACGGACGCTCGCGCTTGCCATAGAGGTCGGAGCTGAAGGCGGCGTCGCGCGACAGATAATAAGGGGTGTCGACGCCGTTGACCTTCATGGTCGAACCGGCGGCGGTGGGCAGACCGTAATCCAGGCCGGGGGTCCATTCGCCCAGCGTCGGCGCGACGATGAAATTGCCGTCATTGTCGCGTGCGGCGGGGAAGATGCGCTGGAAGGGCGTCAGGCCAGTGCCATCTGCCGGATTCATGTCCGCGAACGGCACGAAGGCGCCGGCGGTGACGGTCTGGTCGCGGAACTTGGTGCGGCTGTAGCTGCCGTTCACCAGGATGCCGATGTCGCCGATGCCGGTTTCCCAGCGGTCGCTGACCAGCAGCGCGACGTTGGGGTTATAGGTGTCGGCCTGTTCATTGTAGATGCCACGGGCCAGGCCCGAAATGGCGAAGCCGTCGAAATCGAACGGACGCCGGGTCTGGACGTCGACCTGGCCGGCCAGGCCGGTTTCGATCTGGTCGGACGACCGGGTCTTGTAGACGTCGACCTGCTTGACCAGGTTCGCCGAAATATCCTGCAGTGCGAAGGACTGGCCGGCGGCGGTGAAGATGTTGCGGCCGTTGAGGGTGGTCAGCGCGTCGGGCAGGCCACGGATCGAGATGCCTGATGCTTCGCCGCCGGTACGGTTGGTCACCTGCACGCCGGTCACGCGCTGCAGCGCTTCGATGACGTTATTGTCGGGCAATTTGCCGACATCCTCGGCCACGATCGAATCAACGATCTGGGTCGACTGCTTGCGGACGTTGAGCGCGCCGACGATCGAGGCGCGCACGCCGGTAACGACAATGTCGGCATTATCATCGGCAGGGGCGTCCTGTGCGACCGACTGCGGCGCGGCGTCGGCCTGTGCGAAGGCGGCGCTCGACAGCGTCAGGGCGACGATGGAAGCGGAACAGAGTGCGATCGGCCTAATAGCCATTTCAAGTCCTCCCCAAAGGGCTGGCCCATTGCCATACCCACGAATTACTCGGACTAATTATTTCCACATGCTGAGAAGCGCAAGTGAAATATTGGGTCGGAACTGCGCTACATGGCGCATCTGTGGCAATTTTGCCGCATCGTGACAGGCCCGGTTTTCTGCGGGTTTCGGGCCATAAAAAGCCGAAAGGCCATGGGCTTGCACCGAATTTCACGGCACAGGCCCATGGCCCTATTTGTCAGACTCGGTGAGTCGCAATCAGTCGGCGTACCACTGCGCGCGCGGATCCTTGGCACGCGCAAGGCCGATGCGGCCGTCGATCGCAGCGAGATGCTTGCCGGCGGCCGCGATGGTGGCGAAGCGCACCGTGCCCTGGGCTGCATCCTCGAACCGGACGAACTGGCTGCGCAGCGCGAAATCGGCGCTGCGATCGTCCTTCATCAGGCTGACCGTGCCGTCCTTGGCCGCGATCAGATAATGGTCGGGCAGCAGGATCGGCGAGAGCATGACGCTCTTGGCCCCGGCGCGGCCGGGCGACTGGCGGAACTGGGTCTGGGCGAGTGCGGGGTTGCCCGCGATCAGGTCACTGCCCTGATGCGCCAGCAGCGTCTTGGGATCAGCGGCTGAGACGAACCGTTCCGGCATGGCGCCATTGCCCACGGGCACGCCGAAGTCCGGGGTGCCGTCAGCCTGGAAATAGAGGCGCTGGACGCGGGTGTGACGGTCCGGGTTGAACAGCGGGTCGCCCTGGATCGCCGCATAGTCGCGGCCATGATAGACCAGGATGTCGCGGCCCTTCTCGTCCACGGTGAAGCTGTTGTGGCCGGGGCCATAGACGCTGGTTTCGGTGCAGGTCTTGAACACCGGCTGGGGCGACTTGGTCCAGCTCTTGGCGTCGAGCAGGTCGGCATTCTCGTCTGCGGTCAACATGCCCAGGCAATAGCGCGCGTCGGTGGCGCTGGCCGAATAGGTCAAGAACAGGCGGCCGTTGCGATGCAGGACGGCGGGGGCTTCGGCCACCTTGTAGCCGCGCACTTCCCAGTCGAGCGTCGGCACGGTCAGGCGGGTCGCCTTGCTCGCCAGCTTCAGCGGCGATTCCAGTTTCGCGATATAGAGGTTGGAATTGGTTTCGATGCCCGGTTCCTTCTGTGCCCAGGCGAAATAGCGCACGCCCTTATGGACGAAGCTGGTCGAATCGAGGTTGAAGCTGTCCCAGGGTGCCTGGAACTCGCCCAGCACGCGCCACTTGCCGGTCATCGGATCGGCGCCGTCGCACACCACGGCATAGGTGCGGATGCGGAAGACGTCGTCGCCACCGCCGCTCGGGCCGGCGGCGAAATACATATACCATGTGCCGTCGATCTGGTGGAGTTCGGGCGCCCAGATGAAGCCGGAGCGCGGGCCGCTTGCCTCATGGCGCCACAGCACCGCTTCCTGCGCGGTTGCAAGGCCGGCCAGCGTCTTGGACCGGCGCAGCACCAGACGGTCATATTCGGGCACCGATCCGGTCATGTAATAATAGCCGTCGTCGTGCAGGAAGACCTGCGCGTCGGCGCGCTGCTTGACCAGCGGATTGACCGGTACTGCGGCGGCGGTCGGCGTGGCGGCACCGGCGCGCGCGGCGATCGGCGCGGCCGACAGGATGGCGGTGCTGGCGATGAAGCCACGGCGGGACAGGGCGAAATTCATGCTTTTCTCTCCTGAAGCCGCGGCGGGACGCGGCGATAGTCGGACAATTGGATCAATAATCGGCAACGGGCCAGCCGTCAGCCCCCCAGCGCACCGGCGCGATACGCAGGGTGGGGGCGCCGTTCGCCTGTTTGTCATAGGCATGGTAGACGACATAGTCCTTGCCATCGCGATCGTGCAGCCAGCCGGCATGGCCGGGGCCACGGAAGCGCTGCTGTTCCTGCAGGTCGGCGCGCAGGAAGATGGTGCCGCCCCCTTCCATCAGCGGGCTGCCATCCTTGCCCAGATAGGGGCCGGTGATGGCCTTGGAGCGGCCCATCACGGTGTAATAGGTGCTGTTCACGCCCTTGCAGCAATAGTCATAGCTGACCATCAGCCAATAATAGCCGCCATGATCGACGATGAAGGGGGCCTCGACCGGGGCCGGGCCACCGGTCGGGGCCGGACGGCGGGCGATCGAATAGGGCTTGGCATTGGCGCCCCGGGGCTTGCCGGTTTTCGGGTCCAGCTCGAACAGCTTGATCCCGGTCCAGAAGCTGCCGAGGCTCAGCCAGTGGCGGCCGTCGCGGTCGATGATGAAATTGGGATCGATCGCGTTATAATCATCTTCCTTGGTCGACATGACGACCAGCCCCTCGTCGCGCCAGCCGAAATTTTTCGCCTTGGGGTCGAGTGTCGGGCTGGTGGCGAGGCCGATCGCCGAGCGGTTCGATCCGAAGGTCGAGACCGAATAATAGAGGCGGTAACGGCCGTTCACATAGGAAATGTCGGGCGCCCACATGCCGTTGCTGCCGGGTATCGCCTGCTTGGCCCAGTCGGGCAGGGCGGTGAAGACCGGCTTGCCGGCGGTCCAGTGGATGAGGTCGGGCGAGGTCCGCGTCTCGATCAGACGGTCGCCATGGCCGGTGCTGAAGACATGATAGGTGCCGCCCTCGCGGATGATGACCGGATCATGGGTGGGGACGAGGTCGCCGGTCAGGCGATCGTTGAGCGTGGTCGCGGGCGGCTCGGTGGGTGCCTGCGCGATTGCGCTGCCGGCCAGCAGGGCAAGGCTTGCCAAGGTGATGATGGTCTGCCGCATCTGCCGGCCTCTCCCCAAATTATCGAAAACGAAAAATGGGTGGGCAGCCCCGAGGAGCCGCCCACCCAGTTGGCGAAAAGCCTTATTGCAGTTCGAGCACGACCACCGACTTGGGCGGCAGCGCGACGGTCAGCGTGCCGCCGCTGACCTGTGCGCCGGTGAAGGCGACGGGCTTGACGGTTTCGGGCGCGTCGAACGTATTATGCGCATTGATCGCCGACGCCGTCAGGATGCGGCCGGTGACGCCGCTGGCGCTCAGGCCATCCAGCTTCACGGTGACGGTGTTGGTCTGGTTCGGATCGAGGTTCGACAGGCCGACATGGACCTTGCCGTCCTTGCCCTTGACCGCCGAGCCGCTGACCGCCGGCATCGTGTACTGATCCTTCGCATACCAGGGCGTCTGGATGTCGATCGGCAACACGGTGGCGTCCTGCCAGGGCTTGTACATCTCGAAGACATGATAGGTGGGCGTCAGCACCATCTTCTTGCCGTCGGTCAGGATCATCGCCTGCAGCACGTTCACCATCTGCGCGATCGCAGTCATGCGGACGCGGTCGGCATGCTTGGCGAAGATGTCGAGATGGATCGAGGCGATCAGCGCGTCGCGCAGCGTGTTCTGCTGGCGCAGGAAGCCGGGATGCGTGCCCGGATCCTGGGCATACCAGGCGCCCCATTCGTCGACCGCCAGGAAGACGCGCTTCTTGGGATCATATTTGTCCATGATCGCGCTGTGCTTGGTGATCAACTCGTCCATGTGCATCGCGCCGTTAAGCGCGTCGGCCCAGCCATTTTCGTCGAAGTCGACGGCGGGTGCGCGCGGCGGCCAGCCGCCGGCGGGGTGGACATAATAATGGAGCGAGACGCCATCGAGCTTGTCGCCCGCGACCCGCATCATGGTTTCGGTCCAGTTATAGTCGTCGACATTGGCGCCGGCGGCGACCTTCATGATCTTGGTGCCGGCAGGCGCCTTGACGAAGGTGGCATAGCGACGGGTCTCGTCAGCAGCGAATTCGGGACGCATATTGCCGCCGCAGCCCCACAGCTCGTTACCGATGCCGAAATAGGGAACGGCCCAGGGTTCCTTATGGCCGTTCTTGGCACGCAGATCGGCCAGGGTGCCGGCGGGCGATGTCATATATTCGACCCACTCGGCCATTTCCTGCGGCGTGCCATTGCCGACATTGCCGGCGATATAGGCTTCGGCGCCGACCTGACGCAGCAGCTCGAAAAATTCGTGGGTACCGACGGTGTTGGGTTCGGTCACGCCACCCCAATGGGTGTTGATCTTGACCGGGCGATCCTTCTTCGGACCGATGCCTTCACGCCAATGATATTCGTCGGCGAAACAGCCGCCGGGCCAACGGATGACCGGCACAGAGAGGTTGCGCAGCGCGGCGACGACGTCGTTGCGGAAGCCGTTGGTGTTGGGAATGGACTTGTCGTTGCCGACCCACAGGCCGCCATAGATGCCATTGCCCAGATGCTCGGCAAACTGGGTGAAGACGCGCTTGTCATAGACGGCGCCGGGCTGGTCGGCGTGGATCGTCGCCGTGGTCGGCTTGCCGCCGGTCTGGGCGTGCGCGGCTGGGGCGAGCGCGGTAGCGCACAGCAGCAGCGCAGCCGTGGTACGGCGCAGGGCTTTCAACATTCCTCTCTCCTCTCGAAACTCAGTCGTGAAATGCGTCGGTGGTCTCGCGCTTGCCGCGCAGGAAGGCGTCGGCGACCAGGCGCAGCGGATCGGTGTCGACATCGCTGCGGCCGCCGCGGATCAGCGTGGCAAAGCGGCTGTAGAGGCCGGCATATTCGATATCCTCGCCATGTTCGGTGCCGCTGGGCAGCGACAGCACGGCGCCGCCATGGCTGAGCTTCAATGGGCCGGCGTCGGTCTCGACGATGATGTCCCAGCTTTGCGGGCCGGTCTGGCGCCAGTCGAGATCCATGTGGATTTCAGCGCCGGCGGTGTCGCGGAACAGGATATCGGCGGCGATCGGTGCCGCGCGGTTTTCCGGCAGCACCAGGGTCGCGTCCTTCAGGAAGAAGGGGCGGGGCAGGATATGGGTCGCGATCGACAGGGCGTTGATGCCGGGGTCGAATACGCCCAGGCCGCCGGGCTGCCAGATCCAGGCCTGGCCGGGATGCCAGACGCGCACATCCTCGCGCCAGATGATCGATACCTTGTCGATCCGCCGTTCGGCCAGCCAGGCGCGGGCCGGCGCGACGCCGGCGGCAAAGCGCGAATGCCAGGCCGCGAACAGGCTGGCCCCGACCTTGTCGGCACGGGCGCTGAGCGCGGCCACTTCAGCCAGGGTCGCGCCGGGCGGCTTTTCCAGGAAGACATGGACGCCCTTGGCCAAAGCCTGTGCCGCCAGATCATAACGGACCTGGGGCGGGGTGCAGAGCGCGACCGCATCGACCGCCGGCCCCTGCTCCAACAGATCGTCCAGGCTGCTATGGTGCGGCACGCCGTCCAGCCCGGCGTCATGCGGGCTGACCGTCGCGGCAAGACTGAACGCGCTGTTCCCGTTTATGGCGGGGACATGCTGGTCGCGGGCAATCTTGCCGATGCCGATGATCGCGATGCGGATCGGGTCCATCGCTTCAGAGCGCCTGCACGGTCACTTCGACAGGTTCGGCGCGCTGCAGCGCATTGCGCACCGGCAGGGTGAAGGGCGCGGCGATGATTTCAAACACATCGCCTTCCTGCGTCTGCACGCCGTCGCTGAAGGACAGGGTGGCGGTGCCGAAGAAATGGACATGGACGTCGCCGGGGCGGCGGAACAGGTCATATTTGAAATGATGATGTTCCAGATTGGCGAAGCTGTGCGACATATTGCCTTCGCCCGACAGGAACGGCTTTTCCCAGATGGTCTGGCCGTCGCGCAGGATGCGGCTGGTGCCTTCGATATGTTCAGGCGGCGTGCCGACCAGCAGTTCCGGGCCAAGCGAGGCCTGGCGCAACTTGGAGTGGGCGAGCCACAGATAATTGTGCCGCTCGGTCACATGGTCGCTGAACTCGTTGGCGAGCGCGAGGCCGAGGCGATAGGGCATGCCGTCGGGACCGATGATGTAGATGCCGGCGATTTCCGGTTCCTCGCCGCCATCCTTGGCAAAGGCGGGCATGGTCAGCGGATCGGTCGGCCCGACCAGCTGCGAGCCGTCGCCCTTGTAGAACCATTCGGGCTGCTGACCGGCCTGGCCGGCGGCAGGCTTGCCGCCTTCCAGCCCTTCCAGGAACATGCGCATCGAATCGGTCTGCTTTTCGGCAGCGGCCGCCTCGCGGTGCATCTTGTCGCGACCCTCGGCCGAGCCGAGATGGGTGAGGCCGGTGCCGGTCAGCTGGACATGGGCGCCATCCTCATGGTCGATCGGGGCGAGCAGTTCACCAGCCTCGAAAGCGACAGCGATGTTGACAGCATCACCCTTGCCCGCGGCGGCGACCGCTTCGGCCAGGCTGATCTTGCGGTCGATGGCATGCAGCGCGAGCGCGCGGATGCTGTCGAAGCCGGGGACGAAATGGGCGGTGTCACCTTCGGCCGCGATCACGGACCGGACGCCGTTTTCGGCGCGGTGCTGCAACAGACGCAATGTCATGAAAAACTCTCCTCCCGCGCGCCGATCCGCGGCGCTGGTATTGGCTAGACAATCCCGCTTTGCGCCATGGCGGCGCGCTGCCTGGAAGGGCGAGCGGTCGGCTGTGCCGGGCCGCCTTATTCCCTTTCCATCCCTTAATTACTCCGACATATTACAGGAAGATGGTAATGGCAATGATTGTCTTTTAAGAAGAGCCATGCCTGGCAAGGGGCGGGCCGAGAGGAGCATGAATGGGACAGGGCAAGCCGCCTGAAAATGGGGCAGGGGCGGACAATGGAGGTGCTGGCGTCAAGGCGACGCGCGGCCCCGGCCGCCGGTTGCACGGCGCGATCGCGCACAAGCTGGGCATGGCGATCTTGTCCGGCCAATATCAGCCCGGCGACACGCTGTCGGGCGAGGTCGCCTTTGCCGAGGAACTGGAGGTATCGCGCAGCGCCTATCGTGAGGCGATCCAGGTGCTGACTGCCAAGGGGCTGGTCGAAAGCCGGCCCAAGGCAGGCACCCGCGTGCTGCCGCGCAATCGCTGGAACCTGCTGGACCCCGAAGTGCTCGCCTGGGCCTTTGCCGGCGAACCCGACATCCAGTTCGTGCGCGACCTGTTCGAACTGCGTGCCATCGTCGAGCCGGCGGCGGCTCGACTGGCGGCGACGCGGCGCGACAAGGAGGATCTGCGCATCATGAAGGAAGCACTTGCCGCGATGCGCCGCCATACGCTGGCGACCGAGGCGGGCCGTGCGGCCGACCGCGATTTCCACAATGCGATCCTGAACGCCACGCGCAATGATGCCTTGCTGACGCTGACCGCCAGCATCGGCGCGGCGGTCAACTGGACCACCCAATTCAAGCAGCGCGCCCGCGCGCTGCCGCGCAATCCGATCCCCGACCATGTCCGTGTCTATGATGCGATCGCGGCGGGCGATCCGGTCGCGGCGGCCGAGGCGATGGGTGTGCTCGTCGACCTCGCGCTGGAGGACACGGCGAGCACGATGGGGCGCTGAGGGGGGGGGCTCCGTAGGCGGCCTAACAAAACAACCCAAAGAAAAAGGCCGGGGTGGATCGCCACCCCGGCCTTTTCTGTTGGGCGGATGCCCCGAATGCTTAGTGCAGTTCCGGATCCGGCAGCGCCTGCGTCGTCTTCGATCCCCAGAGGGCATAGAAGAGGACATAGAGTTCGCAGGCGGCAGTCAGCAGGAAGCTGGTCTGCAGGCCGTAATTGTCGGCCAGCCAGCCCTGCACGATCACCAGTGCGCCACCGGCGATCGCCATCACCAGCAGGCCTGAACCTTCCTCGGTCAGCGGGCCAAGGCCCTTGATGCCCAGGGTGAAGATGGTCGGGAACATGATCGAGTGGAACAGGCCGACCAGGATCAGCGACCACATGGCGACCGGGCCGGTGGTGAAGACGGTGACCATCATCACAATGAACGCGCCGATCGAGAAGGCGGCGAGGACATGGCCCGCGTCGAACTTCTGCATGATCGCCGAGCCGGCGAAGCGGCCGACCATCATGCCGCCCCACAGCAGCGACAGATAATTGCCGGCCTGTTCATGGGTCAGGTTGGCGATGGTGGGCTGGCTGACGAAATTGACGAACAGATTGGCGACGCCGATTTCCGCGATCAGATAGATGAAGATCGCGGGGATGCCGAATACCAGGTTGCGATGCTTCCACAGCGAATGTTTCTTGCGTTCTTCCTTGGCCAGGCGCGAGGTGGCGCCGCCCATGGCGGGCAGGGGGAAGCGGGCAATGACGATCGCCAGCACCACCAGCACGATGGTCACCAGCACATAGGGCAGTACCACCGACTGAGCGTCGGCCAGGCGTTCGGCCTGGGTCAGGACGACATCGCCCTGCGCCGTGCCGCCCTTGGATCGGCCCAGGATCAGATAGGCGCCGAACATTGGGGCCAGCATCGTGCCGGCCGAGTTCATCGCCTGCACCAGGTTGAGGCGCGACGAGGCGGTTTCCGGCTTGCCGACGACCGCGACATAGGGGTTGGCAGCGACCTGCAGCAGGGTGATGCCGCTGGCGATCACGAACAGCATGACCAGGGTCACGCCATAGGAGGGGATGGAGGCGGCGACCGTCATGCCCAGCGCACCCGCGGCCATGATCAGCAGGCCGATCACCAGTGACTTCTGGTAGCCGACCCGTTCGATCAGCTTGGCCGAGGGAATCGAGGCGACGAAATAGGCGATGAACCAGACCGATTCGATCAGGGTCGTCTGGGTGTAGCTGAGGTCGAACACGCTGCGCAGATGCGGCAGCAGCGTATTGTTGATGACGGTGATGAAGCCCCACATGAAGAAGAGGCTGGCCAACAGCGCGAGCGCAGGGCCATAACGCGTGCCGGGGTTATGCGTTGCGACCGGCGCAGCGCCTGAGGAAATCGGTCCTGCCATTCATCCTTCTCCAGTGCAGTTCCACGAGCTGACGAGACCGATCTAGGGTTGCGCCCGCTTATTTTGTCGGAGTATATCCCCCGTAACCGCCCGTCAATGGGCGTGCGTTTCACGAGAGGAAGTCCATGCGAAAGGTCGTCGATTTGAAAACAGCGCTGTCATACGCACTGGCTGTCTCGCTCGCAAGCGGCACGGCGATGGCGGCCGATGCCAGCCGCGCGCCGGCCGGCAAGCTGGCCGACAGCACCGCGATCGAGACGATCACGCTGAGCAACAGCCATGGCGTGTCGGCCAGGATCCTGAGCTATGGCGCGACGCTCCAGTCGCTGTCCGGCCCGGACAAGGACGGCAGGCAAGCCGACGTGATGCTGGGCTATGACGATCTGGCCGGCTATGTCGACCATCCCAACTTCTTCGGCGTGACCGTGGGCCGCTATGCCAACCGTATCGCCGGCGGCAAGTTCAGCCTCGACGGCAAATCCTATCAGCTGCCGCTCAACGACAAGGTCAATTCGCTGCATGGCGGCGGCAAGGGCTTCGACAAGCAGCCCTGGAAGGTCGTGTCGGTCAAGAGCGGCCCGGTCGCGACGCTGGTGCTGGCGCTGGTCAGCCCCGATGGCGATTCGGGCTACCCCGGCAAGCTGGATGTCACCGTCACCTATACGCTGGACGAAAGCGGCAACCTCGGCATCGCGTTCGACGCGAAGACCGACAAGCCGACCATCGTCAACATGACCAACCATGCGATCTTCGACCTGGGCGGCGAAGGTTCGGCCGACGGTGCGCTCGGCCATGTGCTGACGATCCCGGCCAAGGCCTATACCCCGGTCGATGCCAACCTGATCCCGACTGGCAAGCTGCAGCCGGTCGAAGGCAGTGTGTTCGACTTCCGCAATGGCCGCCGCGTCGCCGACGGCATTCGCGACGGCCATGATCCGCAGATCATCGCGGGCCGCGGCTACGACCATAATTTCGCGCTCGACAAGGGACTGACCAAGGAGCCGGGCCTGGCCGCACGTCTGGAAGATCCGGCCTCGGGCCGTGTGCTCGAAGTGCTGACCACGGAGCCGGGCGTGCAATTCTATACCGGCAATTTCCTGGACGGCACCTTCATCGGCAAGAATCAGCATGTGTATCGCATGGGCGACGGCATCGCGCTGGAGCCACAGAAATTCCCCGACTCGCCCAACCAGCCGAGCTTCGTTTCGGCCCGCGTCGATCCGGGCAAGCCCTATCATCACCAGATGATCTACCGCCTGTCGGTCAAGCGCTGAGCATGACCGCCTGGCGCAAGATCGAGCGCGGCGACATCCGCGACACGCTGGGGGAAGGGACGCTCTGGTCCGCCCGCGACAATGCGGTCTATTGGGTCGATATCCTGGCGCCTGCGCTCAACCGGCTGTCGCTGGACGACGGCCAGGTTTCGCGCTGGGCCATGCCTGAACCGCTTGGCTGGGTGGCCGAGCGGGCGCAGGGCGGCTTCATCGGCGGTTTCCAGAGCGGCTTTGCCAGCTTCACGCTGGACCCGCTGGCGATCACCCCGATCCATGATCCCGAACTGCATCTGCCTGGCAATCGCATGAATGACGGCAAGGCGGACAAGGACGGGCGCATCTGGTGCGGCACGATGGATATGGCCGAGGAGCAGGATGTCGGCGCGCTCTATCGCCTCGATCCCGATGGCAGCGTCACGGTGATGGACGATGGCTATCGCGTGCCCAACGGCCCGGCCTTCTCGGCCTGTGGCGACTATCTCTATCACAGCGATACCGGCCGCCGGATCATGTATCGCTTCCGCCGCGGCGCGGACGGTGCGATTCACGATCGCCAGCCCTTCATCACCTTCACCGAGGCGGACGGCCATCCCGATGGCATGACGGTGGACGTCGAAGGTTATTTGTGGGTGGCCCATTGGGGCGGTTCGCGGATCAGCCGCTTCTCGCCCGAAGGCACGCTGGACCGTGCGATCGAACTGCCCGCCAAGCAGGTGACCAACATCACCTTCGCCGGTCCCGACCTCGACCGCATGTTCGTCAGCTCGGCTGCGATTGGCCTACCCGAATCCGACTATGACGGTGCGGTTTTCGAGGTGGAATGCGGCGTGAAGGGCCTGCCGACCAATCTCTACGCCGGTTAATTCGACCCCGGCCCGATTAGAAAAGCCGCTGGCCCCGTTGGGCCGGCGGCTTTTTTCATGTCCTGCGCTGTGCCGTTCCAAATTGCTGTTGCAAGCCCCGAAGCTTCACGCTAATGGGCGGGACAACGTTGTCATCCCCCTCTCCAAAAAGGGTGGCAATGCTTCATCCCGGTCGATGGCCGGCGACTGCACGCGCTATGCCGTCGGCCGGGATGTGCCTTTTCCAGACATCATGAGAAAGATGGCCCCGTTCAGGCGGTGCGGCGCAGGCGCAGCGTGGCGCTAAGGCCAGGCGCGGCATCACCCAGTAGCAGCGCGCCATGGTGCAGCCGCGCCACCGCTTCGACCAGCGACAGGCCCAGGCCCGATCCGGGCTTGCTGCGTGACGGGTCGAGCCGGCCGAACCGCTTCATCGCCGCTTCGTGCTGGTCGGCGGCAATGCCCGGACCATTGTCGCGGACGCCGATGGTCAGCGCGTCGCCATCCATCGCCGCGTCCAGTGCAATGCGGTCGCCGCCTTCGGCATATTTCAGCGCATTTTCGATCAGGTTTGCGATCGCCTGGCTCACCAGTTCGCGGTGCAGCGGGAAGGCCAGCCCGGGCGGTGCCGAGACATGGAGGGTGAAGCCGCTATCCTCGATCAGCGGGCCATAAACCTCGGCCAGATCCTCCAGCAGCTCGGCGATCACCGTGTCGCGCATCCGGTCGCCGCCGAAGCCCGCCTCGGTGCGGCTGATGAGCAGCGCCGTGGACAGCATTGCTTGCAGGGTTTGCGCTTCGCGATGCACCTTTTCCAGCGCGTCGAGCGCCTGGTCGTCGCGCGTCTGGGTGCTGGCCTGCTCGACCACCGAAAGGAGGCGGGTGACCGGGGATTTGAGGTCATGGGCCAGGCCGTCCGTCATCATCCGCAACTGGCTGACCAGTGCATCGATCCGTTCCAGCATGGCGTTGATCGAATGGCCCAGCCGATCGAAGGCATCGCCGCTGCCGTCGGTGGCAACCCGGCGATGGAAGGCGCCGATCGCCACCGCATTCGCCGTGTCGGCAATGGCGGAAATCTGTCGCGTCAGGACCCGACCGAGGAGAATCGCGATGATCAGCGTCAGCAGCAGGCTCATCAGGAAGGCAATGGTCAGCGCCTCTTCATAGATGCGGGTCAGTTGCAGGCTGTGCGACGTGACGATGCCGGTCAGCAGGCGTCCGCCACCGGTCAGACGGGTGGTCGTGACACCGATCGGTTCGGGTTGCTCGCCGCCGATGCGATAGAGTTCGATCATGCGCCAGGAGGTGTTGTCCGGTATGGTGGCAGGCCAGGCGCCCAGATTGCCGGCGACGATATGGCCTTGCGCGTCGGTCAGTAGCAGCACGATCCGTTCGCTGCGTACCGTCGGCAGGCGTCGCTCGATATCCTGCCTGAGTGCCGCAGCACCACGATCCCGCAATATGGCCAGCAATTCGTCACGCAGATCGGTAACGGAATCTCGATCGGCGGCTACGATCGTGCGCTGGCTCGCCTGTTGCACGAACAGCAGCACGCCGCCGGTCACCAGGAACTGGCAGAGAAAGGCGAGGCCGACGAAGCGGCCGATGGTCGACCGGGCAAAGCCGCGCCAGCCGCCAGCCGTGCTAGCCATCGATGCCCAGGCGATAGCCCATGCCGCGCACGGTATGGAGGAGCGGGCGATCGGAACCATCGTCCAGCTTGCGGCGCAGGCGGCTGATATGGACGTCGATCACATTGGTGCCGGGATCGAAATGATAATCCCACACGCCTTCCAGCAACATGGTGCGGGTAACGACCTGATCGGGATGGCGCAGGAAAAATTCGAGCAGGCGGAACTCGCGCGGTTGCAGGTCAATCGCCTTGCCGGCGCGCTTCACCCGGCGGGCGAGCAGGTCCATGTCCAGATCGTCATAGCGCAGGCTGGTGACGATAGCCGCGTTGCCGCCCGCCTTGCGCAGCAGCAGCTGGACCCGGGCGAGCAGTTCGGCGAAGGCGAAGGGCTTGGTCAGATAATCATCCGATCCGCTGGTCAGTCCCTCGACCCGGTCTTCCGACGTGCCGAGTGCCGAAAGAAAGATGACCGGCGTTTCTATGCTGGCCGCGCGCAACGCCTTCAGTACGGCCATGCCGTCCATCGCGGGCATCATGCGGTCGAGAATGATCGCGCCATAGCTGCCGTCGCTGGCGAGGAACAGGCCATCCCGGCCATTGTCGGCGAGGTCGACGGTAAAGCCCGCTTCGGTCATGCCCTTGGCAATATAGGCGGCAGTGGCGGCGTCATCCTCCACCACCAATATCTTGTGGCTCATGCGCCCGGCCCCCTAATCCTGCGAACGATCGAGCGTTACCATGCGGATGGCATCCCGGCGCCGCAAGTCCAATGTGATGCGCGCGCTGCGATGATCGGTCAGGAAAGCGCTGGCCTGGTCCAGCGAGGCGATCGGCGTGCCATCGATCTTCACCAGATCGTCCCCCACGGCAATGCCCGCGCGCGCGGCCGGGCCGCTGGATTCCATGCTGGTGACAATCAGGCCGGAGCCCGCCGGCTCGGCATTTTCCAACGTCAGGCCGGGCAACAGCTGCGCGCTGGCGCCGGACACGCTGCCATGATCCTCCGCATCGCGGCGGACATGCAGGAAGAAGGCCCCGCTCATCAGCGCTGCGCACAGCGCCAGGCCGATCAGCAGGCGGCTGGTTGCGGTCTTGTCTATGCGCGGGGCCTCCATGTGCCTGGCCATATCCTCGGCTTTCGTTGCGGGCAGAATGATCGAGGCGGGGTCGCGAGTCATGTTACACTTTGTTCATGCCTGATGGGTGCGGGGGGCGACCGAGACGCGGCCCGATCGTTCCAGCTTGCCCCAGCCCACGACCCAGCCGCCAATGGCCGAGGCGATCGCGCGCACCACCACCCAATACATGATCTGGCGGTAGACGAAGCGCTGGCCGACCAGCAGATGCGCGGGGTAGCGGGCCTTGTTGCCGTCCAGCCGGTAGGCCATCCAGCCACAGGCGATGTCGATGCCGGTAAAGACCAGCCAGTAGAGCGCCATGGTCGCGACGTCGCCATTGGTCTGTGCCCAGCCATGCTGCTGCACGCGCAGGATCGTGCCGGCGATCGACAGGATCAGGGCCAGGTCGATCAACGGCGAGATGGCGGCGAAGACGATCTGGAACAGCCAGGCCTGTGGCATGCCTACCAGCGCCAGGCCGGTCGGCTTGCGGCTGCGCAGGATGGCGGCGTGCTTCCACAGACATTGCAGCGTGCCGAAGGCCCAGCGATAGCGCTGCTTCGACAGCGCCTTAAAGCTTTCGGGCGCCTCGGTCCAGGCAACCGCTTCGGGATCGAAGGTGACGCGCCAGCCGGCGCGCTGGATCGCGATGGTCAGATCCTGATCCTCGGCCAGCGTGTCTTCGGGATAGCCACCGACCGCGTCGAGCGCGGCCCGGCGCCAGGCGCCGACCGCGCCGGGCACGACCGTCATGGCATCGAAACCGGCCAGCGCGCGCCGTTCCAGATTCTGCGCGGTGATATATTCCAGCGCCTGCCAGCGGGTGACCAGATTGACCCGGTTGCCGACGCGGGCGTCACCGGCCACCGCGCCGATGGCGGGATCGGCGAACCAGCGTGCCAGCCGGGCGATCGTCAGCGGCTCGAACTGGGTGTCGGCATCGAGCGCGATCAATATCTCGCCAGTGGCATCCTTGAGCGCGCGGTTGAGCGCTGCCGCCTTGCCGCCATTCTGTAGCGTGAGCAGGGTGACGCGCGGATCGTCGGCAAAGGCGCGGGCGACGATCGCGCTGGTCTCGTCCTTCGACCCGTCGTCGGCGACGATCAGCTGCAATGCGGGATAGTCGCTGGCCAGCACGCGGCGCACCGATGCCTCGATCACCCGCGCCTCATTATAGGCGGGGATGATGACCGAGACGGTCGGCTGATAGACGGGCGGCGCCGGACGGTCGCGCCGGGTCTGGAACCAGGCGAGGAAGGTCATCAGCAGTGCGCGGGCAATGCCGAGCGAGATGGCGACATAGAAGATCCAGCCGAGCAGGGCGGAGATTGCCGCCAGGGTGATGAACATGGCGACGTCGACCCGTACGGCGGTCAGGTCGCCAGCGCGCACCGGCGGCATTGCGGCCCGCGGCGACAGGCCGGCTAGCTGCGACACCGGCACGAAGCGATAGCCTTCCTTTTGCAGGGTCGTGATGATCTGCGGCAGGGCGGCGACCGTCTGCGACCGTTCGCCACCGCCGTCGTGCAGCAGGATGATGTTGCCCGACCGGTCGGCATCGGCAGCATGAACCTGATCGATCACCTGGCGGACGATCGCGTCGGTGCCCGGCCGTTGCCAGTCATTGGGATCGACGTGCAGGCCGACGACGGTATAGCCCGCCTTCTGCGCCGCCAGTGCCGGCCCAAGCTCGTCTGCCGTGGTCGGTTCGGCGTCCCCGAAATAGGGCGCGCGGAACAGCCTCATGCTGCGGCCGGTATAGGCCTGGACCAGCCGTTGGGTGGCGTTGAGTTCGAGGCGCGTGCTCTCGTCCGACCAGGTGGCGAGGTTGGGATGGCTGTAGCTGTGGTTGCCGATCTCGTCGCCGTCGGCGACGATCCGCTGCAGCAGGCCGGGATGTTCCAGCGCATTTTCGCCGATGACGAAGAAGGTGCCGGGGACATGGAAATGTTCCAGCACGGCCAGGATCTTCGGTGTCCAGGTCGCGTCCGGGCCATCATCGAACGTCAACGCCAGCATTTTGGGTTGGGCGCCGCCGGTCCGCTGTACCTGATAGGGGGTGGGCAGGACATGATAGGTCTCGCGCAGGATCGTGCCCTGCGGCCCGAAGGCGATCGAGCGGCTGCCATCGGTGGGCGTCGCGGTGATGCGCAATATCTCGCCCGAACCCTCGACATCGGTATTCAGCCTGCTCGCGACCTGACGCAGGTCCGGCCGGCCGCCGTTGCGGAAGGCGGTGAGGCCGGGCCAGACGCCCGGGTCTTCGCTGCCAAGCCGCCACAGCGCCACACCCTGAATGCCGAGGCGGCGGAGCGCCTGCAGCTCATTCCAGGTGGCGGCGGCATCCAGCATCCAGACCTGATGGCGATGGCCGTCCTCGTCATAGGCGAAACCGGCATTGCCGCTGGCGGGGTCGAATGTCACTGGCGCATCGCTGTCATGTGCGGCGAGCCAGGCTTCGTCGAGGGACAGGGCGTCGGCGCCGCCATCGTGCCAGTCATAGCCATAGCTGCCGAGCGCGACGATGATGCGGTCGCGGCCGATGCGGCGGCTGGCATCCTCGACCGAGCGGGCAAACCAGTCCTGCGCGGCGATCGGGCCGGGCGTGCCGCCTTGCCAATGCTGGTCATAGGCCATGAAGATGACATGGTCGGCGATCTGGCTGAGGCGCGCAAGCGGCCAGTCCTCGCCGGCTGGAGCCGTCACCGCCAGCTTTGCGCGGGCGGGCAGGTCGGTGCGCAGCTGGCGCAGGAAATGGAGATAGGCCGGCAATGCGCCACTGGGCAGGGATTCAAAGTCCATCACCAGCCCGGCATCATGATGGGCCGCGACCGAAGCGGCGAGCTGCTGGGCGAGCTGGCGGCTGGCGACCGGATTGCCCAGCAGGCGGGCGGCATCGATGCCGTTCCAGCCCTGCTTGCCGATATTCTGGACCATCGGCATCAGCTTGGGCGGGCGGCCCATGCTGGCGATCATCTGATCCAGGCGCGGATCGTCCAGGAAGTGCGGATGGGGATCGCGGCCCGGCACCGTCACCAATGCGGGCACGACCCAGTCGAGCTGGCCGACATGGCGCCGCAGCGAGGCGATGCTGGTCTCGTCATCGGGAACATAGAAGCCGACATTGAGCGGGCGCGCCTGCGGCTTGTGGTCGGGCCAATGGGGCAGCCATTTGGACAGGTCATGGCGCAGCCGCGACATGCCGGTCAGATGCGCGGCGCGTGGCTGGGGCAGGGGCAATGCCAGGTCGCCTTCCGACGGGACGGCGATCAGCGTCGTCGCAAAGGCGATGGTGGCGGCAATGATGGCGCACAGCAGGGCGGCGAGGGCGCGCCGCGCCCAGATGCCGCGCCGGCCGGTGGGATCGAAGAAAATGGGTCTGGTCATGGCCTGTGGTCCGCGCGTCGCTACTCCTCCGCGACGATGCGACGCCAATAGGCGCTTCCGGCTTCCCGCCGGATGATCCGATCATGAAATCTTGGTCATGATCGGTCCTGCGCGGTCCAGCGTGCGGACAGGCGCACAGGCTTCCACAGGTCCGGCCCCATCAGCAGCAATGCCGTCCCGCCGCTGGCGCAGAGAAAGGCGAGGGCGGCGAGCAGCAACTGGCCGCCAGTGACCGAAGGATGGATATGGACCAGTGTGGTGAGCGCCCGGCCTTCGGGCCAGAGCATGGCGATCAGGGCCAGGCCGAGCAGGCGCAGGCCGATCTGTGTGGTCCATCCAGGATGCCAGTCGTTCATCGGGTGCCGCCTCCGTTGCGGCGGCATCGCATTTAAGCGGAGCGGCATAGGGATGCGAGACAGGGAACCGGTCGATTGCATTGGGATTTCATAGGATTTGCGGCCGATGAACCCCGGTCATGCCAGAATCATATGCGAAACCTATGCCGGGGAGGGCAGACCCCTATGGTTTTCAAATGGCCTTTCATGGCATGGCGGCCCGATAGAAAGACGAAGGGCACGCGTAGATGACTGAACAGGGGGATCCGGCCGCGGGCCAGGATCGCACGCCGCATGGCCGACCGGCCACGCTTGCACTTGGTGCATTGGGCGTGGTGTTCGGCGACATCGGCACCTCGCCGCTCTATGCGCTCAAGGAAAGCTTCGTCGGCCATCATCCGCTGGCGGTCGATCCGCTGCATATCTATGGCGTGCTGTCGCTGATCTTCTGGACGATGACGCTGATCGTTACCGCCAAATATGTGTTCATCGTCATGCGTGCCGACAATGACGGCGAAGGTGGCAGCATGGCGTTGCTGGCGTTGATCGGCAGGCGGCTGGGCGAGACGCGCTGGACCCCGGCGATCGCGATGCTGGGGGTGCTTGCGACTGCGCTCTTCTATGGCGACGCGATCATCACGCCTGCCATTTCAGTGTTGTCGGCGGTCGAGGGCTTGACCATCGTGGAAGCGAGCCTGGCGCATCTGGTGCTGCCGATCGCGATCGTCATCCTGATCGGCCTGTTCCTGATCCAGCGCTTCGGCACGGCGATGGTCGGCATGGCCTTCGGCCCGATCATGGCGATCTATTTCGTCACCCTTGCAGCGCTCGGCATCGCCAATATCGTCCAGCACCCCGAAATCATCGGCATCGTCAATCCGCTCTGGGCCATCCGCTTCTTCGCGATCGATCCCAAGCTCGCCTTCCTGGCGCTCGGCTCGGTCGTGCTGGCGGTGACGGGGGCTGAGGCGCTCTATGCAGACATGGGGCATTTCGGGCGCAAGGCGATCAGCATCGCCTGGCTCTATGCCGCCTTCCCCTGCCTGATGCTCAACTATCTGGGCCAGGGTGCGCTGCTGCTCGACCATCCGGCGGCGGCACAAAATCCCTTCTTCCTGATGGCGCCGGACTGGGCGCGGCTGCCACTGGTCATTCTGGCGACCATGGCGACGATCATCGCCAGCCAGGCGGTGATCTCCGGCGCCTTCTCGGTCACGCAGCAGGCGGTGCAACTGGGTTTCCTGCCGCGCCTGCGCATCCTGCACACCAGTGCCTCGGCGGCAGGGCAAATCTATGTGCCGCTGATCAACTGGCTGCTGCTGATCTTCGTCATCCTGCTGGTGCTGGGCTTCGGCAATAGCAGCAGTCTCGCCGCCGCTTATGGCATCGCGGTAACCGGCACGATGGTCATCACCGCCTGCATGCTGGGCGTGCTGACCTTCAGCGTGTGGCGCTGGCCGCTCCCGGTCGCCGCTGGAGTCACCGGCCTGTTCCTGATCATCGACGGCGCCTATTTCGCGTCGAACGTGACCAAGATCCCCGATGGCGGCTGGTTCCCGCTGCTGGTCGCGGCGGTGGTCTTCACGGTCCTCACCACCTGGGCGACCGGGCGCCGGATCATGCGCCATTATCTGCGTGAAGGGGCGATGGAGCTGGACCTGTTCGTGCGATCGACGCTGAGCTCGCTCAAGCGCGTGCCGGGGACGGCGATCTTCCTCTCCTCCACCACCGACGGCGTACCGCCGGCACTGCTGCACAATGTGAAGCATAACAAGGTGCTGCATGAACGGGTCATCATCCTGACCGTGCGCACGCAGGGCGTGCCGCATCTGCCGTTGCAGGGACGCACGACGGTGGAGGATCATGGATCGGGCTTCTATCGGCTGATCCTGCGCCATGGCTTCATGGAAGAGGTGGATATTCCGGCCGCGATGAAATCAGTCCATGACTGTGGCGGGCCGATCGGGGTGAAGGACACCAGCTATTTCCTCAGCCGCCAGACGCTGATCCCGTCGGAGCGGCCCGGCATGGCGATGTGGCGCGAAAAGCTGTTCGCCTGGATGATCCGCAACGCGGAAAGCCCGATGGCCTTCTTCAACCTGCCGACCAACCGCGTGGTCGAGCTGGGGTCGCAGATCGAGATTTAATCTGCGGACTGTTTCAGGCGATAGCCGATCCCCAGTTCGTTGCTGATAATCTGGGGGCGCTGTGGGTCGGCCTCCAGCTTCTGGCGCAGGCCGCGCACCAGCACGCGCAGATATTCGACATGATGGGCATGTTCGTTGGGCCAGACATGGTCCATGATCTGCTTGTGGGTGATGACCCGGCCGGGGAAGCGCGCCAGCTGCTCCAGCACGCCATATTCCTTGGGCGTCAGATGTACCTCGACCCCGCCCTTCGTGACGATATGGGCGACCAGATCGATCGTCAGATCGCCGGCCGTCACCTTCATCGCGCCGCCGTCGCGTGTCATCCGGTTGCGCAGCGCCACGCGGACTCGGGCGAGCAGTTCGTCGGTATCGAACGGCTTGGTCAGATAATCGTCGGCGCCCAGGTCCAGCGCGGCGACCTTCTCATCGGTGGCGTCGCGCGCCGACACGATGATCAGCGTCGTGTCGCTTTCCTTCTTGATGATCGGCACCAGTTCCAGCCCGTCGCGATCGGGCAGGCCCAGGTCCAGCAGGGTGATGTCGGGCCGTTCGCTGCGCAGCTTGTCCAGTGCCTCGCGCGCGGTCTGCGCTTCGATCGTGGCATAGTCGGCGCGGGCGAGGGCGGCCTGGATCAGCCGGCGGATCTGCGGTTCGTCGTCGACGATCAGCAGGCTGTGGCGCGGCTTCATGCGATGTCCTTTTCCATGATGTCGGTGAGGATGAGGGATTGGGGAATGTGCAGGGTGAAACAGGCGCCCGCGGGTTCCGATACCGTTCTGGCCGATACGGTAAGCCCCATTGCTTCGGCAAAGGCTTTGACGATGGCCAGGCCAAGGCCGG
Organism: Sphingobium sp. AP49; assembly: GCF_000281715.2. Classification (NCBI taxonomy): domain Bacteria; kingdom Pseudomonadati; phylum Pseudomonadota; class Alphaproteobacteria; order Sphingomonadales; family Sphingobiaceae; genus Sphingobium; species Sphingobium sp. AP49. The sequence continues at coordinate 3,948,850 of NZ_CP124576.1, read as the reverse complement.
TGCCGGTCTTTGACCGGTCGGAGCCTTCCAGCCGGGTGAAGGTGTCGAACACCCGCGCTTCCATGCCGGCCGGGATGCCCGGCCCCTGGTCGATCACCGATAAGGTGATGGCGTCCGGCTCGCGCAGGCCCCGAACCGTCACCGGCGTGCCGGGATCGCCATAGCGGCCGGCATTGTCCAGCAGGTTGATGAGGATGTGGTGCAACAACACGGGATCGACCCGGACCAGTGGGATGTCCGGCGGAATCTGCACGTCGAGCGGCCGCTCCATGAGAGCGCTACGGCTGTCATGGGCGGCGCTGGCGACCGCATCGAATAGGTCGGTTGCCTCCGCCCGCATCGGCAATGCGCCGGCCTCCACCCGCGCCATGTCGAGCAGATTGGCGACGAAGCGGGACAGGCGCTGGGCCTCGCCATCCAGCGTATCGATCAGTTCCGGCGAGGGGTGGGTGCGCATCTCGCGCGTGGCCGAGATGATGGTGGTGAGCGGCGTGCGCAGGTCATGGCTGACCGAGGAGAGCAGGGCGGAGCGCAGCCGGTCGCGCTCGCGAATCTGGCCGGCTTCGAGCATCGCCTCCTCCAGCGCCATACGGTCGAGCGCGATCGCGGCCTGGTCGATCAGGCTGCGGAGCAGCGGCATCTGGTCGGAGCGGACCGGCTCGCCGGCATCCTCGCGGGCGAGGCCGATCACCGCCAGCACCGCGTCCTTGGTCGGCACCGGCAGGAACAGCCAGTCCGACGCGGTCAGGGTGGAGGAGCCGCGCCCGGCCGGCTCGCCATGCTCCATCGCCCAGCGGGCGGCGGCGCGCTCAATCTCGTCCAGCCGGTCCTCGGGCGGATAGGCGGCGCGCAATTGCGGCCCTTCATCGGACGGGGTCATCAGCACGGTGCGCACGTCGAACAGCCTGGCGATCTCGGCACAGATGGCGTGGCGGATTTCCTCCAGGCTGGGGGAGGCGGTGAGCTGGCGCGAGAAGCCGGCCAGCGTGGCATTCTGCCGCGCGCTCGATTGCGCCAGCACCGACTGGGCGTGCATCCGCGCGGCAAACTGGCTGGTGACCACCGCCACGCCCAGGAAGACGAGGATGGAGATGACATTTTCCGGATTGCTGACGGTCAGCGTGCCCGTCGGTGGCAGGAAGAAGAAATTATAGGCGAGGCTGGAGGCAAGGCCGGTGGCGAGGCCGGTGCGCAGGCCATGACTGGCCGCCGCGAACATCACCGGCACCAGATAGAGAAGGGCGATATTGCCAAGGTCGATCACCTCCAGCATCAGCCGGCCGAGCACGGTCATGCCGATCACGGCCAGCATCGACCAGACATAGCCGATCGGGTCGCCCCAATGACCGCTGTTGGCGGCGCGCGGGCGCGGCACGCTTTCCTCGCCGGGCATGACATGGACGGCGACCGGGCCGATGTCGCGCACCAGCCGGTCGACCACCGACCCATGGCGCAGTTCGAACCACCAGCTGCGCGCCGACTTGCCGATCACGATCTGGGTGGCGCGAGCGTCGGCAGCGAAACTGCACAGCCCGTCGGCGACGCTGGGGGCGGGGATGGAGGCGGTTTCGGCGCCGAGGCGTGAGGCGAGGGCGAGCGTATCGGCCAGACGCTGCCGGTCCTCGTCCGACAGCTGCGGCCCGCGCGGGGTTTCGATATGCACGGCGGTCCAGGGCGCGCGCAGCGCATCGGCAAGCCGCTTAGCGGAACGGACCAGGCCGGTGGCGCTCGGCTGCTCGCTCACCGCCACGATCACCCGTTCACCCGCCGCGAAGCTGCCCGCCAGCGCATGGGCGCGGACATAGTCGAGCATCTGCGCATCGACCGCCTGGGCGGCGCGGCGCAGCGCCAGTTCGCGCAGCGCGGTCAGATTCGACTTGGAAAAGAAATGGTTGAGGGCGCGGCTGGCTTCCTGCGGGATATAGACCTTGCCGTCCTTCAGCCGCTCGATCAGCTCGTCGGGCGGGATGTCCACCACTTCGATCTCGGCATGCTCTAGGATCGAATCGGGCACCGTTTCCCGCACGCGGACGTGGGTGAAGGAGGCGACGACGTCGTTGAGGCTTTCGACATGCTGGATGTTGATCGTCGAATAGACGTCGATGCCGGTGGCCAGCAATTCCTCGACATCCTGATAGCGCTTGGGATGGCGGCTGCCCGGCGCATTGCTGTGCGCCAGTTCGTCGACCAGCACGAGCTGGGGGTGGCGCGCCAGGATCGCGTCGATATCCATCTCGCCCAGGCTGTGACCCTGATGGTCGACGGTGCGGCGGGGGATGATCTCATGGCCATGGACCAGCGCCTCGGTCTCGCGCCGGCCATGGGTTTCCACCACACCGACGACGACATCGACGCCGGCCTCGCGTCGCTGTCGTCCTTCGGTCAGCATCTCCCAGGTCTTGCCGACCCCCGGCGCAGCGCCGAGAAAGACCTTCAGGCGGCCACGGCCTTCCTGCGCGGCGGCGCGCAGGAAGGCTTCGGGATCAGGGCGATGCGGTTCGTTCACTGGGTTCGTTTAGCGCCAATCGCATCCAGCCGTCGATTGATCACTTCGTGATCGAGCTGACGGTTCAACTCGAACAGATTGACGCGGGGTTCGCCGATGAAACCCAGCAGCGGCTGCTCGACGCTCTTTTCCACCAGGCTGCGGACGCGCGCCGCATCGATCCCGTGCGCAGCGGCGACGCGATCGACCTGATAAAAAGCTGCCTCGGGGCTGATATGGGGGTCGAGCCCCGAGGCAGAGGCGGTCACCAGATCGGACGGAACAAAACGACCAGGTGTAGCAGCTTGAAGGGTCTCGACGTCGGTCCTGACGCGGTCGGCCAGCGCCTGGCTGGTCGGACCAAGATTGGAGCCGGAGGAGGCAAGGCCGTCATAGCCCTTGCCCGCCGCCGACGGACGGCTGTGGAAATAGATGTCCGAGGTGAAGGCCTGGCCGATGATGGTCGAGCCGACGACCTTGCCCTGATCCTCGACCAGGCTGCCATTGGCCTGGGACGGGAACAGCGCCTGGCCGATGCCGGTCAGCGCCAGCGGATAGGCAAGCCCGAGCAGCAGGGCGAAAAGCAGCATCATGGTCAGGGCCGGACGCAAAGCGGATTTGAAATCGGTAAACATGGATTTGTCCTTCCTCAGGCGAGGCCAAGGCCGTTGACGGCAAGGTCGATCAGCTTGATGCCCACGAACGGCGCGATCAGGCCACCCAGGCCATAGATGGCGAGGTTGCGGGCCAGCAGTGGACCGGCGCCGATCGGGCGATAGGTCACGCCCTTGAGCGCCAGCGGCACCAGACAGGGAATGATCAGCGCGTTGAAGATGATCGCCGACAGGATCGCGCTTTCGGGCGTGGCCAGCCCCATGACGTTGAGGATGCCCAGGCCCGGATAGAGCGCGACGAACATGGCGGGGATGATCGCGAAATATTTGGCCACGTCATTGGCGACCGAGAAGGTCGTGAGCGCGCCGCGCGTCATCAGCAACTGCTTGCCCAGACCCACCACCTCGATCAGCTTGGTCGGATCGCTGTCCAGGTCGACCATGTTGCCGGCGTCGCGGGCAGCCTGGGTACCGGTGTTCATGGCGACGCCGACATCGGCCTGCGCCAGGGCAGGGGCGTCGTTGGTGCCGTCGCCGCACATCGCGACCAGGCGGCCGCCCTGCTGTTCCTTGCGGATCAGGGCCAGCTTGTCCTCCGGCGTCGCCTGCGCCAGGAAGTCGTCGACCCCGGCCTCGGCCGCGATGCTGGCGGCGGTCAGCGGGTTGTCGCCGGTGATCATCACCGTGCGGATACCCATCTGGCGCAGTTCGCCGAACCGTTCCCGAATGCCCGCCTTGACGATGTCCTTTAGGAAGATCGCGCCCAGCAGCTTGCCGTCCTTGGCCACCGCCAGCGGGGTGCCGCCCGCACGGGCGATCTCGTCGGTGATGCGGCGCAGTTCGCCCGCGACCGGGGTGGAGCCCAGGCCCGGATTGGCCTTCAGCACCGAATCCACCGCCCCCTTCTGGATCGTCGATCCATCGATGGTGACGCCGGAAATCCGGGTTTGTGCGGTGAAGGGAATGACCTCCGCATTGGCGGGGAGGGCTTCTACCGACTGGTTGAAGCCTTCGCGAGCCAGCAGCACGATCGAGCGACCCTCGGGCGTCTCGTCCGCCAGGCTGGCGAGCAGGGCGGCTTCGGCGAGTTGGGTGGGTGTGGTGCCACCCACGGGACGGAATTCGGTCGCCTGACGATCCCCCACGGTGATGGTGCCGGTCTTGTCCAGCAGCAGCACGTCGACGTCGCCCGCCGCCTCCACCGCGCGGCCCGACTTGGCGAGCACGTTGAAGCGCACCAGCCGGTCCATGCCGGCAATGCCGATCGCCGACAGCAGGGCAGCGATGGTGGTCGGGATCAGGGTGATCAGCAGCGCCGCCAGGATCGCCACGGGAATGGCGCCGCCGGCATAGCTGGCGAAGCTGGGGATGGTGCCGACCGCGATCAGGAAGATGATGGTCAGACCCACCAGCAACAGGGTGAGGGCGATCTCGTTCGGCGTCTTCTGCCGCTCGGCACCCTCGACCAGCGCGATCATGCGATCGAGGAAACCCTGGCCGGGATTGACGGTGACGCGGACGCGGATCTCGTCGGAAATGACGCGGGTGCCCGCCGTCACGGCCGACCGGTCGCCGCCCGCCTCGCGGATCACCGGCGCGGATTCGCCGGTGATGGCCGCTTCGTTGACGGAGGCGACGCCGGACACGACCTCGCCATCGGACGGGATCAGGTCGCCGGTCTGGACCAGCACCACGTCCCCCAGCTTCAGCGCGCTGGCGGCGACGGTCTCATAGCTTTCGCCATGGCCCTTCAGCCGCTTGGCGGTGAGGTCCGCCTTGGTCGCGCGCAGTGAGGCGGCCTGCGCCTTGCCGCGCCCTTCGGCCAAGGCCTCGGCAAAGGTGCCGAAGAGGACCGTGAGCCAGAGCCAGATCACCAGCTGTAGCTTGAAGCCGACGGCCAGGCTGTCCTGCCCGACAAGGAGCAGGACGGTCAGCAGGACCGCGACGATCGCGGTGGTGAACATCACCGGGTTGCGGATCAGTTCCTTGGGATTGAGTTTGCGGAAGGCGTCGCCGATCGCTGGAACGATCAGGTCCGCGGTGAAGAGCGATTTTTGTTCGGATCGGGCCATGTGGATGGATCCTTAGAAAAGCTGGCCACGGATCATCGCGAGATGATCGGCGATGGGGCCAAGGGCGAGGCTGGGCAGGAAGGTCAGGCCGCCCACTACAGCCACGATGCCGACCAGCAGACCGGTCCACAGTGCCCCGGTGGTGGGGAAGCTGCCGGCGGTTTCGGGCGTATATTTCTTCGCGGCCAGGCTGCCCGCGATGGCCAGCATGGGAATGATGATGAAGAAGCGGCCGATCCACATCGCGACACCCAGCATCCCGTTATAGAAAGGGGTGTTGGCGGTCAGGCCGGCAAAGGCCGAGCCATTGTTGCCGACGGCGCTGGTGAAGGCGTAGAGGATCTCGCTGAAGCCATGCGGTCCCTTGTTGAGCGGACCGGCCAGGCCCGCGTCGGTGACGCTGGCGATGGCGGTGAAGCCCAGAATGATCAAAGGCAGCACGGCAATGGCGAGCACGGCCAGTTTCACTTCGCGGCTCTCGATCTTCTTGCCGACATATTCCGGTGTGCGACCGACCATCAGGCCCGCGACGAACACGGCCAGGATGGCGAACAGCAGGAAGCCATAGATGCCCGCACCGACGCCGCCGACCACGACTTCGCCCAGCTGGATGTTGAACAGCGGGATCATGCCGCCCAGTGCGGTGAAACTGTCATGCATGGCGTTGACCGCGCCGCAGCTTGCCGCCGTGGTGACGACCGAGAACAGGGCGGAGGCCGCGATGCCGAAGCGGACTTCCTTGCCCTCCATATTGCCACCGGCGATGCCCAGATTGTGGAGTATCGGGTTGCCGGCCGCTTCCTGCCAATAGGTGACGGTGACACCGGCGAGGAAGATCAGCAGCATGGCGGCGAGGATGGCCCAGCCCTGGCGCGGGTTGCCGACCGCCTTGCCGAAGGTCCAGGTGAGGCCGAAGCCGATCATGAAGATCGACAGCATCTGCACCAGGTTGGTGAGCGCGGTCGGGTTCTCGAAGGGATGGGCGCTGTTGGCGTTGAAGAAGCCGCCACCATTGGTGCCCAGCATCTTGATCGCTTCCTGGCTGGCGACGGGGCCAAGCGCCAGGGTCTGCTTCACGCCTTCCAGCGTGGTCACGTCGACCGAGCCGGCCAGCGTCTGCGGCACGCCGCTCGCGATCAGGAACAGGGCATAGACGATGCAGATCGGCAGCAGCAGATAGAGGGTCACGCGGGTGACGTCGGCCCAGAAATTGCCGATCGTCGCCGCGCTGCGCCGGGCAAAGCCGCGGAACAGGGCGAAGGCGAGCGCAATGCCGGTGGCGGCCGACAGGAAATTGTGGATGGTGAGGCCCAGCATCTGGCTGAGGTTCGACAGGGTCGACTCGCCCGAATAGCTTTGCCAGTTGGTGTTGGTGGTGAAGCTGATCGCCGTATTGAAGGCGAGGTCGCTGCTGGTGCCGGCAAAGCCCTGCGGATTGAGCGGCAGCAGCCCCTGCAGGCGCAGCACCGCATAGGTGAAGAGCAGCAGTGCGACGTTGAAGATCAGCATATGGACCGCATAGCGGCGCCAGCTCTGTTCGGCGTCGGGATCGATCCCCGACAATTTGTAGAAGCCGCGTTCGATCGGACCGATCACGGCATGGAGCGGGGTGCGGCGGCCCTCATAAAGAGCGAACAGCCACAGCCCCATCGGCTTGGTCAGCGCCAGCAAGATGCCGACAAAGGCTGCGATCAGCAGCCATCCCTGGAAGGTCATGGGCGGCCCCCCTTAAAAGCGTTCGGGCCGTGCGAGCACGGCGACGAGATAGATGAGAAGCCCGGCGGCGGTGATCGCCGCGAGCCAGAGGTCGATGGTCATGGCATCCCTCCTTCAGGCGTCGCCGCACAGCCGGACATAGCCAAGGCTAGCCGCGGTGAGCGCCAGGATGATGCCGATCCACAAGAGATCCTGCATTGGGGGTAACTCCCGCATCACGCCCGCCGCGGGAGGCGGACAGGGTCGTTAGCGAGCGCCCGATTAGGCCCTTCTTCCGTTTGAATGCGAGACGCGGGTTGGGCAGGGCGCATAGTATTTGCGTATGATTTTTCGGCAGGCCCAAGACGGATAGCTTTTCTACCGCGACGGCCAGCATTGCTTGGGGGACGATTCTCTATACCATCGGTAGATAAGCCGCCCGAGTCGGCAGAGAGGACGCATATATGGCCTATCAGGATCAGGACGGACCGTTGACGCGCCTGCGCGATCGGCTGGCGCAGGCCCTTTTCAAGGAGCCTGCCGTGGTGCTGTTCGAGCGCGATGCCGATGACCGTAATGCACCGGTGTCGCGTGCCGATCGCGAACGCCAGCCGCAGGATGCCTGCGCCTGACCGGTGATCTCAGGAGAAACCCTGTGTTTCCAGGGCGAAAGTCCAACGCCTCTTCGCAGCGGCGGAACATCCGCTAGATAGATTTCCAACAGCATGGCGCGCCGCTCGCGTCCCTGCCTTGAAGGAGATCCAGATGGCCACCAGCCCGCGCGAAGTTACCCGTCCCGTCGATCCGCTGATCCTGGAGCGCTGGTCGCCCCGTGCCTTCGATGGCTCGGCCATTCCGCAGGCCGATATCGACACGCTGTTCGATGCCGCCCGCTGGGCACCTTCGGCCTTCAACTACCAGCCCTGGCGCTTCCTCTATGCCCATCGTGACAGTGCCGACTGGGCGCGCTTTCTCGATTTGCTCTTCCCGTTCAACCAGGGCTGGGTGCAGCATGCCGGCGTGCTCGCTTTCGTCCTGTCCGACACGCTGATGGCGGCGCCGGGATCGGAAGACTATAAGCCCTCGCACAGTCACAGCTTCGATGCGGGCGCTGCCTGGGCGACGTTGGCGCTTCAGGCGACGCGGCTGGGCTATCATACCCATGCGATGACCGGCGTCGATTTCGACAAGGCCCGCGCCGAACTGGCCGTGCCGGAGCGTTTCCGGATCGAGGCGGCGATCGCGATCGGGCGGCAGGGCGACAAGGCCAGCCTGCCCGAAGCGCTGCAGGCACGCGAGGCGCCGAGCGGCCGGCATGAGATCGAGAGTTTCGCCCATCAGGGCAATTTCATCGTCTGACAGAAAGGGCGGCGTTTGGGAAAACGCCGCCCTTTTTTGCATCAGGTCGTGGTCCAGCCGCCGCCCAAAGCGCGGAACAGGTCCACTTGGGCAAAGGCAACGGCGCGATTGGCGGTTGCCAGGTCCGCGTCGGCCGATGCCTGGGTGCGCAACGCGTCCAGCACGGTCAGGAAGTCGATCTGCCCCTCGCGCTGGCGCGCCAGGCTGATCCGCGCAGCCCGAGCCGCCTCGTCCCGTGCCGATTGCAGCGTCGCTCGCCGCTCCAGCGCATTGGCGTAAGTGGACAGCGCCGTCTCGGTCTCCTCCAGCGCCTGCAGCACCGTGCCGTCAAAGGCGGCGAGCGATGCGTCGCCATCCGCCTTGGCCGCCGCGATCTTCGCCCGATTGGCTTCCTGATTGGGGAAGGCCCAGCTGATCAGCGGCCCGAGCAGGAAGTTGAGCGGCCCGGCACCGAACAGGTTGCCGCCGCCGACCGCCGTCGTGCCGATCGATCCGCCCAGCGTGATGCGCGGATAGAGATCGGCCGTCGCGACACCGACCCGCGCCGTGTCGGCCGCCAGCCGCCGTTCGGCCGCGCGCACGTCCGGCCGCCGCGCCAGCAGCGCCTGGCCGTCGCCGACCGGGATCGGCTGTGTCACATTCGGTGTCACGGTCGCGTTCTGGACGGACGCGGGCAGCTCCTGCGGCGTGCGCCCGGTCAGCGTCGCCAGCCGGAACAGGGCGGCATTGCGATCCGCGACCAAATTGGGAATCAGCGCCTGCTGCTGTTCGCGCAGTGTGGTCACGCGGATTACGTCCAGCCGGTCGGAGCGGCCGGCGTCGAAGCGGGCGCTGGTGATGCGGATCGACTTGTCGAGCAGGTCGACCGTTTCCTTTGCGACCGCAAGGCGCTGGGCCGAGGCGGTTGCGTCGACATAGGCGCGTACCGTATCGGCAACCACCGCGACGCGGACTGCATCGGCATCGGCCTGGGCCGCGCCGACATCGCCGCGCGCTGCCTCTATGCTGCGCTTCACCCGGCCGAACAGGTCGACCTCATAGGCGACGTCCAGCCCCATATCGACGGTCCAGTTTTCCCGGTCCATGCCCGGCAGGGTCTGGGCCTGCGACACCCGGCCATAGGTCGGGGAGCCGCTGATGTTGGTGCTGGGCAGCCGGTCGGACCGGGCACCGCGCAACTGGGCGCGGGCGCGTTCCAGCCGGGCGACGGCGACGCGGATGTCGGTATTGGCCTTCAGCGCATCGCCGACCAAGCCGTCGAGCAGCGGGTCATTATAGAGCCGCCACCAATGATCGTCGGTGGCGCGCTGGGCGACCGCGGGGTTCGCCGCCCCGATAAAGGGGGCGGCGGCCGTGGTCGGGGTGGCGGGGGCCTTGTAGTCCGGCCCGGCGGCGCAGGCGGTCAGCGCACTGGCGCCGAGCAACAGGGCAATCAGGTTCCTTGTCATGGCTTTTGTCCTCATTCGGCCGGCTGCAATGCGGCAGCATCGTCAGCCTCCGGGCGCCGGCGACGGGCGAAGCGATCGCCCAGCGCGCGGCACACGACATAGAAGGTGGGGGTGAAGAGCAGGCCGAAGGCCGTCACGCCGGTCATGCCGAAGAAGACCGCCGTGCCCAGCGCCTGGCGCAGTTCCGCACCGGCCCCGCTGGCGATCACCAGCGGCACCGCCCCCAGGATGAAGGCGAAGCTGGTCATCAGGATCGGGCGCAGACGGGTCTGGGCAGCCTGAACGGCGGCTTCGACCGGGCTAAGCCCCTGTTCCTCTTCCGCCTGCTTGGCGAATTCGACCACCAGAATGGCGTTCTTCGCCGCGAGCGCGATCAGGACGACCAGACCGATTTGCGTGAGGATATTATTGTCCATCCCCCGCAGGTTCACGCCCAGCATGGCCGCGAACAGGCACATCGGCACGATCAGGATGATCGACAGCGGCAAGGTCAGGCTCTCATATTGCGCCGCCAGCACCAGGAAGACGAAGAAGACCGCCATGCCGAACACGATGCCTGCGGTGTTGCCGGCACTGATCTGCTGATAGGCAACGCCGGTCCATTCGCTGGCATAGCCGGCAGGGGCGGCGTCGGCGAGCTTCTCCATCGTGGCCAGCGACTGGCCCGACGAATAGCCCGGTGCCGTGTCGCCATCGATTTCCACCGCGGGCAGCAGGTTATAGCGAACCACGCGATAGGGACCGGTCTTGTCGCGGAAGGTGGAGACCGAACCGATCGGCACCATCTGGCCGCTGTTCGACCGGGTCTTCAAGTTGGCGATGTCGGCCACGGTGCCGCGATGTTCGGCATCGGCCTGGGCGGTCACGCGATAGGTGCGACCCAGCAGGTTGAAGTCGTTGACGAAGGCGGAGCCGAGATAGACCTGCATCGCCTCGAACACGCGCTCAGGCGGTACGCCCAGCAGGTCGGCCTTGCGGCGATCGACGTCCGCGAAGATGCGCGGGGTGCCGACGTCGAACAATGTATAGACCTGTGCCAGGCTGGGGCTCTGATTGGCCTTGCCGATCAGTTCGCCGGCAACCTTGTTGAGTTCCGCATAGCCGCGATCCTCCCGGTCCTCCAGCATCAAGCGATAGCCACCGGCTGAGCCGATGCCCTGGATCAGCGGCGGCGGCACCAGCAGGATGCGCGCCTTGTCATAGCCCGCGACCGCCTTGTTCGCCTGATCCATGATCCCGGCATAGGTGGCGCCTTCGGCCTTGCGCTCGGCAAAGCTCTTGAACGGGAAGTAGATCGCCGCGCTGTTGGGCGCCTGCGTCTGCGACGGGCCGTGGAAGCCGGCGAACATCACCGCGCCGCGCAGGCCCTTGATCGGCAGGATCTTCGCCGCGACCTCGCGCGTCACCTTGTCGGTGCGTTCCAGCGATGCGCCCGAGGGCAGCTGGACGACGGCCAGGAAATAGCCCTGGTCCTGCGCCGGGATGAAGCCGCCAGGCGTCACCCAGAACAGGGCGATGGTGGCGGCGATCAGGCCGGCATAGGTCAGCAGCATCTTCTTGGGCCGCGCGACGAGGAAGCGGGTGAGGCGCGCATAGCCCGTGCTCATCCGATCAAAGCCCCGGTTGAAGCGATCCGCTGCCTTGGCCGCGACCTGGCGCCAGCGCGGCGCGTTGTCGAGGTCATGGGCACCATGCTTGGGCTTCAGCAGCAGGGCGGCTGCAGCCGGCGACAGGGTGAGCGAGAGGATCAGCGAGATTACCGTTGCGGTCGAGATGGTGACCGCGAACTGCTGGTAGAAGGCACCGGAAATGCCGGTGATGAACAGCGTCGGCACAAACACGGCGCACAGCACCAGCACGATCGCCACCAGCGCGGTCGACACTTCGTCCATCGACACGCGGGCCGCCTGCAGCGGGCTCATGCCATTTTCGATATTGCGTTCGACATTCTCGACCACGACGATCGCGTCGTCGACGACGATACCGATCGCTAGCACCAGGCCGAAGAGCGACAGGTTGTTGAGCGAGTATCCGACCGCCGCCAGCATCGTTGCCGTGCCGATCAGCGAGACGGGAATCGCGATGATCGGGATGACCGCCGCGCGCCAGTTCTGCAGGAAGATCAGGATGACGATGACGACCAGGATCACTGCTTCGAACAGCGTGTGATAGACGGCGTCGATCGACTGGCTGATGAATTCGGTGGGGTTGTAGATGATGCTATATTCCAGGCCCTTGGGGAAGCGCTTGGACAGTTGCTCCATCTCCGCCTTGACCTTCTCCGCCGCGTCGAGCGCATTGGAGCCGGGGCGCTGCATCGTCGCGATCACGACCGTCGGCTTGTTGCTGAGATAGGTGTTGGTACCATAATCCTGGGCGCCCAGTTCGACGCGGGCGACATCGCGCACGCGCACCTGTCGGCCATCGGTGTCCGACCGGATAACGATGTCGGAAAACTGTTCCGGCGTCGTCAGACGGCCCTGCATCTCGACGCCAAGCTGGAAAGCCTCGCCCCGGTCATAGGGCGGCTGGCCGATCGAGCCGGCCGACACCTGGACATTCTGCGCGCGCAGGGCGGAGACGATTTCGCCAGCCGTCAGATCCAGCGCGGCGGCACGATCCGGATCGATCCAGATCCGCATCGCATAGTCGCGCGAACCGAACAGCTGCACGTCGCCCACGCCGTCGAGCCGGGCCAGCCGGTCGCGCACCTGGGTCAGGGCATAGTTGGAAATATAGTCGCGGTCATAGGTGCCGTCGGGCGATTGCAGGTTCACGACCATCAGGAATTCGGGCGTGGTCTTGCGGGTGACGACGCCTAGGCGCTGCACTTCCTCGGGCAAGCGGGGGATGGCAACCGCGACGCGGTTCTGCACCAGCACCTGCGCGGCATCCAGGTCGGTGCCGATCTTGAAGGTGACGGTGATGACGACCTTGCCGTCGCCGGTCGACTGGCTGCTCTGATAGAGCATGTCGTCGACGCCGTTGATTTCCTGTTCGATCGGCGCGGCCACGGTCGACGCGACTGTTTCGGCGGATGCGCCGGGATATTGGGCGGAAACCGTGACCGTGGGGGGCACGATGTCGGGATATTGGGACACCGGCAGGCCGACGAAGGCAAGCGCACCGACCACGGTGATGACCACCGCGATGACGGCGGCGAAGATCGGCCGGTCGATGAAGAAACGGGAGAAACGCATCGGATCGTCCTTTGCGAAAGGCGAAAGGGATACCGCGCGATCCGGCTGGGCCGGATCACGGGCTTGGGATTTCGTTTGATTGGCCCCACCCGTGTGAAGGGTGGGGTCAGTTCTTACCGGGCGAAGGTGGCCTGGGCAGCAACCGGAGCGGCGCTGTCGACCGGGGTGACCGGCGCGGGGGTCGGGGTGATGCGTGCCGGCTTCACCGCGACCTTGGCACCCGGCATTGCCGCCTGCAGGTTGCTGACGATCACCCGGTCCTTGGGATCGAGCCCGCTGCGGACGATGCGCAACCCGTCGACGATCGGGCCAAGCTCGACCGGCTTCACCGCGACACTGTCGTCCTTGTCGACCACCAGCACGGTCTTGCGCGCCTGGTCGGACTGGATCGCCTCGTCGGGAACTAGCAGGGCATTGGCCTTGCCGCCATTGGCCAGGCGCATATTGCCGAACAGGCCGGGGGTCAGGAAATTGCCCGGATTGTCGAACACGGCGCGGATGCGGATCGTGCCCGACCGGGGATCAAGGCCATTGTCGGTGAAGTCGAGCCGGCCCTTGTGGTTATAGTCCGCCTCATCCTGCAACCGCACTTCGACCGCGCCGCCATTCTCCTTGTCGCGCTGCGACTTGAGGTAGAGCGCTTCGGACGCATCGAAATTGAAGTAGATGGGGTCGAGCTTGTTGACCGTGGTCAGCAGCGAGGCTGTGCTGCCTTCACCGCCCGATACCAGATTGCCGATGTCGACCCGGCGATCCGACACGCGGCCGGAAATCGGCGCACGGACCTGAGTGAACTCGACGTCCAGCGCCCGGCTGCGTTCGCGCGCCTGCGCGCCGGCCAGGGCGGCCTGCGCTGCCTGCAGCCGCGAGCGGAGCGAGTCCACTTCACTGGCCGACACGGCTTCGTCGCCGGTTAGCCGCTGGACGCGACCATAGTCATTCTGCGCCAGCAGCAATGCGCTGCGGGCTGAGGCGACGCTGGCCCGCGCCTCGGCCAGGGCCGCCTGGAACGGGCGCTGGTCGATGGTGAAGAGCAATTGCCCCTGGCGCACGAAGTCGCCATCGCGGAAATGGATGGCGGTCACGGCGCCCGACACGCGCGGGCGAATCTCGACCGTCTGGCTGGGGGCGAAGCGGCCGACATAATCATCCCACTGCGTCACGCTGCGGGCGAGCGGCGCGGAAACGCCGACAGCCGCCAGCGGGACGGCCGCAGCCTGGGCCGACGGGCGGTCGACCAGCTTCCAGCCGATGCCGAACAGGGCGATGAGCGCGACGGCGGCGATACCGCCATGCTTGCGCGACCATCGGACACCGGGGGAGGCGTGAATGTCCGACGCGGTCCCGTCGGCGGTGATCTTGGTGAACTGGTTCATGGATTAACTCCGGAGCGAGCGGGCGGCGCGGCCCGCGCTGATGGTGGCGAGCAGCAGTTCGAGCTGCGCAGTGGAAAAGCCGGCCGCGCGGAAGGCGGCGAGGGCGGAAAGCGAAACGGCATAGCCCTTGTGCCAGGCCTCGACGGCCAGCCGACGTAGCGCTTCGAGGCGTTCGCTGGCGAGGGTGGGGCTATGTTCCTCGCCCCAGATCCATTTGCGTAGACGAGCAAAGGAGCCGGGGCCGCGCAGCGAGCGCAGGCCGTCGGTGCGGGCAAAATCGACGATCTGCCATTCCTGGGCGGAAAATTCGGTGGCTGGCGCGTCGATGATCGGCGCAACAGCGGGTTGGCGGGTGGCGCCGACCGCCATCTGCGGACCGGCAAGTGCCTGGGCGAAATCGAGGAAAGCCATGGCCTGTTCCTTCCTGTAACCTGGATCGGGCACGCGCCATCGCGCGGTAAAACGCCTCATGCGTCCCGATATGATCGCCCGAAGATGCGGGCATGCGTCCTTGCGGCGCGAGCGGCACAAGCCGCCGCGAAGAGGGCGCAAAGATGATGAGACAGGAGGCACCCGTTACCGGGAAACCGCCCCTTTGGGTGACGCTATCGTCGACAGCGCCGAAGATTGAATTGCTGCATGATGACCTCCCTGGGCTATGCACCCAGCATCATTGTGTACCGCATGGTATATATTAACGGGGACTGTCCCGTCAACCGTCTTTTTGTACCGGAAGGTATTTTATTTGCAGTGCGGCAATTTCAAGGGGCGCCTTGCTGCAAAAGCGAAATAAATTCCGCTATTTACTCGGCCACATGGTGAGGGTGGTATCGATAAGCTGCTCCAGCCGGTCGCGCGGTACGCCGGCGCCGGCCTGCACGGCCATGCCCTGGATTACGGTCGACAGATAACAGGCGAGCGCCTGCGGCTCGACCCCTGCGGGCAGGTCGCCTTCGGCCTTGGCACGCTCGAACCGGTCGAGCAGGGCGCGGTCGGACGAGGCACGACGGGCCAAGACCTCGTCGCGAATACATTCGGAATGGGCGGTGCCGCCAACCGAACTGATGACGCCCATGCACCCTTGGGGGTCAGTGTTGCCGGTCTGGATCGCCAGCGATCCGCGCAGCATGCGCTCGGCCACGGCCTTGGCCGTGGGTTCCTCCAGCGATGCCTTCACATAGCAGAGCTTGTCGCGCTCATAGAGGTCGAGCGCCTTGCGGAACAGCGCCTCCTTGTTGCCGAAACAGGCGTAAAGGCTGGGCTTGGTGATGCCCATGGCCTCGGTCAGTTCCGCCAGCGATGCGCCTTCATAGCCGCGCCGCCAGAAGACCTGTAGCGCAGCCGCCAGGGCTTCCTCGGGATCGAACTCCCGCGGGCGGCCCCTGCCACTCTGTGTTGCCGTCATTTCCATACCGACCGGTATATAGTGCGGACATGGCCGTACGTCCATAGGCGCGATCCATATGGATTATGGCGTCGATGTACCGGTCGCGAACAGCTTGAAAGACCAGGGCGGAAATTCCAACTGCGTGCCGTCATTGACTTCGATCGGTTGCCCGCCGTCAAAATTGTCATAGCGGCCATGGGCAATGGGGCTTTGGAGTGTGACCCGCTGTGGTTGGGCGGTAAAATTGAACAGGGCGAGAATCTTGTTCTTTTCCCGCTGGCGGACAAATGCGAAGATTTTGCCCGGTGCGCTGGTTTTAACCTCGACCATGGCGCCGCCATATTGACCATTAAAGGTCGCAGGGTTTGCTTTCTTCCAGGCAATCAGGCGGCTGTAGAGCTTTGCGGCGGGCGCATCGCGCCAGGCGATAGCGTCGCGCGTGAGGAAGTTTAGACGTTTGGGATATTCGGCCTCCTGGCCGTTGTAGATCAGCGGCATCGTGTCCGCTGCAAAGGTGAGGGCGGTCATGGCGGTCAGTGCCGGGCCATATATGTCTCGGTCGGAGCCTTCCCACGCGCTGCTGTCATGATTGCTGGTATAGGCCAGGCGATAGGCTTCATGCGGCCACGCATCCGCTTCAACGTTCCAATAGCCGGCCAGTGCTGCGGTATTGGCGCGGCCCTGAGCGACATCGCGCATCGCCTGAACCAGCTTCCAGGCATAAGAGGCATCAAATGCACGCCGATGCAGTTCGGGATAATCCCATTCGGCCAGCATGAAAACCGGTTTGATCTGTTCCAGTTCTGTCCGGGCATTTTCCCAGAATTGCAGTGGCACGCCGCCGGCATAGTCGGCCCGAAATCCGTCGACATCGGCTTCTCGCACCCAATATTTGAGGGCCTCGGTCATGTAGCGACGCAGGCCGGGTCTGGCATAGTCAAACGCGATGACATCGGTCCAACTGGTCCAGGCAGGCGGCCTAAATTCGCCTTGCTCGTCATGTTCATACCAATCGGGGTGCGTCAGGGTTAGCGTGTTGTCCCAGGATGAGTGATTGGCCACCCAGTCGAGGATAACATACATGCCGAGCCTGTGGGCGGTCGTAACGAAGGCTTTCAGATCCGCGAGCGAGCCAAATTCCGGATTGACCGCCAGATAGTCTCGAACCGAATAGGGGCTGCCCAGTGCGCCCAGCCTGTTCTTCTCGCCGATGGGATGAATTGGCATCAGCCAAATAATGCCCACGCCCATTTTCTGAAGGCGCGGTAATTCGGCCTGCGCAGCACGAAGGCTGCCTTCGTGCGTAAATTGTCGCAAATTGATTTCATATAAAACGGCATCGCGAGACCATCGCGGATGCTGGACCATGGCGTAAGGTTGGGGCTGGTCGACGGCATGCTCTGTCAGATCGAGCCGGGGTTGCGAAACGGCCTGCGAGCTTGAACTCAAGAGCAGAAGCGCAATGGACGCTGCGTGGAAATATCGCTTCAAGGCCGGCCTCGCACTGATGGGATCATTCACCACCTGATACGCGCGGGATGCGGGGACGGTTTCAGGCCGGGGAAATGGCGTGCGTCATCGTCAACCCAATGGGCCTATTTGTCGACCGATATATGGGAATTTGGATGCCCGACAAGGATTCGAACCTTGATTGACGGAGTCAGAGTCCGCTCTCTTACCATTAGAGGATCGGGCATCAATCCTGAGCGCGTCGCGCTTGGGACGCCGCAGATAGGCGGGGTTTTCGAGTCGGTCAAGCGCTTTATGAGACTTGTCGACAGACTTTTTGACGGGCGCATTGCCGCCATGACCGGCCTCACATCCTGCCGGAAAAAGAAAAGCCCGCCGGATCCTTGCTGATCCGACGGGCAATCTATCGGTTCCTGTCGAAACCGACGGGCTGGGAGCCGCTTCCCATGTAGGAAGCGGCGCCCTTCATTGCAAAGATCAGTCCATGTCCTGCGTGGTGAAATCATCACCCTGCACGGCACCCAGCGGATCGTCGCCGATTGCCGCTTCGGGACCCTGCGCCAGTTCGGCGGCATGTTCCTGGGCGGCGGTCTTCGGTGCGATCAGGTCGACCTGGCTCGACGCGCGCAGTGCTGCACGCATCGCCGCATCGCGGCTGGAGGCTGCGACGCGCAGACGGTTCATGCCCGCGCCGGTACCCGCCGGGATCAGGCGGCCGACGATGACATTTTCCTTGAGGCCGATCAGCGTGTCCTTCTTGCCCTGGACCGCTGCCTCGGTGAGGACGCGGGTGGTCTCCTGGAACGACGCCGCCGAGATGAACGAACGGGTCTGCAGCGACGCCTTGGTGATGCCGAGCAGCACGGGCTTGCCGGCGGCCGGCGCGAAGCCCGGTGCCAGCTTGCTGTTGATCTCGTCCATTTCCTCGCGATCGACCTGTTCGCCCACCAACAGAGTGGTGTCGCCGGATTCGATGATCTCGACCTTCTGCAGCATCTGACGAACGATCGTTTCGATGTGCTTGTCGTTGATCTTCACGCCCTGCAAGCGATAGACTTCCTGGATTTCGGCGACCAGATATTCGGCCAGCGGCTCGATGCCGAGCACTTCCAGAATGTCGTGCGGATCGGGCGAACCGCCGATCAGGTTGTCGCCGCGCTTCACGAAGTCGCCTTCCTGAACGTCGATCACCTTGCTCTTGGGGATCAGATATTCGACCGGCTCGCCGCCATCTTCCGGATTGATGGCGATCTTACGCTTCGCCTTGTAATCCTTCAGGAACTGTACGCGGCCCGAGACCTTGGCAATGATCGCATTGTCCTTGGGCTTACGGGCTTCAAACAGTTCGGCGACGCGCGGCAGACCACCGGTGATGTCGCGGGTCTTGGCCGCTTCGCGGCTGACACGCGCCAGCACGTCACCAGCCTGCACCGTCTGGCCATCATCGACCGACAGCATCGCGCCGACCGCGAGCATGTAGCGTGCGGCTTCACCCGATTCATCGTCCAGCAGGGTCAGGCGCGGACGCAGATCCTCCTTGGTGCGGGCAGCGCCGCGATGTTCGGTCACGACGCGCTGGGCAATGCCGGTCGCTTCGTCGGTCTGCTCGGTCAGCGTCTTGCTGTCGATCAGGTCCTGATACTTCACGATACCCGGCTTTTCCGTGATCACCGGCATGGTGAACGGATCCCATTCGGCAATGCGATCGCCCTGGGCCACCTTGTCGCCGTCGGCGAACAGGATGGTCGCGCCATAAGGCAGGCGATGGGTCGCGCGTTCGCGGCCCTCATTGTCGATGATCGCGATCTCGCCGTTGCGGGCAAGGCTCAGGCGACGACCATTCTTGTCGGTGATGGTCGGCATGTCGCGCAGTTCGATCGTGCCGTCGGACACCGATTCCAGGTTCGACGTTTCGTTGAGCTGCGCTGCACCACCGATGTGGAAGGTACGCATGGTCAGCTGCGTGCCCGGTTCACCGATCGACTGGGCCGCGATGACACCGACGGCTTCGCCGATGTTCACCGGCGTACCGCGGGCCAGGTCACGGCCATAGCACTTGCCGCACACGCCCATCTTGCTTTCGCAGATCAGCGGGCTGCGGATCTTGACCGCCTGGGTGCCGATGGCTTCGATCTGCGCGATCATCGCTTCGTCCAGCAGAGTGCCGATCGGGATGACGACCGTGCCGTCCTTGCTGTCGACGATGTCCTGCGCCGTGGTACGACCCAGGATGCGCTCACCGAGCGATGCGATGGTCGAACCGCCCTGGACGATGGCCTTCATCTCCAGTGCCTTCTCGGTACCGCAATCCTCCTCGACGACGGTGCAGTCCTGCGACACGTCGACCAGACGGCGGGTCAGGTAACCCGAGTTCGCCGTCTTGAGCGCGGTGTCGGCCAGGCCCTTACGGGCGCCGTGGGTCGAGTTGAAGTACTCAAGAACGGTCAGACCTTCCTTGAAGTTCGAGATGATCGGCGTTTCGATGATCTCGCCCGACGGCTTGGCCATCAGGCCGCGCATGCCGGCCAGCTGCTTCATCTGCGCCTGCGAACCACGCGCACCGGAATGCGCCATCATGTAGATCGAGTTGATCGGCGCCAGACGGCCGGTCTTGGGGTCCTTGGGCTGGGCACGGATTTCGTCCATCATGGCGTTCGCGACCTGATCGCCGCAACGGCTCCAGGCGTCGATCACCTTGTTGTACTTTTCCTGCTGCGTGATCAGACCGTCCTGATACTGCTGCTCATAGTCGGCCACCAGCGCCTTGGTTTCGTCAACGAACGTCACCTTGCTGTCGGGGATCACCATGTCGTCCTTGCCGAACGAGATACCGGCCTGGAACGCGTGACGGAAGCCCAGCGACATGATGGCGTCAGCGAACAGCACCGTGTCCTTCTGGCCGGTGTGACGATAGACCTGATCGATCACGTCACCGATTTCCTTCTTGGTGAGAAGGCGGTTGACGACGTCGAAGGGCACCTTGTGCGACTTGGGCAGGCATTCGCCCAGCAGCATGCGACCCGGCGTGGTCTCGAACCGCTTCATATATTGCTGACCATTTTCGTCGGTCTGCGGCACGCGGCTGATGATCTTCGAGTGCAGGGTGACTGCCTTGGCAAAGAGGGCCTGGTGGACCTCCTGCATGTCGGCCAGCAACATGCCTTCGCCCTGTTCGCCTTCACGCTCCATCGACAGATAATAGATGCCCAGCACCATGTCCTGCGAGGGCACGATGATCGGCTTGCCGTTGGCGGGCGACAGGATGTTGTTGGTCGACATCATCAGCACGCGCGCTTCCAGCTGGGCTTCCAGCGAGAGCGGCACGTGGACGGCCATCTGATCACCATCGAAGTCGGCATTGAAGGCCGAGCAGACGAGCGGGTGGAGCTGGATGGCCTTGCCTTCGATCAGCACCGGCTCGAACGCCTGGATGCCCAAACGGTGCAGCGTCGGCGCGCGGTTCAGCATCACCGGATGCTCGCGGATCACCTCGTCCAGGATGTCCCAGACTTCCTTGCGCTCCTTTTCGACCCACTTCTTGGCCTGCTTCAGGGTCATGGACAGACCCTTGGCGTCGAGGCGGGCGTAGATGAACGGCTTGAACAGTTCGAGCGCCATCTTCTTGGGCAGGCCGCACTGGTGCAGCTTCAGCTCCGGACCGGTCACGATGACCGAACGACCCGAATAGTCGACGCGCTTGCCGAGCAGGTTCTGACGGAAGCGGCCCTGCTTGCCCTTGAGCATGTCGGACAGCGACTTCAGCGGACGCTTGTTCGCGCCGGTGATGACGCGGCCGCGACGGCCATTATCGAACAGGGCGTCGACGGCTTCCTGCAACATGCGCTTTTCGTTGCGGACGATGATGTCCGGCGCGCGCAGTTCCATCAGGCGCTTCAGGCGGTTGTTGCGGTTGATGACGCGGCGATACAGATCGTTCAGATCCGACGTCGCAAAGCGACCGCCGTCCAGCGGCACCAGCGGACGCAGTTCCGGCGGGATGACCGGCACGACGTCCAGGATCATCCACTCGGGACGGTTGCCCGATTCCAGGAAGCTCTCGACGACCTTCAGGCGCTTGATGATCTTCTTGGGCTTCAGCTCCGACTTGGTGACGGCCAGTTCGTCCAGCAGTGCCTGCTTCTCGCCTTCCAGGTCGAGATCCATCAGCATCTGCTTGACCGCCTCGGCGCCGATGCCGGCGGAGAAGGCGTCTTCGCCATATTCGTCCTGCGCGTCGAGCAGCTCGTCTTCAGTCAGAAGCTGATATTTCTCCAGCGGGGTCAGGCCCGGCTCGGTGACGATATAGCTTTCAAAGTAGAGGACGCGCTCAAGCTGCTTGAGCTGCATGTCGAGCAGCAAGCCGATGCGCGAAGGCAGCGACTTGAGGAACCAGATGTGCGCGACCGGGGCAGCCAGTTCGATATGGCCCATGCGTTCGCGGCGGACCTTCGACACGGTCACTTCCACGCCGCATTTTTCGCAGACGATGCCCTTGTACTTCATGCGCTTGTACTTGCCGCACAGGCACTCATAGTCCTTGATCGGACCAAAGATGCGGGCACAGAACAGGCCGTCACGCTCGGGCTTGAACGTGCGATAGTTGATGGTTTCCGGCTTCTTGATCTCGCCGAACGACCAGCTGCGGATACGTTCGGGGGACGCAAGGCCGATCTGGATCTGGTCGAAGGTTTCAGCCTTCTGGATCGGGTTGGCGAAATTGGTCAGTTCATTCATCTTGTCATTCCCTCATGAGGGCAAAATTCTTGGGGCGAAGAGGGCAGGGGCGCCATCCTACAGGACGGCGCCCGCACGCCCTTATTCCGCCGCTGCCGCGAAGCCGCCATCGTCCTCGCTGATGTCGTCGAGCGACGCGAGTTCGACATTGAGGCCCAGCGAGCGCATTTCCTTGACGAGCACGTTGAAGCTTTCGGGGATGCCGGCCTCGAAAGTGTCGTCGCCCTTGACGATCGCTTCGTAGACCTTGGTACGGCCGACCACGTCGTCCGACTTCACCGTCAGCATTTCCTGCAGCGTGTAGGCAGCGCCATAGGCCTGGAGCGCCCACACTTCCATTTCACCGAAGCGCTGGCCACCGAACTGGGCCTTACCGCCCAGCGGCTGCTGGGTGACGAGGCTGTAGGGGCCGATGGAGCGTGCGTGGATCTTGTCGTCGACAAGGTGATGCAGCTTCAGGACATACTTGTAGCCGACGGTCACCTTGCGGTCGAACACGTCGCCGGTGCGGCCGTCATAAAGCGAGACCTGGCCGGATTCGTCCAGACCGGCCAGCTTCAGCATCGCCGACACGTCGGATTCGACGGCACCGTCGAACACCGGCGTCGCCATCGGCACGCCACCGCGGACATTCTGCGCAAGCTCGACGATCTGCTCGGGGCTGCGGGCGTCGATTTCGGCCACATAATTGTCGCCATAGATCGTCTTGAGCAGATCCTTGATCGCCTCGGGCGGCGCACCGGCCTCGGGATTGGGATTCGCTTCACGCCAGCTGTCCAGCGCTGCGCCGATCTGGGCGCCCAGGCCGCGTGCGGCCCAGCCCAGATGCGTCTCGAAGATCTGACCGACGTTCATGCGCGAAGGCACGCCCAGCGGATTCAGCACGAAGTCGACCGGGGTGCCGTCTTCCAGGAAGGGCATGTCTTCGGCCGGCAGGATGCGGCTGATGATACCCTTGTTACCGTGACGGCCGGCCATCTTGTCGCCCGGCTGCAGCTTGCGCTTCACCGCGACGAACACCTTGACCATCTTGAGCACGCCCGGGGGCAGCTCGTCGCCACGCTGCAGCTTGTCGACGCGATCCTCGAACTTCTCGACGATCAGCTTCACCGCTTCGTCATACTGCGCCTTGACGGCTTCGATGCCGGTCTGACGGACATCGTCCTCGACCGCGAACTTCCACCAGTCATGGCGTTCGACTTCGGCCAGCAGGGCCTCGTCGATGACCACGCCCTTCTTGACGCCCTTGGGTGCGGCGGTGGCGGTCTGGCCGATCAGCATTTCCTGCAGGCGGTTGAAGGTCGCCCGGTTCAGAATGCCGCGTTCGTCCTCGCGGTCCTTGGCGAGGCGGTCGATTTCCTCCCGCTCGATCGCCATGGCACGTTCGTCCTTGTCGATGCCGTGGCGGTTGAACACGCGGACTTCGACGACCGTACCGGCGACGCCCGGCGGCAGGCGCAGCGAGGTGTCGCGCACGTCGCTTGCCTTTTCGCCGAAGATCGCACGCAGCAGCTTTTCTTCCGGGGTCATCGGCGATTCACCCTTGGGGGTGATCTTGCCGACCAGGATATCGCCCGGTTCCACTTCGGCGCCGATGTACACGATGCCGGCCTCGTCGAGGTTGCGCAGCGCTTCTTCACCGACGTTGGGAATGTCGCGGGTGATGTCTTCCGGCCCCAGCTTGGTGTCGCGGGCCATGACCTCGAACTCCTCGATATGGATCGAGGTGAAGACGTCATCCTTCACGATCCGCTCGGAGATCAGGATGGAGTCTTCATAGTTGTAGCCGTTCCAGGGCATGAACGCGACCAGCACGTTGCGGCCCAGCGCCAGCTCGCCGAACTCGGTCGACGGGCCGTCGGCGATGACGTCGCCGGCCTGCACCAGTTCGCCCACCTTCACCAGCGGACGCTGATTGATGCAGGTGTCCTGGTTGGAGCGCTGGAACTTCTGCAGCGTGTAGATGTCGACGCCCGACTGGCCGGGTTCGACGTCGCCGGTGGCACGGATCACGATACGGGTCGCATCGACCTGGTCGATGATGCCGGCGCGCTTGGCGGCGATCGCCGCGCCCGAGTCACGGGCCACGGTGCCTTCCATGCCGGTGCCGACGAACGGCGCCTCAGCGCGGACCAGCGGGACCGCCTGACGCTGCATGTTCGATCCCATGAGCGCGCGGTTGGCGTCGTCATTTTCCAGGAACGGAATGAGCGAGGCGGCAACCGACACCAACTGCTTGGGGCTGACGTCCATCAGGGTGATGTTGTCGCGCGGCGCCATCAGGAATTCGCCGGCTTCACGGGCGGAGATCAGGTCTTCCACCAGCGAACCTTCGGCACTCACTTCCGCGTTGGCCTGCGCGATCGTATGCTTGGCCTCTTCCATCGCCGACAGATAGACGACGTCGTTGGTCACCTTGCCGTCGATCACCTTGCGGTACGGCGTTTCGATGAAACCGTACTTGTTGACGCGGCTGAAGGTGGCCAGCGAGTTGATCAGACCGATGTTCGGGCCTTCGGGCGTTTCGATCGGGCAGATACGGCCATAATGGGTCGGGTGAACGTCGCGGACTTCGAAGCCTGCGCGCTCGCGGGTCAGACCGCCCGGCCCAAGCGCCGACACGCGGCGCTTGTGGGTGACTTCCGACAGCGGGTTGGTCTGGTCCATGAACTGCGACAGCTGCGACGAGCCGAAAAATTCACGCACGGCCGCCACGGCGGGCTTCGCGTTGATCAGGTCGTTCGGCATCACGGTCGACACGTCGACGGACGACATGCGTTCCTTGACGGCGCGTTCCATGCGCAGCAGGCCGACGCGATACTGGTTTTCCAGCAGTTCGCCGACCGAACGCACGCGGCGGTTGCCGAGATTGTCGATGTCGTCGATCTCGCCCTTGCCGTCCTTGAGGTTCACCAGTTCCTTGACGACGGCCAGGATGTCCTCGACGCGCAGCGTGGTGACGGTGTCCTCGGCATCGAGGTCAAGGCGCATGTTCAGCTTGACGCGGCCGACGGCCGACAGGTCGTAGCGTTCGGGATCGAAGAAGAGACCCGCGAACAGCGCTTCGGCCGTTTCCTTCGTCGGCGGTTCGCCAGGACGCATGACGCGATAAATGTCGGACAGGGCCTGGTCGCGATCCTCTGCCTTGTCGGCCTTGAGCGTATTGCGGATCCAGGGGCCGGTGGTGACATGGTCGATGTCCAGCAGTTCCAGGCGGTCGATGCCCGCCTTGTCCAGCTTCTCAAGATTCTCGGGGCTGACTTCGTCGCCGGCCTCGATGTAGATTTCGCCGGTATTCTCGTTGATCAGGTCATAGGCGCTGTAGCGGCCATAGACTTCCTCGGTCGGGATCAGCAGGGTGGCGAGACCGTCCTTTTCCGCCTTGTTGGCGGCGCGAGGGCTGATCTTGTGGCCGGCGGCGAACACGACTTCGCCCGACTTCGCGTCGACGATGTCGAATGCCGGCTTCTGGCCGCGCCATGCTTCGGCAAGATAGGGAATCTGCCAGCCGCCTTCGCCGCGGACGAAGGTGACCTTGTTGTAGAAATGGGCCAGGATGTCTTCGGCGTTGAGGCCCAGGGCATAAAGCAGCGCCGTCACCGGCAGCTTGCGCTTGCGGTCGATACGGACGTTGACGATGTCCTTGGCGTCAAATTCAAAGTCGAGCCACGAACCGCGATACGGAATGACGCGCGCGGCGAACAGATATTTGCCCGACGAGTGGGTCTTGCCACGGTCATGGTCGAACAGGACGCCCGGCGACCGGTGCATCTGCGACACGATGACGCGCTCGGTGCCGTTGACGATGAACGTGCCGTTCTCGGTCATGAGCGGCATGTCGCCCATGTACACGTCCTGTTCCTTGATATCGAGGACCGAACGGGTTTCGGTATCCTGGTCGACTTCGAACACGATCAGGCGCAGGGTAACGCGCATCGGCGCGGCGTAGGTGATGCCGCGCTGGCGGCATTCCTCGACGTCGAACTTCGGGTCTTCCAGCTCGTAATGGACGAAGTCCATCTCGGCGGTACCGGCGAAGTCGCGGATCGGGAAGACCGAGCGCAGGGTCTTTTCCAGGCCCGAGACATAGCCGATCTTCGGATTGGATCGCAGGAACTGTTCGTAGCTCTCCCGCTGGACCTCGATCAGGTTCGGCATCTGCACCACTTCGTGGATGTCGCCGAACACCTTGCGGATGCGCTTTTTCGCGCCGGTGTTGGTGCTGGAGGGGAGAGCTTTGGTCGCCATGCGTATCCTGCCTGTCTGTTCATCGCGTTTTTTCGCATCGCAGCGAAAATTCGGCCGAAATGTGGGCGCAATTGGGGGTGATTCGCCCCACTTGCTCCACGCAAAAAAGTGCGGGTCGGGACCGTCCGAACCGCACTGCCAGCGTCTTGAGATACCCGAAAAACCGCTCTATTCCTGCCTTTGCCGTGCGCAATGCGGCTTAGGCTCCCGAACGGTATCGGGCGCGACAGGATGCTTGGAACCAAATATCCTGCCGTCTTGCGAATGCTTCATATAGAAGCTCATGTCCGGTTTGTGAAGGGTGCTCGCGCCCATTCCCATCGCTCGGCGGCGACGGGGCGGCTGGATGCCCCTAAAGGAACATTCGACGTTCTGCCCGAATGGCGGTGACCAGCCGATCCAGTTCGCTACTGTCGTTGAACAGCGCCGGTGTCACGCGCAGCACCGGTCCGGATGCTAGTCCCGCCTTGGCTACCAGCAGCAGCCGATATTTGTCGAGGAATAGCTTGGCGGCGACCTTCGCATCATCTGGTCCCTTCATGCCGGGTAAGCGGAACCCGGTGACGGCGCCGAAGCGGCCGGTCTCCTGCGGCAGCATGATCTCCAGGCCGGCGATGTCGCGCACCCCTTCCACCCAATAGTCACGCAGCCGCACAAGATGGCGATATTTGGCGTCCAGCCCGATCGCGTCCTGCACCTCGATTGCGCGGGGGATGGTCAGGCGGGCCGCGAAATCGACCGTGCCGGTGGGGATGCGTGCGCGGATATCCTCCGGTCCATGAATGCGGTTGCCCAGCCAGGGCGCGATATCCTGCAACCGTTCCTTGCGGATATAGATGCCGCCGGTGCCCAGCGGCGCGGCCAGCCATTTGTGGAGCGAAAAGCCGATGAAATCCGCGCCGGTGTCCGCAACCGTGAAAGGCAGGTGGCCGACCGCCTGTGCACTGTCCAGGATCACGTCGACGTCGCGCGCCTTGGCCATCGCGATGATGGCCTTGACCGGCGGCACCAGTCCATTGCGATTGGACAAATGGGTGAGCAGCAGCAGTTTCGCGCGCGGTGTTTCCTTCAATATCCTGTCATAGGCGGCCAGGATATTCGCTTCCGTATGCGGCTCGGGCAGGCTGAAGCGGACGATGCGGGCGCCCCGGCTCTGCTCCAGGTAGTCGCAGGCATATTGCATCTCGTCATAGTCGACATCGGCATAGATCACCGCGTCGCCAGCCTTGAGCAGCGCATAATTGGCGATCAACGCATAGAGGGCCTCGGTGCCGCCGCCCGACAGCGCGATCTCCTCGGTGCGTGCGCCCAGCAGCTTCGCGACGGCCGCGCGCGAGCAGTCCAATTCCGTATCGCGCGGATGACCCGGAGCGGCATTGCGCAGGAACAGCGAATTGTTGCGGTTCACCCATTGGGAATAGGCGCGATAGCTCGCCTGCACCGGCAATGTCATGGCGCCATAATAGGCCGCGTCGAATGTCGCGAAATCGCGCTCGACATCATAAAGTGATGCCAGAGCACGTTGTGCGGCCTCGAAATTTGCCATTTCGCCCGTGAAGCGGAAAGATGTTTCACGCGGCCAGTCGCCAGATGTGTCGGGCGAGGCCGCAAACGAAGGTTCAAGCGCCAGAGGCAAGCTCAACGTTGCACCCAGTGCGCTACCAGTCCGACCCAGAAAGCCCCGCCGCGTATCCATCATGCCCCTTTCTGCATGGTAATTTTATACCATAACGTTGGCGGCCGGGAAATCCGCTAATCGGCCGTCGCCGGATCAAGAGGGCGGGGGTATCGACGGTGTCACTTTCGGTGTCGGCGCTGTGGGGGATGGGGTGGGCGTGATCGGTGCGATCTTCACCATTTCGAACCGCTCTTTCCGCCGCACGCCGCTGAGCTGCGGGACATTCACGGTCGGGGCGGCGGCGGCAGGCACCCGCTGGCGCATGCATTCGGCCTTGTTGGCGCGGGCCGACTGGGTGCAGTTCCACAGCGCGCGCTGCAAGCCGGTACCGATATTATGGATATAGGCAAAGCTCATCGCCTCCAGCTGTGTCTCATTGAGGGGCAGGCCGGCTGGCGCGGTGCCCGCACGCCACCCCATGATCCGGCATTCGGGACGTCCGGCACAGAAGGTTTCCGCCATCGCCGGCCAGGCGTCGGCGGGAGCGGTGCGGCTGAGTTCGACCAGGAAGCTCCTCGCTCCCGGCGCGACCGCGATCAACCGGGCACCGGCGATCGTCTTGCCCTGCATATCGGTGCCGATCGCCTGCTGTGGCTTGGCGGCGAGTGCGGCAGCGGCTTCCGCCGCCAGGATCGGCGGCATGCCCGGCAGACTGGTTTCCGGCGTGCCCTGATGGGCGGTGGACAGGCGGGCGATGCGGGTGATTAACGGCTCGCTGCCCGTCTCGCCCAGGCGGAAGGCGGGCGGCGTGCCCCACCAGCCGCGCCAGCGAAAGAACAGGTGCGTGCCAACCGCCGTGATCTTGTCCAGGCTGCCACTCCAATAGGGGACCACCCAGTCGGTATGATAATGGGTGGCATAGCCGACCGGCTTGAACACTTTGCCCGCCAATGCCCCGCGCGCAATGTCCCGCGCCCGTTCCCATGCGCCTGCGGAAGGCGTGCGCGCGAGGGCGCCGTCGCAGCTAAAGGTGAACTGGCAACCGGTCGTGCGCTCCTGCCCCTGAAATACCACGCCGCACACGGTCTTGGGAAAGGCGGGGTGCCGTACGCGGTTCAATACGACCTGCGCCACCGCCTGCTCGCCGACGCCGTCGTCGCCCGCCTCATAAAGCTGGGCCGCCGCCAGGCAATCGGTCGCCCGCGCCAGATCGGTTTCCGATCCCCGGAACAGAAAGGGGCGGGCTGATGGATTGGGTTCCGTGGAAAAGGGGATTTTGGCGTTGAGGTCGCGGGCCTGATCGGGACCAAGGGCAAAAATCTCGACCGGTTCGACCGCAGGCGGCGCTGTTCTGGGGCGGGGCATCCCCGATGCGGCGATGGCGGATAATCGGCCCGGCAGGACGGCCTGCTCACCGGCCCGGGGCCGGCTTTCCCAGCCGGCTACGGTCATGGGCAGACCGACGAACAACAACAGCCAGATCAGCCACATCGTCGGATGTGGCCGGGTGGAGGATGTGTCGCCGATCATGCCCTATTCTATATTCCGTTTACTCGGGCAGGAAGTCGGGCACCGAAAGATAGCGTTCGCCGGTGTCATAGTTGAAGCCGAGAACGCGGCTGCCAGCGGGCAGTTCCTTCAGCTTCTGCGCGATCGCGGCGAGTGTCGCGCCTGACGAGATACCGACCAGCATCCCTTCCTGACTGGCGGCGCGGCGCGCATAATCCTTGGCATCGGCGGGATCGACCTGGATCACGCCGTCCAGGATCTGGGTGTGCAGGTTGGCCGGGATGAAGCCCGCGCCGATGCCCTGGATCGGGTGCGGACCCGGCTGGCCGCCGCTGATGACGGGTGAGAGGGTCGGCTCGACCGCATAGACTTTGAGATTGGGCCATTGCTTCTTGAGCACCTCGGCGGTGCCGGTGATGTGGCCGCCGGTCCCCACGCCGCTGATCAGCACGTCGATCGGCGCATCGGCAAAATCGGCCAGGATTTCCTGCGCTGTGGTGCGGACGTGAACGTCGATATTGGCAGGATTCTCGAACTGCTGGGGCATCCAGCTATCCGGCGTTTGCGAGACCAATTCCAGCGCGCGCTCGATCGCGCCCTTCATACCCTTTTCACGCGGGGTCAGGTCGAAGCTGGCGCCATAGGCCAGCATCAGCCGGCGACGCTCGATCGACATGCTTTCGGGCATGACCAGTACCAGCTTGTACCCCTTGACCGCTGCGACCATCGCCAGGCCGACGCCGGTATTGCCCGATGTCGGCTCGATGATGGTACCGCCCGGCTTCAGGTCGCCCGACGCTTCGGCCGCCTCGATCATGGCCAGCGCAATGCGGTCCTTGATCGACCCGCCCGGGTTCGACCGTTCCGACTTGATCCATATTTCGGCATCACCGAACAGCCGGTTGACCCGGATATGGGGGGTGTTGCCGATCGTTTCGAGAATGTTGGCAGCTTTCATATCGCCTTCTCCTGGCTGGGGTCCGCCTCCCTTATGTCGGGTGGGTCGAAAGTGCGTGCAAGGCGCAGCTCGGGGAAAAGCCGCGCCCAAAATAGGGTGATGAGGATGGCGCCGACGCCACCCCCGATGACCGCAGCGATAGGCCCAACCAGCGCCGCAAGGAAGCCTGATTCCGCCTCGCCCAGTTCGTTGGAGGCCGAAATGGTGAGCTGCGACAGGCTGGACACGCGGCCACGCATGGCGTCGGGGGTATGAAGCTGCACCAGTGACTGGCGCACGAACACCGATACCATGTCCGCGCCGCCCAGCACGACCAGCGAGGCAATGCCCATCTCCATAGCAATACTGTGCGGTACGAAGGCGGTGAGGCCAAAGCTGATCGTCGCCAGGCCGAACAGGATCACCGCGCCCAGCATCTTGAGGCCGACCTCGGTCTTCATCGGACGGAAGGAGAACCACAGCGCAGTGGCGCCGGCACCGATGCCGGGCGCAGCGGCCAGATGGCCCAGGCCCGCCGACCCGACATGCAATATGTCGCGGGCATAGACCGGCAGCAGCGCGGTGGCGCCGGCCAGCAGCACGGCGAACAGGTCGAGCGTGATCGTCGCCAGCACCAGCCGGTTGGTGCGGACATAGGTGAAGCCATCGATCATCTGGCGCACCGGATGGCGGCTGGTGTCGCGCGGCGGCTGGGGCACCGGGCCGATGAAGAACATCGCGACCAGCGCTGCGGCATAGAGGCCGGTCGCCAGCGCATAGGCGCCCCATGGGGTCGCGGCATAGGCATAGCCGCCCACCGCCGGACCAGCGATCATGCCGGTCTGCCAGACGACACTCGAAATTGCGATCGCGTTAGGCAGCACCTCGCGCGGGATCAGGTTGGGGGCCAGCGCGCTATAGGCCGGGCCGTTGAAGGCGCGCGCGACGCCGACGATCGCGGCGATGCCGAAGATCAGCGGCAGGCTGACCCAACCCTCATAGGTGGCAAAGGCCAGCAAGCCCGCCGCCGCCGTCAGCAGGGTCAGGGTGAAGCGGGTGATCATCCGCCGGTCGAAATGGTCCGCTGCCCAGCCGGTCACCGGCGTCAGGAAGAAGAGCGGCAGGAACTGGGCCAGGCCGATGAGGCCAAGTTGCGCCGAGGCGCCCGCCGTCGTCATCGTTTCGCGCGCGACATTATAGGCCTGCCAGGCCAGCACGATCATCATGCTATATTGCGCCAGAACGGCGGCAAAACGGCCGACCAGATAAGCGCGGAAATTGCCGAAGCGGAGCGGGTGGGGCGTGGTGGCGGAAGAAGGCATCGCCGCGCTCTTAACCGCGTTGGGGGGGCAACAGCAACATGGCAGACAGACATGCGTCATGGAGGGGGCATCCGGGTGCGCCGTCCCGATTGGTTCGTTTCGGATTCAGATCGAAATTACCGGCGCCCGCGGCAATGCTAGATTCCTGCTTCATCAAGTAATGGAGGGCAGGCCGATGCGTGGATTGCGTGGTGCGACTGTTGCGATGGTCCTGATGGCATTGGTTCAACCCGCCCATGCACAGGGCGAGGTGGCGACGATCGGTGCGGTATCGGTTGCCCTGTCCCAGGCCCTCAATGGCTTCAAGTCGACGCTGGAGACGATGGGCGGCGAGATGAAGGGCGTGGGCAATAGTCTGCAGGCCAATGCCCAGAATGTCCTGGCCGATCTCGACAAGGCGATTGCCGGCAATATCAATCTGACTTTCGACAAGCTCGATACGCAACAGCAGGCGCTCTATCGCGACGCACAGGCGCTGACCAAGCAGCTTGCCAAGGCGACGATGGAGGTCACCAACAATGCGGGCAGTCAGGCACGACTGACGATCGCCGACGCGGACATCCTGGCCTATAACACGACTTATTCGCTGCCTTGCCGAACGCAGACGCCGCGCATCGTCATGGTAACGCCCGATGCGATCCGCGTCGGCCGGGACACGCCCGAAGTGACCGTGAAAGGCAATTTCCTGGATCAGGCGCCTGATGGCGCCGTGACGATCGGTGGGCAGCCCGCGCAGATATTGGCTCGTTCAGCCAATGAAATGCGGCTTGCCATACCCCCGTCGGTGGCCGCTGCGGTCAAGACCCGCGGCTCGGTCGCCATCAGCATTGCCGCGCAGGAACGCCGGAAAAAGATGATCTTGCTCTTCTGCAATACGTCCACCGTGCCGGTGACCTTGCAGGCCTGGACGCTGCTGCTGCCCAAGCGCACCTTTTCCCTGACCGGCTGGATGCAGCCCACCAGCCTGAAGACGGAAACGCGCAAGGAAAAGCACGAGTTCAACTCCGGCAAGCCGGGGGATTGCGATGCCAATGTCGATGTCAGCCAGAATGTCTGCGCGCCCATGGGCTGGACTGTCGCGGCCATCACGAATTTCAGCGTCACCGGGAAAAATTGCGGCTCCAACGCCGGTCCGGCTTCCATCAGCGGTGCGCGCTGCGTCAATGTGCCGGGGCGGGTGCGGGGATGTGGTTATCGCGGCATTGAACCCTTCAGGGATTGCAAGGGGCGGGGTTGGGTCAATTGGAAGATGAAGACGACGCTGACCCACGATGTTCGGGCTCCCATGCCGCGACAGAGCTTCACCATCAGTTCCAGCGATCAGGCCAGCTGGTCCTTTCCCTACGCCACCAACGTCCAATTGCGCGAACCGGAATGGACCTATGGCGCCCATGTCGACGTGATCGAGGGCGACCAGAAATATGGTTATGAGATCAGCCATGCGCAGCAAGTGGTCGGCCCGGTCAAGGGGCGACTTGTCGACGGGATTCTCGGCATCACGGTGGATGACGGCGATCTTTGATCCCGCTTATTTGAACAGGCTGCCCAATATGCCGCGCACCAACTGGCCGGCGATGCCGCCGCCCGACGATTTGCGGCTCGACCCGCCGAACACGGCGCGGCCCAGTTCATTGGCGACCTGACGGCCGACCGAGGACGCCGCGGAGCGGGTGGCGGACTGGACCGCCTTGTCAAAGCTGCTGGGCTTGGCCGTCTCGCGGGCCTCGGCGGCGTCCCGGCGCGCCTGTTCCTTCAATTCCTGCTCGCGCTGTTTGGCTTCTACCTTGGCCTGCGCGGCGGCGGCCTTGTCGGCTTCCGCCTTGGCCTTTGCGGCCTGCGCGGCGGCAGCGGCGGCATCCCCGCGTGCGGCCAGGATCTCCTGTGCGGATTCGCGGTTGACCGCATCGTCATATTTGCCGTCGCACGGCGAAATCGACTGGATGATCGCCCGTTCCTTGGCATCGACCGGCCCAAGCCTTGATCGCGGTGGCGCGATCAAGGTGCGCTGGACCACGCCCGGCGCACCGTCTTCCTGCAGCAGTGACACCAGCGCCTCGCCGGTCTTGAGTTCGGTGATCGCGTTTTCGATGTCGAGGTCGGGGTTGATGCGGAACGTGTCGGCCGCCGCCTTGATCGCCTTCTGGTCGCGCGGAGTGAAGGCGCGCAGCGCATGCTGCACCCGGTTGCCGAGCTGGCCGGCGATCGCCTCGGGAATGTCGATCGGGTTCTGGGTCACGAAATAGACGCCGACGCCTTTCGACCGGATCAGGCGCACCACCTGCTCGATCTTGTCCTGCAACGCGGCCGGGGCATCGTCGAACAGCAGATGGGCTTCGTCGAAGAAGAAGACCAGCACCGGCTTTTCCGGGTCGCCCACCTCGGGCAGTGTCTCGAACAATTCGCTCAGCAGCCAGAGCAGGAAGGTGGCATAGAGCTTGGGGCTCTGCATCAGCTTGTCGGCGGCCAGGATGTTCACATAGCCGCGGCCTTTCTCGTCCACCTTCAGGAAGTCGTGGATGTCGAGCGCGGGTTCGCCGAAGAAATGGTCGCCGCCCTGGGTTTCGAGCTGGAGCAACTGGCGCTGGATCGCCCCGACGCTGGCCTTGGTGACATTGCCGAAGCGGGCCGACAGGCTGTCGGCATTTTCCGCGCAATAGGCGAGCATTGCCTGCAGGTCGCCCAGGTCGAGCAACAGCAGCCCTTCCTCGTCGGCATATTTGAAGGCGATGTTGAGCACGCCTTCCTGCGTTTCGTTCAGGCCCATCAGCCGGGCCAGCAGCAGCGGCCCCATCTCGCTCACCGTGGTGCGGATCGCATGGCCCTGCTCGCCATACAGATCCCAGAAGATCGCCGGATTGTCGCTATAGCTGTAATCGGCGATGCCGATTTCCTTGGCGCGGGACACCAGCTTGTCGGCATTTTTGAGGGTCGGTGATCCGGCCATCGCGATGCCTGACAGGTCGCCCTTTACGTCGGCGACGAACACCGGCACTCCGTTCGCGGAAAAGCTCTCGGCAATCCCCTGCAGCGTCACCGTCTTGCCGGTGCCCGTCGCGCCCGCGATCAGGCCATGGCGATTGGCCCGGCGCAGATTCAGATATTGGGGGATGCCGCCGTCCTTTTCGGGCGCGCCCAGACCCAGGAAAATGCCGTCGCTCATGGGCAGATGCTCCTCAAAAACGGGTCGGGCCGCGCCCGCCGGACTGTCTGCTCCTTCTTAGAAGGGGGACAGGCAATCCGGCAAGCGCGGCCCGTAACGTTTGTCCTTTTTGGCGATTACTTGTCGCGCAGGCGAACCGGCATGAACAGCGGCGCCTGACCGCGGCGCAGCACCTGCAACAGGATGGCGTTGCGGCCCTGGGCCGACACGGCTTTCACCTGCGCGTCCAGTTCCGCCTGGGTAACGACCGGGCGATTATTGGCCGACAGGATCACGTCGCCGCGACGCAGGCCCTTGGCGCCGGCATCGGTCGACCCATCGACGGCCGTGATGACGATACCGCGGGTGTCGGCGCCGATGCCCAGTTGCCGGATAATGCCGGGCGTCAGAGGAATGGCCGAAATGCCGAGCGACTTCTGCGCGGCCTGGCTGTCGCCCGCCGAATCATCCTGCTGGCTGAAATCGTCATCCTGCTGCTGGGCGAAGCTGTTCAGTTCGTCTTCGCTCGGGCGCTCGCCCACGATCGCGTTGACGGTCATGCGCTGGCCGTTGCGCAGCAGCACGATGGGCACGCTGGAGCCGATCTTGCTGTTGGCGACGATCGACGACAGATTCTGGTCGGGGGTCACTTCCTGGCCCGCGACGCTGACGATCACGTCGCCCGCCTTGATGCCGGCCTTCTCGGCGCCCTTGCCTGGCTCGACGCCCTGCACGAATTCGCCGCGATTTTTGGCCAGGCCCAGCGAGTCGGCCAGATCCTCGCCCAGCGGGCTGATCTGGACGCCCAGATAGCCGCGCTTGATGCTCTGGCCCTGGCGCAGCGTCTCGACGATCGGTGCCGCCTGTTCCGACGGAATGGCAAAGCCGATGCCGACATTGCCGCCGGACGGCGACAGGATCTGGCTGTTGATGCCGATCACATTGCCGCGCATGTCGAACATCGGGCCACCGCTATTGCCCTGGTTGATCGACGCGTCGGTCTGGATGAACTTGTCATAGGTACCGCCGGTGCCGCGATGCACGGCGGAGATGATACCCGCCGTCACCGTGCCGGACAGGGCAAAGGGATTGCCGATCGCGACGACCCAGTCGCCGACCCGTGCCTTGGTGCTGTCGCCGAACTTGACGAACGGCAGCGGCTTCTTGGGTTCGATCTTCAGTACCGCTAGATCGGTGGCGGCATCGCGACCGATCAACTTGGCCGGATATTCTTCCTTGTTGGTCAGCGTGACCGTGATGCTGTCCACGCTCGCGCCTTCGGCGCCGGCCGACACGACATGATTGTTGGTCACGATGTAGCCGTCCGCCGAAATCAGGAAGCCCGACCCCAGCGATTGGGCCTGGCGCGTCTGCGGCTTGCCACCGCTGCCGCCCTGACCGAACAGATCGCCAAAGGGCGTGCCTGCAAACGGGTTCTGTACGGTCACGCGCTGTTTGGTCGAGATGTTGACTACGGCAGG
Organism: Sphingobium sp. AP49; assembly: GCF_000281715.2. Lineage (NCBI taxonomy): Bacteria > Pseudomonadati > Pseudomonadota > Alphaproteobacteria > Sphingomonadales > Sphingobiaceae > Sphingobium > Sphingobium sp. AP49. The sequence goes on along the minus strand of NZ_CP124576.1, from coordinate 3,912,756 downwards.
CTGCAGCTTTTCGACCATGTCGGCCAGGCTGGCCGGCGCGCCCGCAGGGGCGGCCGCTTGCAAACCTTCATTTTGGGCGGTCTGCGCGCCAACATTGGAACTGGTGACCGCAATGGCGGTGCCGCCGAGCAGCAGGGCGCCGGTGATGGCATAAGCGTAACGCACTCGTGACGGTCCTCTTCAGAAATTCGGGAGCAGAAAGGGCGGGACTTATAAGGGAGTCCTGGATGCGCCGCTCTGCCTTAACCGATATTGAATAGCACGGGTTCCGTAATGATCTTACCGTCCCTGGAATTGCTTCAGAAACTCATTGTCCTTTGACAGGACCATTGATGTCCCGCCCTGGCGATCCGGAGCAAAGGTATACCGATAGGCCTGCATCGCGCGATAGAAATCGTAGAAGTTCGCGTCCTTGCCATAGCTCTCGGCATAAATGCGCGCGGCGTTGGCGTCGGCCTCGGCGCGGATGATCTGCGCCTGCTTGGCGCCCTGGGCGCGGATGGTCAGCGCTTCCTGTTCGCGCGCGGTGCGCATCCGGGTAAAGGCGCTTTCCAGCGGCGTGCCGTCGGGCAGGTCGGCGCGCTTGATCCGCACGTCGACGATCTCGGCGCCATATTGGCGGGCGACGCGATCCAGGCCTGCCTCGATATTCTGCATCACCTGGCCGCGTTCGGGGCTCAGCAGGGCGGCAAAGGGGCGCTTGCCCAGTTCATTGCGCAGCGCTGAACCGAGGATCGGTCGCAGGGCGTCGGACACGCGCTCCTCGCTGCCCGCCGCGATATACATGCGCAAGGGATCGACGATGCGATAACGCGCGAAGGCGTCGACCTGCAGGCGCAACTGGTCGGTCGACAGCACCTGCTGGCGCTCCATCTCGACCGACAGCACGCGCTTGTCGATCCATACGATCTGATCGAAGAAAGGTACGCGCAGGATAACGCCCGCTCCGGTCTTGCCGAAATCCTCATTGGGACGATAGCGGTTGATGATCTGCTTGGGCTCGCCGAAGCGGACGATCACGCCCTGGCGGGTTTCCGGCACGACGGTAACGGTGCTGCCGATCAGGATCAGCAGGGCGATCGCGATCAGCGCCAGGGCGATGGGATGGCGGGTTGCGGACATTATTGACCTTCCTCCGTCGGGGTCGCGCCGCTCTGCGGCGTGGCGGCCTGCGCCCGCTTTTTCATTTCCGGCAGCGGCAGGAAGGGCGTGACATTGCCGCTTTCGACAATCGTCTTGTCGACGTTGGACAGAACGCTCTCCATGGTTTCATAATACATGCGGCGGCGCGTCACGTCGGGCGCTAGCCGGTACTGCTCATAGACCTTGTCGAAGGCCGCGGCCTCGCCCTGCGCCTTGGCGGTTACCTGCTGCGCGGCGGCCCGCGCTTCGTTGAGGTAGGTCTGCGCGGTCTGCTGTGCGGCGGATACGGCCTTGAATGCGTCGTTGACGGCCGCCGGCGGATCAGCCTGCTTGATCGCGACACCCTGAATGCGGATGCCCGATTTGTAGCCATCAAGTATTTCCTGCATCCGCTGTTCGACCTGCTGCTCTATCTCGGTGCGGCCTGCGCCCAGCGCATCGTCCAGGCTGACACTGGCGACAACGGAGCGCATCGCGCTCTCCGCCACTTCGCGGATTGATGCGTCAGGGTCGGCCAACTGGAACAGATAAAGCTCGGGATTGCGGATGTTCCACCGCACCGAATAGGCCAGGTCGACGATATTCTGATCGCCGGTCAGCACCAGATTTTCGCTCTCCGCGCTCGCCGATCCCACGTCGATCGTGCGGATCTCCTCCACATCGACCGTGGTGACCGCCTCGAACGGTGCGGGCATCGTCAGGCTGATGCCCGGGGTCAGGGTGCGACTATATTTGCCGAGCAGGGTGACGACACCGCGTTCCTGCGGGCCGATGCGATGAAAACAGGTCATGGCCAGCCACAGGACGACCAGAATGGCGATGGCGGCCGGCCAGAGCGCCTTGCCCGAAGGGCGTGGCGGCAAATTGCCGAAACCGCCGCCCTGACCGAAGCTTTCGCGGCTCTTGCGCAGCAATTCCTCGATCGCGGAGGGGGATTTGGAGCTGCCGGGCTTGTTCGGCTGCGTCCAGGGATTGCGCGGTCCATCGCTGCCGCCGGATCCGCCCTTGCCAGGTCCGTCATTGCCCTCAGGCCCGTCACCCTTGCCGCCCCAGGGACCCTGGGCCATGGCGCTCGCGATGCCGGGCATCCACCCGAATAATCTCTTCATGTCATCTCTATAGGAACGGCTGCGCATGAAAAACAGTGCCCTTAACGACGATTATTGCCTAGAGGGCGGTGCCATGACTGATATCGATGATTTTGCCGCCCGCCTGAAGACGCTGACCGATGGCCGCGCCAGCGCGCCACGGGTCAAGGACGGGGTGTTGAGTCTGGCTCTGGATGTCGGCGGTTTGGCGCCGGAGCGGCGCGATGCGGTGGCGGCGGCGATCCGTGAGGGCGGGTTGATGCTGCCGGGCGTTACGGACGTGCGCATCGCCATGACAGCCGAGCGCCGGGCACCACGCATCATCGCCGTGGCGTCGGGCAAGGGTGGGGTCGGTAAATCGACGCTGTCGGCCAATCTGGCCATTGCCCTGTCGCGATTGGGGCACAAGGTGGGGCTGGTCGATGCCGACATTTATGGTCCATCCCAGGCACGCTTGCTTGCCAGCGAGGACCAGAAGCCACAAGCCCGTGACAAACGCCTCTTTCCGGTCGAAAGCCCGCTCGGCATCCCGATGCTGTCGATGGCGCATCTGGTCGATCCGGGCAAGGCGCTGGCCTGGCGCGGGCCGATGGTTGGCAATGCGCTGGGGCAGTTGATCGACGCGGACTGGGGCGATACCGACCTGCTGGTCATCGACCTGCCACCGGGAACCGGCGACATCCAGTTGACGATGCTCCAGAAATACAAGCCGGCGGGGGCGGTCATCGTCTCCACGCCGCAGGATCTGGCGTTGATGGATGCGACGCGCGCGATCAGCCTGTTTGAGCAAGCACAGGTGCCGATGATCGGTCTGGTCGAAAATATGGCAGGCTATGCCTGTCCGCATTGCGGCGAGGTGTCGGATCCCTTTGGCTGTGGTGGCGCGGAAGCGGCGGCGGCCGAACTGGGCCTGTCCTTCATCGGACGGATTCCGCTGGCGATCGACATTCGCCGTCGGTCCGATGCAGGTGATCCACCGGCCGCGGGGGAGGGTGTCCACGCCGATGCCTTCCGCGCTGTGGCCGAACGGGTCGCTGCCTGGTTGCAAAAGGCGGCGTGATTTTACAGGCGGCGACGCCGCCTTGTCCCCGCAGGCGGACAACGGTGTCGCAAAGACCGTTCGGGAATCCGGCGTAAGCGGGCGCACTTGTCCGCTGCTATTGCCCTGCCCATATCGGGCGGCCGAACAGGAGGATTGCCCCATGCCGCTCAATGCCGCGCAGGATATCGCCAATCTGCTCAACGAAACCCGTACGATCGCTCTTGTCGGCATTTCCGACCGGCCTGACCGGCCAAGCTACGCTGTCATGAAGACCCTGCAGGATCACGGCTATCGCGTGCTGCCGGTTAATCCCCAGATTGCGGGCGAACATGTGCATGGCGAATTTGTCTGGGATCGCCTGTCAGACATTGGCGTATCGATCGACATGGTCGACATTTTCCGACGCAGCGAGGCGGCGGGGGAAGTCGTCGATCAGGCGATCGCGGCTGGCGCGAAATCGGTGTGGATGCAATTGGGGGTCATCGATCCTGATGCTGCCGCCCGCGCCGAAGCCGCCGGCCTCAAAGTGGTGATGGACTATTGTCCCGCAATCGAGATCCGGCGGCTTGGCCTCTTGCCTATAGCTGCGGATTAGCGCTTTGCAGCGCGGCTGCGCCAATCTATCAGGCAGGGCATGGGGCGCACACCGCAGAAGCGACGCAAAGACAGAGGACTAGACCGGCGTACCTTGCTCGTGGGCGGCGGTGGCGTGGCAGGCTTGCTGGTCGCCTGGGCGGCATGGCCGCGCAGTTACAAGCCCAACCTCAATGCCGCCGCCGGCGAACATGTCTTCGATGCCTTTTTGAAGATCGATCGTGCCGGTCAGGTCATCGTCATCGTGCCGCAGACCGAAATGGGGCAGGGTGTGACCACGGTCCTGCCGCAGATACTGGCCGATGAACTGGGGGCTGATTGGCGCACGGTTGCGGTGCAAAGCGCGCCAATCAGCCCGCTCTACGCCAATAGCTTGCTGGCGCGCGAATGGTTGGCGAGCGACTGGACGCGGGTGGCGGGTGATGCCGGCCAATGGGCGATCGATCAATATGCCGTTCGTCGCGCGCTGATGCTGACCGGCGGTGGTACGTCGGTGCCGATGTTCCATGATGCCTATCGCCAGGCGGGCGCGGCGGCGCGCGTCCTGCTGTGCAAGGTGGCGGCGGCGCGCTGGGGCGTGCCCTGGGAAAGCTGCGACATTCAGGACGGCATCATCTCGGACGGTGGTGAGCGCCGGTTGCGGCTGGGCGAGGCCGTGGACGATGCGGCGACCTTCTCCCTGCCCGACATCCTGCCCCTCCGGCAGGGCAATGACGGCCGGTTGGCGGGGCAGGACCTGCCTCGCCTCGATACGCCGTCCAAGTTGGATGGCAGTCACAATTTCGCGGCTGACGTCCGCCTGCCGGACATGCTGTTCGCTTCCATTCGCCAGGGGCCGATCGGCGACGCGACGTTGAAGAGCGCAAACGACAATGCGGCCAAGGCGGTGACGGGCTTTTTGAAGCTGGTCCGGACCGACCGCTGGATCGCGGCAGTCGGCACCAACTGGTGGGCGGCGAACAAGGCGCTCGACTTGATCGATCCGGCCTTCACTCTGATTGGCAAGCCGGTCGACAGCGGCGGCATCGATGCCGCGCTGGAGGATGCTTTTTCGAGCGATGCGGGGCGGCGGCTCTACACTCAGGGCGATTTGTCGCCGGTGTTCGAGAAGGCGACGATACTGGCCAGCGAATATCAGGTCGATCCCGGCCTGCACCTGTCGATCGAGCCTATGTGCGCCACTGCGCGGGTGGCGGACGGCATGGCGGAGGTCTGGATGGCGACGCAGGCGCCCGGCTTGGCCCGCGCGGCGATTGCCGATGCGCTGGGCCTCGCGGATGATGCGGTGACGCTCTACCCGTTGCAGGCCGGTGGTTCTTTCGGGCGGCGCATGGATTGGGAGGCAGGCGTCCAGGCCGCCCTGATCGCGCGCGACATGGGGCGGCCGGTGCAACTGCTCTGGTCACGTCTGGAAGATGTAATCCAGGACCGCCCTGGCGCGCCTGCCCATGCGCGCATGGCGGCCAAGCTCGGCCGCAATGGGGCGATCGAGGGCTGGCTGGCAAAGGTGGCGGCCCCTTGCGCCATGACCCAGACCTGGGCGCGCATTGCCGATGGCAGGCTGCCGCACGAGGCGGCGGCGGACGCTGGGGACAAGGCGACCCGGCTTGCCGTGGCCGGCATGGTTCCCCCCTATGCCATTCCCAACTGGGCGGTCGATCATTATCCCGCCGATGTCGGCCTGCCGCTTGGCTTCGTGCGCGGGAATGCCCATCTGCATGGCGCCTTCTTCACCGAAAGCTTCGTCGACGAGCTTGCCCGCATGGCGGGGATCGAGGCGATGTCCTTCCGTATCCAGATGCTGGGGGGCAATCCACGCCTGGCACATTGCCTGTCCACCGCCGCCGCCATGGGCGGCTGGCAGGGGGGGATTGCCGGCAGCGGGCAGGGGCTTGCCGCGCACATGATGAACGGCACCTATGCGGCGCTGATGGTGGAGGCGGCGATCGAAGGCAATAAGCTGACCGTCAGCCGTATGGTCGCAGCGGTCGATTGCGGTGACCAGGTCAATCCCGACATCGCCCGGCAACAGATTGAAGGGGGGCTGATTTATGGCCTGGCGCTCGCCATGGGCGCGTCCGTTCCCTATCAACAGGGCATGCCGACGCGCGCCATGCTGGGGCGTATGAACCTGCCGCGCCTTGGCGATATTGGTGAAGTGACTGTGGAACTGATCCGCAGCACGGCAGATCCGGCCGGGGTCAGCGATCTTGCCGCGCCACTGGCCGCTCCGGCGATCGCCAATGCGCTCTTTACCGTAACCGGCCAGCGGTTTCGCAGCTTGCCGTTGATGGGGAATGCCTGATGCTCTCGGTCGATCACCCCGTTTTCCCCACCGGAAAAGTTGGCGTGCTGCTTCTCAATCTCGGGACGCCGGACGCACCGGATACCAGGTCGGTGCGTCGCTATCTGGCCCAGTTTCTGTCTGATCCACGTGTCGTCGAAATTCCGAGGATCGTCTGGCAGCCGATCCTGCGCGGCGCTATTCTGACCACGCGGCCCAGAAAATCCGCCCATGCCTATCAACAGGTGTGGATGCCCGATGGATCGCCGCTGGCCGTCTACACCCGGGACACGGCCGTCGCGCTGCAACAGGCGATGGGGCAGGATGTCGTGGTCGATTGGGCGATGCGCTACGGCAATCCCGCGATTGCCGACCGGCTGAAGGAGATGCAGGCGCAGGGATGTGATCGCATCCTGTTGGCCCCGCTCTATCCCCAATATTCCGCTGCTACGACGGCGACGGCGCTTGATGCCGCGTTCGCTGCGATGGCGCGGATGCGCTGGCAGCCCTCGATACGGACCTTGCCGCCCTATCCCGAAGACCCGGCCTATATCGAGGCATTGGCGCAATCGATCGCCGGGCATCTGGCGCGCCTTGACTTCGCACCGGATGCACTGCTCGCCAGCTTTCACGGCATGCCGGAGCGGACATTGCGTCTGGGGGACCCCTATTATTGCCACGCAGTGCGAACCGCAGAGCGGCTGGGCGAGGTCTTGCCGTTGCCGGTGCATCTGAGCTTTCAATCGCGTTTTGGCCGGGCCAGATGGCTGGAGCCGGAGACCGAGGCGACGCTCACCAGACTGGTGAAGGAAGGTGTCCGCAATGTTGCTGTCGTGACACCAGGATTCGCGGCGGATTGCCTTGAAACCCTAGAGGAAATCGCGCTCCGGGCGAAAGCGGTTTTTTTGGCGGAAGGTGGCGAAAAATTTGCCTTTTTGCCCTGTCTAAACGCATCGCCGGAGGCTATCACCCTCTATCAGCGGCTGGTCGGCCGCGAACTTGCAGGTTGGGTTGACCAACGGTCTAAGGCAGGAGAGGACAGGGCATGTCGAGAGTAGCGATCGTGACCGGCGGAACGCGGGGTATCGGCGAAGCCATCAGCCTGGCGCTCCGGGAACTGGGTTATACGGTGGCTGCGAATTATGCCGGCAATGACGACAAGGCCCGCGCCTTCACCGATGCGACCGGCATACAGGCTTTCAAATGGGATGTTGGCGATCATCAGGCTTGCCTGGATGGTTGTGCGTCGGTGGCTGAGACGCTTGGCCCTGTCGACATCGTCGTCAACAATGCCGGCATTACCCGCGACGGCGTGCTGGCCAAGATGAGCTTCGACGACTGGAACGAGGTGATGCGCATCAACCTTGGCGGTTGTTTCAACATGGCCAAGGCAACCTTTGGTGGCATGCGCGAACGCGGCTGGGGCCGGATCGTGAATATCGGATCGATCAATGGCCAGGCCGGTCAATATGGCCAGGTCAATTATGCCGCCGCGAAATCGGGTATTCACGGTTTCACCAAGGCCCTGGCGCAGGAAGGCGCCAAATATGGCGTTACCGTCAATGCGATCGCCCCGGGCTATATCGACACCGACATGGTTGCTGCCGTGCCGGCGCCGGTACTGGAAAAGATCGTAGCCAAGATTCCGGTCGGCCGTCTCGGTCAGGCCAATGAAATCGCGCGCGGCGTCGCTTTCTTCTGCAGCGAAGATGGCGGCTTCGTGACGGGCAGCACGCTGTCGATCAACGGCGGCCAGCACATGTACTGATGCGACGGGGCGTCGCTTCCGATGGCGCGTCCGCGCCCGGGGCGTCGCCCTTCGCTCCTCCGGTCAAGCGCAGCGTCACGATCGCCGGGCACCAGACCGCCATCAGTCTGGAACCCATTTTCTGGCAGGCGCTGCGTGCCGCGGCCGTGCAGGCTGACTTGCCCGTCAATGCGCTGATCGCGCGCATCGATGTGGCTCGGATGGCGGTCGATGATCCGCCTAACCTGGCCAGTGCCATACGGTCCTGGCTTTTTGCCCGATTGGCGGGAAACGAAACGCTGTCGCCTTGATGCGGACATCAGCCATGGCGGTGTCGGACGGTGCGACGTTACCGGCAATCCATCATTGCTATTGGGTTTCTTCCTTACTTCTACGATCCTGCAAAATGCGCTACGGGCTGCGAATGAAATTGATTCGCATTATGGATCACGGTATCGCGATTGGCGCGTAAAGGGACGGAGGTCGGGAATGCTGCAAGCGGCACAGGGCAGGGCGGATGCCTTCGCCACCGAGCCCGTCGAGATCGGCGCGGATCGTCCGGCTGCGGCACAGCCCGTTTTTCATGCGCGGCCCATGGAATCCCCGACGGAACGCTACGGCATGCGCAAGCGTCCGAATATGCCGGTGGTTCTGGGCATCCTTGCCGTCCATGCCTTGTTGATCGGGGCGTTGATCCAGGTCCGCAATCATGTCGCGCGGGCCGAGGAAGCGAAGTTGACGGTCGTCAACCTGTCGCCGCCGCCCCCGCCGCCTGCCGCCGAAGCACCGCCTCCGCCGCCGTCCCAGCCACAGATTGTGGCGCCGCCGCCGATTGTGCAGACACCGGCGCCACCGGTCCAGATCATGACGACGCCCGATCCGGCACCTGCGCCATCACCGGCCGTCACATCCTCGGTTCCGGCGCCATCCGCACCGGCAGCGCCAACGGTGTCGGTCGCAGCGCCCTCTGTTCTCCAGGCCGGTGACATCGGTGCCCAGATGGTCGCGGGGAAGCCGCCGCGCTATCCGATCGACAGCCGTCGCGAGCGGGAACAGGGAACGGTCGTGCTCGCGCTTGTTGTCGGCATCGACGGTGCGGTCGAAAGCATCGGCATCAGCCGGAGCAGCGGCTTTACCCGTCTCGACGATGCGGCGCGCGATGCGGTCAAGCATTGGCGGTGGCGACCGATCGTTCGCGATGGACAGGCCGTGCGCGTGAAGGGCGTGGTTGAAATTCCGTTTGTGTTGCGCTCCGAAAGCGCCTGACAGAGCCGGCGCCATACCGCCATCATCGACTGATCATAGCGCCGTCATGTCCCGACCGCGAGGGAAGGGTCGGCACAGGAGTTTCATATGCTGACCGTCATTCCCGACCTGCTTGATTCGGCAGCGATCGGTGCCGTGCGTAGCCTCATCGACCAGGCGGAATGGGTCGATGGTAACATCACCTCAGGCTATCAGTCGGCATTGGCCAAGCGGAACCTGCAACTGCCCGAGGATGCGCCTGCGGCCAGGCAGGCGGGGCAAATCATCCTCGATGCCCTGGGCCGTTCGCCTCTGTTCATTGCTGCGGCGCTGCCGCTCAAGATATTCCCGCCGCTGTTCAACAGCTATGCTGGAGGTCAGGCCTTCGGCGTGCATGTCGACAATGCAGTACGTATCCAGGCTGGCACCGGCTTTCGTGTGCGTTCCGATCTGTCGATCACGGTCTTTCTGGAAGAGCCCGATGCCTATGATGGCGGGGAGTTGACGATAGAGACCAATTTTGGCGTGCAGCAGGTTAAATTGCCAGCCGGGCAGGCCGTGCTCTATCCATCTTCCTCGCTCCATCGGGTCGAGCCGGTGACGCGTGGGCGCCGCGTGGCGAGCTTCTTCTGGCTTCAGTCGATGATCCGCGATGATGGCGCGCGCCAACTGCTGTTCGATCTCGACCGTAGTGTGCAGGGGACGGCGCTCGAACTGGGACAGGATCATGCGGAGGTGATCCGGCTGACCGGCGTCTATCACAATTTGCTGCGGCGTTGGGCGGAGGCCTGACGCTCCGCTACGGTCTTGGCTTGGCCGATCATAAGCGCTAGAGGGCCATCCAACATCAAGAGTCGGACCGACGTTCGACACCAACCTGCTCCCGAGCAAGGTGGTGCCTCCTGAAGGAGGGATGTGGCCGGACCGGCAACAAACGGGACCAACCGCCGCAGTTACGTCGATACGAATCCTGGTGCAGGCCCGGAAAGGATCGGTACGTGACAAGAGAAGCCCAGCAGTTTGCAAGCGACAATTATGCGGGCATTTGCCCGGAGGCGATGGCGGCAATGACGGCCGCCAATCAAGGGTCGGCCGTCGCATATGGCGATGACGAATGGACCCAGCGGGCGGCGGATGCCTTTCGCACATTGTTCGACACCGATTGCGACGTCTTCTTCGTTTTCAACGGAACGGCCGCCAATTCCCTGGCGCTCGCTTCGCTATGCCAGTCCTACCACAGCGTCATCTGTGCCTCGTCGGCGCATGTGGAAACCGACGAGTGCGGGGCACCGGAATTCTTCTCGAATGGCTCCAAGCTGCTGGTCGCGCCTTCGATCGACGGCAAGTTGACGCCTGAGGCGATCCGCGCGCTCGCCAGCAGTCGTTCCGACATTCACTTCCCCAAGCCACGAGTCGTCACCATTACCCAGCCGACCGAAACCGGGCAGGTCTATACGGTGGAAGAGGTTCGGGCGATTTCGGCGGTATGCCGGGAGCTGGGGTTGAAATTGCACATGGACGGTGCCCGTTTCGCCCATGCCTGTGCGGCATTGGATTGCCTCCCCGCCGCCATTACATGGCAGGCGGGCGTAGACGTCCTGTGCTTTGGGGGAACCAAGAACGGCATGGCGGTGGGCGAGGCGATCCTCTATTTTGATCGCAGTCTGGCGATCGATTTCGACTATCGGTGCAAGCAGGCTGGGCAATTGGCCTCCAAGATGCGCTTCCTGTCGGCGCCCTGGACGGGCTTGCTGGAAACCGGCGCATGGTTGCGTAATGCGCAGCATGGCAATGCCTGCGCGCAGCGGCTTGCGGACCATGTGTCTGGCCTGGATTCGCTGCGCCTGATCTTTCCGGTCCAGGCCAATTCAGTGTTCCTGGAAGCGCCATCAGCGATACTCGACGGCCTGCGCGCACGCGGCTGGCGCTTCTACACGTTTATTGGCGGCGGTGCCCGTTTCATGTTTGCGTGGGATGCTCAGATCGCGCGGGTCGATGCGCTCGGACGCGATCTGCGGGCACTGGCTATGGCGCAGGTCGATGACCGCATCCCGGCCTAGAATATTGCGCGAAGGGCTGGGACAAAGCAAAACCCCGGCGCAAGGGAACGCCGGGGCCACTGGTAGTTGAGTGTCCCGGCGAGGGGGATAGCCGGAACATCCTATAAATGGGGATGGTCAATGCCGTTTCAAGCCGCCGCCGGAAATTTGCGCATGGACCCCCCTGTGCCTCTTCGCGGGGAGCGCGTCAGTCCAGCATCGCCGCGAGGGCAGGGGTCATATATTCCAGCCCGCACGTGCCATCGCGCCGGATCAGTCGCGCGGCCAGGCCGTGGCGGGTGGCCAGGGCCATGCCCTTTTCATGCCCGAGGACAAGGATCGCGGTCGCCCAGGCATCGGCCAGCATCGCGCTTTCATGCAACACGGTGACCGACGCGATGCCATTGTCGACCGGAGTGGCGGAGGCGGGATCGATGCTGTGTGACAGGCGCCGGCCTCCCTCCAGGCGAAAGCGGCGATAGTCACCCGATGTCGCGACCGACAGGCCGCAAAGGGCGACGCGCAAAACGGGAAGCGACAGGTCGACCGGCGTTTCGATATCGACCCACCAGGGCTGGATATCGGGCTTCACGCCTTCGCCGCGCAGTTCGCCGCCAATTTCAACCAGGAAGTTGGTCAGGTCTAGCGCGCGCAACCGGACGGCGACCGCATCGACGGCATAGCCTTTGGCAATGCCGGAAAAGTCGAGGGCGACGTCGGCGGTGCGCCGGGCGTAATCCCCGTCCAGTTCTATACATGTCCAGGGTGCCAGCGAGGATCTTGCAGTACCGCCGGCCAGGACCGGGCCAAAGCCCCAGCGGGCGACCAGGCCGCCGATGGCCGGATCGAAAGCGCCGCCCGACAGGCGCGCCATGGCCAGGCCGGCACGCAACACGCCCATCATTGCGGGCGGCAGCATGACCCACTGGCCGATCGGGCTGCGATTGAAGCGGCTGATGTCGGACCCTGCCTCCCAATTGCTCATCTCGCCGATGACGGCGGTGAGAACGGCCTCGATCCGGGCCTGACAGTCTGCCGGCGGGTCGACGATATGGGCTGACCAACTGCTGCCCATGGTCGGGCCGCCATAGGCGACGATGGCGCCCTGGCGCTGGCGCCCGGCAAATTGCGCGGGCGACAGGCCGGGCGCTATCGCGATCCGGATAGGTGTCGGGCTAGGCTGCGTCAGGGCGCCAGCACTTCCAATGTCGTGATGTAGGAAGCGCGGTTTTGGGGCGGGCCGACCGGTGCGGCCGGCGGTCCACCCTCTGCGCCACCGGGCTTGCCACCCTGCGCGCCGGGGCCACCAGGGCCACCTTCGCGGCCACCGCCGGTGCTGGCGTTCAGCCAGTACATACCGGGTTGGCCCCATTTGACAGCCAGCTTGCCGTCCTTGTCGGTGGTGAGGTCCATTTGGCCCAGCGCATCGCGATAGCGGATGCCACCGGGGATGACGGTGACCTTGAGACCGGCCGCCGGCTTGCCGTCGAGCAGGAACTGGAAGGTGGCGGTTTCGCCGGCTACCAGGTCATTGGGATGGGTGACCGGAACCAGCTCGATGCCGACGCCGGTCGGTTTGAAGAGGGTCGTGGTTGGCGCGCCCAGCGTCACGAAAATCTCGTTGCGGTTGCTCGCTTCGGCGGTCTGGACATTGGTGGCGCCGGCGGGGATCGCCTGCGCCAGAGTGGCCTTGGTGGTGCCGCGCGGCAGGCGTTCCTGCTTGCCGTTGAGGGTGTAGCTGCCCATGAGCATCGTCGACACATTGGCGATACGATAGGTGCCCGGCTTGGTCAGATGCACATCGAAGGTCGAGCGATATTTGCCGGTGGCGGCATTTTCGATCTTGCCGGTGGTGCCATCGGGCTCGGTCACGGTGATGCCGTCGGTGCGCATCGGGAAATGTTCGAAATAGAAGAGGTCGTTGGAGACCGCCGCATCCACCGTCACCCAGCTATCGGTGCCCGACAGGGTGGTGGAGGAGGGCAGCATCCACTGACGGTGTGCTTGCGCCGCGCCGGAGAGCATCAGGGCTGCGAGTGCGCCCGCGATCAGATATTTGGCTTTCATGGTCTTCATCCCCTGTTATTTGCCGAAGCTGACGCTGACGGCGCCGAGTTCGCTGCTGCCCTGTGCCTTGACCGTGGCGCCCGGCTTTGGCGGCCAGGTGAAGGGCAGGCGGACCAGCTCGCGGCCACCGACCTCACGGGCGGCCTCCACGACCAGCGTGTAGTTGCCCGGGCCGAGCGCGCCGAGCGGGCCCTTGCCAGCGGTGAAGGCGATCTTCTGGTCGCCCGGTGCACGGGTCGCGCCCGATACGCCATCGGCCGGGAAGCTCATCGTGCGGCCCGACACGCGCCACCATTGGCGGATGTCGCGCAGCCACTTGGTGCCTTCGCCCTTACCCTTGTCGACATCGTACCAGACCGCCAGGGTGCGGGGGGCAGCGCCTTCCTTCTCCAGCCAGATGGCGACATAGGGGCGATGATATTCGGCAACCGACAGGCGCGGGATATTGACCGTGACGTTCATCGTCTGCGCGGTGGCCGGGACGGCGAGCGCACCGGTGGCGCCGAGCGCGACGCTGCCGGACAGGAGCAATTTATGGCTGGTCTGCATGAGGTGATCGTCCCCCTTAATGGATGAAGATGATGGCGAGGAGCGCAGGCAGGGCAAGGCCGATCGCGACCAGCGGCCAGGTGCTTGGTCGCTTGGCGGCATGGAGCTGGAGCAGCAGCAGGCCAGTCAGCGCAAACAGGAAACAGGCGATCGCGAAAATGTCGATGAACCATTTCCACACTGCGCCGGCATTGCGGCCCTTGTGCAGGTCGTTGAGATAGCTGACCCAGCCACGGCTGGTCGATTCGCTCGTCACCGCGCCGTCATGGCGGTCGATCGACACCCAGCCATCGCCACCCGGCCGAGGCAGGGCGAGATAGACTTCATCTGCTGACCATTCCGCTTCGCCTGCGCCGCTCTGGCCGATTTCCTTTTCAACCCATTGGGCGATCGGGGCGGGCAGCGGCTTCTTGGCATCGGGCGCGTCGTCGGCGGCCACAAGCTTCAGCAGCGGCGCGGGAAGGACGGCATTCTTCTCGACCGTCTGGGGCGAAGCCTCGACATCGGCGGCGTGATTGAGGGTGATGCCGGTGAAGGCGAAGAGCAAAAGGCCGATCAGGCTGATCGCCGAACTCACCCAATGCCAGGTGTGCAACTGCTTCAGCCAAAAAGCCTTGGCGCTCTTCTTTTTCTTGGTCTGGGCGCGGGCGGGGGCGTGCATCGAAGCGGCGACGAATCCTGTGGGAAATGAGGTGGCCCGAATAACGCGAACGACTCGCAATTGCAAACCTGTCGATACCGCCAAATTGTATCAAAATGTAAGAGGGCGGGGAACAGAAAGGCCGGGATGCTCGTCTGCTTCGGGGCTCTGCTCTTGACGGGTCCGGCAAGCGCCCCTAGCGACGATCGCTTGGACCCCGCCCGGACCGGTTATCCACTGCAGGATCGCGCCCAATTCCATCCGGTCCGTTCCGGCATGGCTGTTGGCTGGATTCGCACCCAAGGTGCGATCAGCCGTGACGAAGGACTTAAGAATGCTGCTGTCGGCTGCCGCCACGGGAATGATGATGATGGGTGTGCAGGCCGATGTGCCGGCCGCCGTGCCTGCGCTGCCCCCGCCTGCGCTGTCGGAGGCTGCCTCCGCGCCGGATGCCCCTGCCATTGCGCCGTCTGCGGACCAGGCCGGCGTCGCCCAACAGTCGGCCCAGCCAGCCCAGCCGGTCAGCCCTGAGCCGGCCGCGCCGCCGCTGGGTGTTCCTGCCGCTGGTCTTGTCGCGCCGCCGGTGGGTCAGGTGAACGGCGCCGAGGCGCAGAATGAGATCGTCGTCACTGGCGACAAGAAGGTACCCGGCGATCCGCTCTCGCAGGTCAATGAACAATCGTTCGAGGCGGTGCAGGCGGTCGACAAGGCAGTGGTCGAACCGGTCGCTCATGCCTATCGCGACGGCGTGCCGCATCCCGCGCGCAAGGGGTTGCGCAACTTCTTCCGCAATCTGCAGGAACCGGTGGTGGCGGTCGCCTATCTGCTGCAGTTCAAGCCTGGCAAGGCGGCGGAGACGGTCGGTCGCTTTGCGATCAATTCGACACTGGGCTTTGTCGGCCTGTGGGATGTCGCCAAGCGCAAACCCTTCTATCTGCCCTATCGCCCGAACGGCGTGGCCAACACGCTCGCCTTTTACGGGGTTGGTCCCGGTCCCTTCTTCTATCTGCCGGTCGTGGGCGCGACCACATTGCGTGATCTGGTCGGCGACACGATCGACAATATCGCCTTTCCGATGGTGGTTGGACCGCCGCTCAACCGGCCAGCCTATGTCATTCCTTCGACCATTCTCGACCAGCTAGGCGAGCGCGTTGATCGCGATGAGAAGATCCAGCATCTGCGTGAGCAGGGTAATCCCTATGCGGCCTATCGCGAGGATTATCTTTATGAACGCGAGGCGGAAATTCACGCGCTGCACAGCAAGCGCTGGCAGGAAAAGCATCCGCTGTCACCGCCGCCGGCCTTCACCCAGGAAGAAGGCGCTCCGGGCGTGCCTGCCGTGCCCCAGGCTGCACCATCGGTTCCGGCGACCGCAGTGCCGGCCGCAGAACCGGCCGCGCCCGCGCCACAGCCTGTCCCGCCGGCTGTAAAGCCGCTGATGATCCAGCCCCTGCCTGCAGATCCACGCTGATATCGCGGTCATGCTAGCGAAAAAGGCGCCCGGTCACTGGACCGGGCGCCTTTTTTCTGTCGGACGACCGCGCCTTTCCCATGGGAAAGGCGCGGCCAGCCTTAGCGTCCCAGCAGTCCGCGTGCCTGTCCCGCAATCTCTGCGAGCATCGCGACATTGGGGGATGCGGCCGCCTTGGCGCGCTGGACCAGCGACCGGAACTGGCGAACGCGGGCACCCCGTTCGATCAGCCATTTTTCGACATGGTCCGACACATCCTTGCCCTTGCCCTGGGCCAGGAAGTCGAGCCGAACCTGTTGCATGTCACGGGCCACGCCGGAGATCAGCAGTCGTTCCCAGGGGTCGCTGGGTTCCATGCGGGCGGCAGCGGACTGGACCCAGTCGATACCCACCACTTCGCCCAGATGGGTGAAGGCGCGGGTCAGTGCTACCTCATCGACCTTGAGCTTGCCTGCGAGCGCGGCGATGCCGACTGCCCCGTCCAGCTTGAACAGGCCGGTCGTGCGGACCGCCAGCGTTTCGGGCGCGCCCAGGGCGAGCAACCGGTCGGTGGCCGCGCTCGTGCGGCGCAGTGCTTCGCTGGTCAACAGGTCGTCCACCTGCGCTGCCAGCGTACCGACACCGGCCGCCAATATGGCATGGCCGGCATCCGGCAAGGTGCCAGCGGGGACATTGCGCAATATGTCGGCGATCTGCGCGCGCATGCCGCTCGCTATATCGCTGAACAGGGCCAGGCGCGCGGCTTCGGACATTTCGGCTGCGTCGATATCGGTCCACAGCGTGTGGATGTCATAGAGCCGCTCCGCGATCAGGAAGGCGCTGGCGAGGTCGGCGAGCGAACAGCCCTCTTCTTCGGCTAGCTCGAACGGATGGACGATGCCCAGTCGGTTGACGATGCGATTGGCGACCTTGGTGGCGATAATCTCCTTCTTGAGCGCATGCTCGGCGATCGCCTTGGCTTCCTTTTTCTGCATGGCAAGCGGGAAGGCCGCAGCCAGTTCCGCGCCCATGCTGGCGTCGGTGGCCAGATCGCCATGTTCGATCGCATCCTGCAGGGCCAGCTTGGCGGTAGAGAGCAGCACCGCCAGTTCCGGGCGGGTTAGGCCCTGGCCATCCTGACCGCGCCGCAGCAACTGGTCATTGGCGGCCAGTCCCTCGACCTGGCGGTCGAGGCGCCCGGTTTCCTCGAACGTCTCGATCAGCCGGACATAGGAGGCAAGGTCGGCCGCGCCACCGCTTTCGGCGATCGACAAGCCCAGCGCCTGAAGCCGGTTATCCTCCAGCACGATCGCGCCGACCGCGTCGGTCATGCTTTCCAGCAGGGCGTTGCGCGTGTCGAAGGGCAGGCGGCCTTCCGCCATTTCCTTGTTCAGCGCGATCTTGATGTTGACCTCGTTATCCGAGCAGTCGACGCCGGCGCTATTGTCGATGAAGTCGGTATTGATGCGCCCGCCATGCAGCGAGAAGGCGATCCGCGCTGCCTGGGTCGTGCCCAGATTGGCGCCTTCGCCCACCACCTTGACGCGCAATTGTTCGGCATTGACGCGCAACCGGTCATTGGCCGGGTCGCCGACATCGCCATGGCTCTGTGCGGCCGCCTTTACATAGGTGCCGATGCCGCCGAACCACAGCAGGTCGTTGGGGCTCTTGAGGATGGCCGAGATGAGCGCGGTCGGCTCCATCTCGCTTTCGGTTACGCCGAGGATTTCCTGGACCTGCGGGGTGAGCGGGATCTTCTTGAGGCTGCGGGCGAACACGCCGCCGCCTTGCGAGATCAGCGACTTGTCATAATCTTCCCAGCTTGAGCGGGGCAGGGCGAACATGCGGTTGCGCTCGTCCCAGCTCTTGGCCGGATCGGGATCGGGATCCAGGAAGATGTGGCGATGGTCGAAGGCGGCGACCAGCTTGATCGCCTTGCTGAGCAGCATGCCGTTGCCGAACACGTCGCCCGACATGTCGCCGCAGCCCACGACCCTGACCGGTTCGCTCTGCACATCGACGCCCATTTCGGCGAAGTGGCGCTGGACGCTGATCCAGGCACCCTTGGCGGTGATCCCCATCGCCTTGTGGTCATAACCGTTGGATCCGCCGCTGGCGAAAGCGTCGCCCAGCCAGAAGTCATGGTCGAGCGCGATCGCATTGGCGACATCGCTGAAGGTCGCGGTGCCCTTGTCGGCGGCCACCACGAAATAGGGATCGTCGCCGTCATGGATGACGACCTGCGCGGGATGCTTGACCTTGTTCTTGACGATATTGTCGGTGACCGACAGCAGCGCGCGGATGAAGATGCGATAGCTTTCCGTGCCTTCGGCAAACCAGGCGTCACGGTCCAGTTGGGGACTTGGGAGTTGCTTGGGATAGAAGCCGCCCTTCGCGCCGGTTGGAACGATGACAGCGTTCTTGACACGTTGCGCCTTCATCAGGCCCAGGATTTCGGTACGGAAATCGTCACGCCGGTCGGACCAGCGCAAGCCGCCACGCGCAACCGGGCCGGCACGCAGGTGGATGCCTTCGACCCGCGGGCTGTATACCCAGATTTCGCGCCATGGCAGGGGTGCCGGCAGGCCGGGGACCAGCGCGCTGTCGATCTTGAACGCCAGCGCCTCGGTCGCTGCCGGTGCATAGAAATTGGTTCGCAGCGTTGCGGTGATGACGGCGCGGATCAGGCGCAGAACCCGGTCCTCGTCGATCGCGGTGACCTTTTCCAGCCCTTCGTCGATTGCCGCCTGCGCCTCGGCAGTGCGGGTCGCGCCATCCTTCATGGCGGGATCATGCAGGGCATCGAACAGGGCGATCAGATTGTGGGCCACCCCCTGTTCGCGGCGGAGGGTTTCCGCGAACGTCGCCATGCCATAGGCCATGCCGGTCTGGCGCAGATAGCCAAACAGGGCACGGAACAGCACGACCGCGCGCGGCGCGAAGCCGGCCGTCACGATCAGTTCGTTGAACCTGTCATTTTCGGCGACACCTTCGAGCACCTGGGCAATCGCTTCGGTGACGATCTCGGCGCGGGCGATCACATCTTCGGCATTGTCGCCGGCCGGCAATTCGAGGACGAAGCGCTGGACATGGCCAAGCGCACCGCCGTCGATCGGCGTCGTCATTTCATCGATCACCCGGAAGCCGAAATTCTCGAATGCAGGAACGACTTCGGACAGCGCGATCGCATCATGACTATAGAGTTTGAGGCGCAGCCGTTCATGCGCATCCTCGGGATTGCGATAGACGCGGATCGACTTATCGCCCGGGCCGGAAAGGCCATGGATCAGGCGGATATCGATCGCGGCCTCGGCGGGGCCTGCGCCGTTGCGATAGGCCATCGGGAAACCGGGCGCGAAACGCTGGGCCAGCGCGGCGGCACGGCCGGCGTCCTCGGTTTCGGCAAGCGCTTCCTCCACGGCGGGCAGCCAGCCACGGACCATCTGCTTGAGCTGTCGGTCGAGCGCTACATCGTCGGGCACGATGCCGCCGTCGCGCAGGTCGAGCGTGATGCGCAGCAGCGCCAGGCCGCCTTCCTCCAGCGCGATCGACCAACTCAACACCGGGCCATTAGCCGCCTTGGCCAACATGTCCTGCACCGCGACGCGGCGGGCCGTCGACAATTCGTCGCGCGGCAGCCAGGCGAAGGCATAGAGATGGCGGGCCAGCGCGCTGGTGGCGAGGACCAGCTTGGGACGCGGCCGGTCGGTCAGCGACATGAAGGTCAGCGCCAGATGCTCCAGCGTCTCGCGCTCGAAGCCGATCAGAATGTCGTGCGGCAAAGCCGTCAGGGCATGGGCCAGCGTCTTGCCGGCATGACCTGCCGGATCGAAACCGAACTTGTCCATCAGGGTGGACAGGGCCGACCGCAACAGCGGCACCTTTTCCGGCGATGCGGCCAGTGCGGCGCTGGTCCACATGCCGGCATGGATCGACAGGCCGGTCACCTCTTTGCCGGCACGCACCGGCAGGATGATGAGGTCCAGCAACACGCCGCGATGGACGCGAGAGAGGATGTTCGATTTGATGATCAGCGGCGTGCGCTTGCCTTCCTCGAACCAGGTGAAGGCGGCATCGCGCGAGGCCGGCGCGATCAGCGCCTTGTCCCGCAGCGCGCAAATGCCCAGTCGCGCCTCGGTCGTGCCAGCGCGGCTACAGACTTCATGGCCGATCTGGGTGAAATGGCCGGCCAGGAACCAGCGCAGCAGGGCAGCGCCTTCGTCGTCGCTGACGGCATCCGCATCCGTTGCCATCGCCTGCTGCATGCTCGGCCAGTCCCGTACGGCGGCGCGTACGTCTTCCAGCATATCATGCAGTGCCTTTTCCAGCGCGCGCCGGGCCTTTGCATCGACACGATCGGCTTCGATATAGATCATCGATTCACGGCGGGCGCCGGGGGCGTCATCTTCCAGGATCGCGTTCAGCGCGCCATCGGTCGCACGGGCAACCGACAGGACCGGGTGTAGCAGGCGGTGGATGGTGATATCGGCTGCTGCCAGCGCATTGGCGATCGAATCGACCAGGAAAGGCATGTCGTCATTGATGAGCGCAATCCGCATGAAGCGGCCGGTCGCACCTTCGCCCAGTGTTTCGATGGCGATGCCCGGCTGACCGGCCTTGCGCCCATGTGCGGTGCAACCGAGAAAGGCTGCCGCGGCCGTTACCGCAGCAGCATCGAAGCCCTCGCTTTCGCCTGGTAATGCTCCACGGGCCAGCGCGCCTTCGAGCGCGTGACGAATGGATGAATCGACTTCCTTGATATTGGGGTCAGCCAGCGCCGTCATTCGCTTACCTCTTCGCCGCGGGGATATCCCGCCTTGTGCCGAAACGGAGGAGACGCTGAAACACCGCCAGACGACTCCCGTCTATGGCGCATCTATATGCCGGGCGATCGATTATGCCTCAACCCTGATTGTGAAATAAAGTGTCGCGTGTTTGAAATATTATGACGCACTGCAGCACGGCCGCTCCGCCCGCTTGAAAAGGCGGGAGGTGGCAAGGCGCACGCCGTTATCGGCCAGGGAACGGCTATTGTCGAGGCATGTTCCCCGTCATGCCATGCTAGCGGGTCTTGCTGGTGTTGGCCAGCGTGCGGCCCTCAGTCCGCGGCGGCGACGATTACCTTTTGCCCCAGGTCGGATCCTTCCGGCAGGGCGGCGATGATGGCGAGGGAGCCGTCAGCTTCGCGTCGCGCGACCACGACCGCCAGCCCATCCACATCGGTGTGGATCGCGTCTGGGGGCAGCGCAGTTGCCATCCGCATCGTGGCCCGTGCCGTCTGGCGCCGGTCAGGCCTGGTGGGCATGTCCGATCGCCGTTGTGCGCGTTCGTCGCGGACCAGCGCCTTCAACCCGCCATTATAGGCGGAAAGATAGGCCGCCAATGTGCCCGGCCCCATATCGGCGGTCGAACCATGGTCAAGCGCGGTCGCATATTCGGTGATGCGGGTTTTGTCATAGGTGGAACCGAAAACCAGCTTGATCACGGCCGTCATCGGGCTGCGGGCCTGGACCTTGATCCCCGCGTCGTCCAGCAGTTCGGCATATTCCTGCGCGGAACGCCGGGTCACCAGCGCAAAGTCATAGGCAAGGCCGATCGCGCGATAGAGGGCGGCATGGCTGCGCGCTTCACTGGTTCGTGCCTTCTCGGCGCCATCGCGAGCGATGGCCAGCCAGTCCGCCAGAGGGGCGTCTTCCGGCGGACTTTCCATGCCGGCGAGGTCCAGTATGTCATCGTCGTCAACGCCTGGTCCATCCGCCCATATCGGTGCTTCGCTGCGTGCAGGGGGATTTTGCAACAGCGTCGTATCCACCTCGCGTTCTATCGCGTCGGCAATGTCCTGGCTGGCCAGTTCTTTCCAGTTTATGACGCCGAAAACGAAATCGATCGCTTCGTCATCGGACGAAAAGGGCATCAATATGCCCCGATAGAGAATCTCGACGTTGCGCTGGTTGATGAATTCCGCCTCGAATCCGATCGGTGCTGCATTGGCGATGATCTGCAGATAATGGTCGGTCAGGCGCGACAGCAGCGAACGGGTCGGGACGTCGTTGATATAGCCGATAGGGCCTTCGATCTGGCATTCCTGGCGCAAGGCGGTGCCTAGATAGACCACGGCCGGATTGTCGATGCCGGCCGTGAAGTCCAGAAGGACGCTATAGGGGCCGAAATCGTCCATCTGATCCGGCGACAGGTCCTCGATCGACGGCAGGGTGCGATTGCCCAGCAGCGACGCCCAATAATTATAGGCGCGCACCTGCATGCGCCGCTCCTCCGCGCCCACGCCCTGCGGGCCGTCGATCGCTGCGTCATCGGGATAGGGGAAATCGTCCTGGTCATTGGCGACTTCATGTCCCCGCAGAGTGTCCATCCGGTCGGTCCTTGGAACAATAGAAAAGCGACTTTGGAATCGACAGTGGCATGCGATGGTAAACATGCTGTAAAGACGCGATGCGTTCCATCGGTTCCCCGGCTCGTTCCGCCTTCGTGCGGATTGCGAGCGCGGGATGAGCGGTAAAGTGTAATTGGACGCTTGTCCTTCACGCCAACCGCTGTTATCTGCCCGCCCCGACGCCGCTTTAGCTCAGTTGGTAGAGCACATCATTCGTAATGATGGGGTCACGTGTTCGAGTCACGTAAGCGGCACCAGGCCTTCTAAAAGGCCAGGATTTCTCAGGAAAACACGGATTTCTGCGGTTTCTGTTCCTGCCAAGGTACATGGCTAGGGTACAAGGAAGCTGCTATGGGTTGGCTTGTGAAGCATATCCAGAACCATCCGGGAGGAAGGAAATCCTTCCGTCGCCTATACCCTCCGCACCTCCTCCCCTACCTTTCCGGAACCCAGTTGAGGGTCTCGCTGGGCCGTCCTGATTCGGCAGATTTCCATGAGCGGTACGCGAAGGCGGCGCGGCAGTGGGAGGAGGACGTGGCGCTCGCCGAGAAGAAGCACGCGGGGTCTTTTGTCGCCCTTGATGGCCCCACCATCTTGCACCTCGCGGCCGCTTTCCACGCAGAGGCTCTGGAGGAGGACGAACAGGCCCGGTGGGATGCCGATGAGCGGCAACAGTTCAAGGCCATTGCGGTCCGCGTCGATGAGGCCGGAGGGGTGAACTCATGGGCTGGCTCGGAGCGCTCTCGCTGGGCGACGAAGGCGCGGGAAACGCAAGAGGCCGCGCTGGCTTCCCGCAAGGCCCTGAAAGCCACTGGGGACCTTCAGGGCGTTCTGGACGAGTGGGCTGACGAATCCTTGCTCCTGGCCGAGGCTCGGGGCTTTCTTGTCAATCCCTCCGACCCCCTTCTGCCGGAGCTTTGCCGCGCACTCAACGATGCCGCTATATTGGCGGCCCAGGACCGGCTGAAGCGCCTGGAGGGAGAAGACGTGCCGACGCCTGCTGCTCCCGAGCCTCCGGCGACTGCGGCCCCTGCGAAGGCAGTCAGGAAGAGGGGCGGCGAGGTCCTCCTCATGCCGACCTTTGAGGCCTACGCGACCGCCCAGGGCATTTCGGAAGGGGTCCGTAGGGAATGGCGTAAATACATCCAAAGCCTGATAGGTTTTGTGGGCCATGATGACGCTCGGAGGTTAACACGGGACGACGTGGTCGCGTGGCGCGATCATCTTCAGGTCACGCCCATGCGGAATGGTGCGTTGCGCAAGCCTGTCACGGTCCGGGATAAGTACATCACAGCCCTCCGATGCACCCTTACCTGGGCCAAGGAAGAGAAGCGCCTAGAAGAGAATGTGGCAGCGGACGTAAGGGTCCGCATCCCGAAGGAGGCTAAAACTAGAGACAAAGATTTCACCATGGACGAGGCCAAGGCGATCCTACAGGCGAGCCTTGAAGCCCCGACCGGCCGCCTATCGGCACCCTATGTCAGAGCGAGGCGTTGGATACCCTGGCTTTGTGCTTACAGCGGGGCGCGGGTGAATGAGTTGAGTCAGCTTCGCAAGGAAGACATTTTCGAGAGCGATGGCGTATGGGTCATGCAGATTACGCCCGATGCGGGGACCGTGAAGACCCGTGACACCCGCCTAGTCCCGTTGCATCCACACATTCTTGAGCAAGGTTTCCTTGGCGTTCTCAAGGTGCTGGGCAGTGGTCCGATTTTCTATGAACCACAAAACCTACGATCCACCGGCGATAAGGTTAAAGGGAGCCGTCACATCAAAAAGGTTGGCGAGCGGCTCGCTGAATGGGTGCGTAAGGATGTTGGGATAGCGGACCCTGCGATCAAGCCAAATCATGCTTGGCGGCATTTGTTCAAAACCATTTCAGCGGACGTTGGAATAGAAGAGAAGGTGGCGGACGCGATCCAGGGGCATGCCGCTACCACCACGGGCCGCAAATACGGCAAAGTTTCCGTCCAAGCCAAGGCGGCCGCAATAGAACGCCTGCCACGTTTTGAGGTCTCGTAGGGTGCTGCGGAGCCCCCTGTGAACGTTTGTCATCTTCCGGTGGGGCAGCGCGACGCTCACGGCGCTGAGTGGGTATATCTGGCCTCGAGAGGGCGGGCATGGAAGCGGCGAGTGGAATCGCGAATGTCGGCGCAATAGCGTTCATTGGACGCCGGGGAGGGAGCCTTTCGGTCTTCCCTCTGCGCTTTTTCCATAGTGCTACCCTACGAGGCGTCGTCTGCGCTGATGCGACTTTGGCCTGCATGGTTCCATCCCCGAGACGGTTTCCGGTGTTCGCAAAGGGGCCTCGTCGGAAATCTGAGGTCCCGGATGCTGCGCTAAGTGGCGCTTGGGACTCTGAGGGCCATCGAGCGCCTAGCAGGCCTCTAGGAGCGATAAGGAGCCGTGATAGGCCGTTGGTGACCCGAGGGGCTTAAGGGGCCTGAGCGGGCTTCCTAGTCGCGGGGGAGCCAATCTGCGCATGTTGAACGACTAAGGGGGGTGGATAGGCGACCGTCGGCTATTTGCGGTAAGGCGCACTCTTGCGGACATTGTGACGGAGTAGGCGTTGGCCGTGGAACAGCACTTCACGGTTCAATTGCGGATGATATTGCGAAATCGCGATCCGCCAGCATCGAGCTATAGAGATTTCGGGTCGAGTTGATTTCCACGAAGCCATAAAATCAGGCCGCCGGATTTCCTTCCGAAAAGCACGTAGAGCTTTAATTTCTGCATGGAGCTTTGTTGGTGCGAATACGGCCCGCATGGTCATAAATCCGCATTTTGGCGTTTTTCGATCAGAACCAGTGAGAATTATTCGATAAAATGGCATTTGTGCACCGATAGTCTGCTGAAATGGCGATCATGTGACCGCTATTGGCAACATTATAATTGATCGTAAACGCCCGCGATTGGTCGCTTCCTGCCGGGCAGCTTTCCCGCCCAGGAGCGGACCAACCGATGTCGGGTGTGCCTGGCGCCGATCGGCGCGATGAGCGTCTATCAGGGGTGGATTTACGACGGTCGGCTTCTGGGTAGATGATCGGCTATAGCTGCCGCTGCACGAAGAAAAATTGTCCGGCAACAGTCCCCCACTTGCGGACGCTCGAAAACGGCGCATGATTGCCCGATGTCGAGCCGCATCGCCTTCGCAACGATGGTTACGCTTCCGCTCCTAATCGGTTGTCAGCCTAAAGAGCCTGCTCAATCGACTTTGGTCGTGCCTGCTGTCGAGCAATGCGAACCTTTCGGTGGAACGGTTCAGAAGGTCGGCATGATAGGAATTTCCGCTTGCGTAATCCCGACCAAAGACGCCGGAAGATCATGCCGGAACAGCTCCGAGTGCCAAGGTCGATGCCTTGTCGAAGAGTGGGAGGGTGATCAACCTCCTCGCGTTGGCACTGCCACGACAGGCAAGTGCGAGGCCTCCAACATCACTAATGGATGCTTCGCCGAAGTCCGCCGTGGGAAGATTGCCACAGGGTTTCTGTGCGTAGATTAATGTCCGCTTCCACGAGATTTGGCCATTCAGTCTTCTACCCGCCATCTGAATGGGTATCCGGTTTCAGGCACATCAATGATCTGACGGAACGACAAAAAATGGTCGCTTACTGTTGGGCAGCTTTCGCGCTTGGAGACGGACCTACAGCTATCGACTCCAGTCAGCGCCTTATCAACGTGAGAAGATGCTCAACGGTGGCTAGCGAGCGGCCTGTTACCTGCTCACTTTACGTCGCAACCATCCACCAACGGCGACAAGCGTGAAACCGGCCAGCACTCCCAAAATCAATGCAAACACTGTGGAAAATCCGGAGCTTCTCGAAAAATCCATGGTCATCAAACCTACAATCGTTGCGAGGCCAATGGTGATATAGGGTGTGCTGTCGTTCGATTTTCCGCTCATGAACGCAAGCATGCTGCATCTGATGAATGCCCGCAATGGTCCGTCTTGTTCCGTCCGGATTTGGCCATGCGCCGTCGCGCCCCTCGTAGGCCTTCAGGCTTCTCCTTTGGCGCTCGGGGCGGTATGGAAGGAGAGGGAGGTCATCCGACCCTTTGCGGGACCGGGCGACCCCTAGGCGCTAGAGCTTCTCGCGAAGGTCTAGGAGGGCGACGACAAGTTCGCGGCTAGTGTCGCCCTCAACGCCCAGCGCCAGCCTGCTTTTAAAGTCCGACATGCCATCTTCGCCCAGTGTGTGGGGCGCCTCGCGTCCG
The DNA here is from genome assembly GCF_000281715.2 of Sphingobium sp. AP49. Classification (NCBI taxonomy): domain Bacteria; kingdom Pseudomonadati; phylum Pseudomonadota; class Alphaproteobacteria; order Sphingomonadales; family Sphingobiaceae; genus Sphingobium; species Sphingobium sp. AP49. Next base: position 3,886,262 of record NZ_CP124576.1, on the reverse strand, counting down.
CTCTAGCAGCTTCCACGGGCTCCGTTCCTGATTGCCATGATCTTACTCAGGTGCCCGGCAGCTTAGGCCGCTAGCCAGCTTGAGCGCCAAGGACCTTATAGACCGCGCTGCGCGAGCAGTTGAGCCGCCGCGCTATCTCCGTAGCGCCCAGACCCTCCGTTTTGAGCCTGCGAAGCTCCACGGCGTCCAGCGTGACCGGGCGACCCTTATAGCGCCCTTCGGCCTTCGCCTTTGCGATTCCGTCCTTTTGGCGCTCGCGGATGAAGCCAAGCTCCATTTCGGACACCATGCCTAGGACGGTAAGGACGACTTTGCCCATTGGTCCGCTGGTATCAATCTCAGGCTCTAGAACCCTCAGGGCTGCGCCACGCTCCTCCAGTTCATGGACGAGGTTGAGAACGTCGCGTGTCGAACGGCCCAGTCGGTCCAGCTTGGCAACGACGAGGGTATCCCCGGCCTGGATAAACTCCAAGATCGTCTCAAGCTCCGTGCGGCCCTCACGGCTGCGGCCCGAAACCTTCTCCATGCGGATGATGCTGCATCCCGCCTCTTTCAGCTTGGCGACCTGTATGTTCGTGGACTGGCTGGAAGTCGAGACGCGGGCATAACCGATCAGGCTCATGGAATGTGTCCTAGCTGAGATTGTGTAAAAAGGTCTAAGAGCCTTCGCGTTGATCGTCAACTAAATAGTCAAATGACCCTAAATGGACACCTGTATCAGGTGGCGGTGTACGCCCTCTGTGAGTGTACCTTAGTACACAGTCAGGCCAATCAGCGGCTGGCATCAATGTCGCCGGCTAATGTCCCGTTGCTTCAGGCGGGCGATCATGGGGTAATGCCGCCAGCCCTGTTCTCGCGCATGGGGGGCCGCTCAGGATTGCGGCAGCGCCCGACCCGGCTCAGCAGGTCCGGCGCGGGCAGGGCATTGGGTCCCATTCGGCCTTTGGGTTTCCACGGGTCCCCTTCCGACGCTGCGGGTTCCCCCTGATCGGCCATTCTCTAATCCAACTCGAAACTGACGGCTTCGCTCGCTCGCCAACATCAACATCGGACCCCAGGTGCATGCACGCTCGCCCTGAGATTTCCCGACCATCCGATTTTTAGGGTCCCCCTTTTTTCAATGGGTTCCCTTTCGCCCTGCGGGACCCCCAAGACGGTGCGGTGTGATCCATCTAAGCTACTTGCAGAGGGTACAAGGAGCAGGTACAAGTCCCTCGAACGGTAAGGCTCTGAAAGCCAGAAATTCCGGGGCTTTTGGCTATCCAAGAGTTCTTCCTGACCGCATCACGTAAGCGGCACCATCCCATCGGCAATCGTTAGAAGAGCAACGGATTGGTTGTCCGTTGGATTCGCGGTGCAGGCCGCATCCCTGGTGGGGGCTGTCCGGCGTGCTTCGCCGCGGTCCTTGGGACCGGCATTAGAACCGGAATGTCAGATAGGCGGCGAGATAGGTGAGGTCGCGGCCGGGCTTGAACTTTTCCGAAACGTCTCCGTAGATCGCATAATAGCCCAGCGTCATGAACGGGTTGAGCGCATATTGCCCGGCCGCCGTCACGCGCTTGCCAAAAAATCGGCTGTCGCTTTCATTGCCGCGCCGCAGCACCTGACCGCCCAGCGAATAGACGCCGTCATGGATCGAGGTGCGCCACAGGCCCGCGACCGAGAAATCGAGCTTCAGCTTGGCGCTCGGCTGGAGCGAGAGCATCGGCTGGATGATCGTCAGATTTTGCGGACCGAGGTCGCCATTATAGGTGAGCGGCTTGGGGAAGAGCGGGCCATAGGTACCGATCTTGCCGTCATCGGGGTTCTTGTCGCCCGAGCCGACATCGACGCGCAACGCCAGCTTGGGCTTCCATCCCCCCTGCCAGCTATAGGCGGCGGTGCCGGTGACATAATAAGCGTCGATGTCGAGATCGCCGAAATCGCCCCATTGGCGGATGCCCTCGACATCGATGCTCCAAGCGTCGCGCTTGCCGGCATAGCGCAGCGACAAAGTGCGGCGCTGGTCGCGCGCGGCGGCTTCGCTGTCGAAGGCGAGGCTGGCGCGGTCTGAGGAGACGAATAGCGCTTCGGCGCGGCCAGTGCGGGCGCCGGCGCCGAAGCTACGGCCGGCATGAAAGCCGGTCACATCATAATCATGGTTGGTTTCGTCATCGAAGGTGCCCAGCTTCTCCAGCACGGCATGGCCGGTGAGGAAGCCGCCATCCCATGGTCCCTGGCTGGCCATGACGCGCAGCAGGTCGAGCGAACGGCGGGTATTGGCGCCTTCGCGCATGTCGAACACGGTCTGGTTGCCGATGCCGATTTCCTGCCGGCCCAGGCGCGCGACGATCCGACCCTTGCCGACCGGCACATGCGCCTCGACAAAGGCCTGGTTGAAATCGAGCCGGCCCTCCTCGATCGGCGCGACGACGGAATCGAGGCCGGTGCTGGTCGCATGTTCAAGATCGACGAAGGCGCGGAACAGCCCTTCGACTTGGAGATCGCCCCAGATGCGGCTGCGCTGCTGGAAATTGCCGTCATCATCCTGGGGGCCGCGCCCCCAGCGCTCGCCCAGCCGCAGTTCGGGGCGCAGGCGCAACTCGCCGCCCAAGGTGGCATAGGTCTTGCCGACGATCGGCAGATATTTGAGGCGGGTCCACAGATTGGCGTCGCGCACGTCGCGGAAGCCGGAATAATCCTCATCATGGTTGATCGGGCGGAAGGCGGGCTTGGGCGCCTTGGGCCGTTCGCTGGCCTGGGAGAGGGGCAGTTGCGCCTCGGCCGGAGCCTCCTCCTTCTGCGCGACTTCGACAGGAGCGGGCGGCGGGGTCGGGGTGGCTTGAGCCGCAGAGGCGGCGAGGACGGGCGCCAGAAGATCGAACATGCATACTCTCCGGATATGGTTTTTTCTGGTTACGCGGTGGCCCGTTCGGGCCGTTTGGCGACGAGGCTCTGGAGCAGGTGGACGGCGAGGCCGAAGATCAGGCCCCAGAAGGCGGAGCCGAGCCCGATCAGCGTCATGCCCGATGCGCTGACAGCGAAAGTGACAAGGGCGGCGTCGCGGCCCTGCTCGGCGCGCAGCGCGGTGCTGAGCGAATTGGCGACGACCGGGAACAGGGCGAGGCCCGCCAGCGCGGCGATCAGCGTCTTGGGCAGGGTGGCGAACAGCGCGAGCACGGTCGCGGCAAAGGCGCCGAAGACGAGATAGGTGACGCCGCCCGCGATGCCGGCCATGTAGCGGCGGGCGGGATCGGGATGGGCATCGGGACCAAGGCAGATGGCGGCGGTGAAGGCGGCGAGATTGAGGCCATGGCAGCCGAACGGCGCGAGCGCGATCGAGGCGATGGCGCTGGCTGAGACGATCGGCCGGGCAGCGGGCTGGTCGTAACCCGCGGCGCGCAGCACGGCGATGCCGGGCAGGAACTGGCCGGTCAGCGCGACCACCGCCAGCGGCACGGCGATGCTGGCGGTCGCCGCCCAGTCGAAGCGCGGGGTGGTCCAAACCGGCATGGTGAGGTGCGGTGTGCCGATCGATCCCGACAGGCCGCCGCTGAGCGCGGTGATGGCGACACCCGTCACCAGCACCGCGACCACGGCATAGCGCGGCGCCAGCACGCGGCCGGCGAAGAAGGCGGCGATCATCGCGATCAGCATCATTGGCGCGGATGGCACGGCGTCAATCATGTCGATAACGAAACGAAAAAGGATGCCGGCCAGCATCGCGGCGGTGATCGCGGCGGGCAGCCGCTGCATCAATTTGTCGAAGGCACCGGACAGGCCGACCAGCAGCACCGCGAGATTGGCGACGATATAGGCGCCGATCGCGGTCGCGAAGTCGGTTTGCGGCAGCATCGTCACCAGCAGCGCCGACCCCGGTGCCGACCAGGCGATGACGATCGGCACGCGCCAGCGCCAACTGAGCAATATGCCCAACAGGCCGCTGCCGATCGAGATCGCCCAGATCCAGGAGGCGACGAGGGCGGATTCGAGGCCCTGCGCCGCCTGGAAGATGATTACCAGCGGGCCGGCATAGGATATGGTGGTGGCGATGATCCCGGCGATGATCGCCGGGATCCAGCCGGTCTGGCTTGCAGTCATGATGGTCCGATCACGCCGCCAGGGCGTAGTTTTCTCGGGCAACCTGCTGGCGACGGCTCAGCATGAAGACCAGGGTGGCCAGCACCGAGACGAGCCCCGGAATGGCGAAGGCGACGAAGTTGAGCGTCATCGGCAGTTGCGCCGCGAGCAGCACGCCGCCCAGCATCGGCCCGACGATCGCGCCGACCCGGCCCATGCCCGATGCCCAGCCCAGGCCGGTCGAGCGGACCGACAGGTCGTAGAAATCGGCGACGCTGGCATAGAGCAATATCTGCGTGCCGGTGGTGCCGGCGCCGGCGACGAAGATCAGCAGATAGAGGATCGGCATCGGTCCATTGAGACCCAGCAGGCAGATGCAGATCGCGCCGAGCAGGAAATAGGCGATGACGACGCGGGGCAGGCCGAACCGGTCGGCCAGCCGTCCGCCGCCGATGGCGCCGAGCATGCCGCCGAAATTGAGCGCCAACAGGAAGGACAGGCTGGAACCCAGGCTGTAGCCGGCGCTGCGCATCAGTTGCGGCAACCAGGACCCGAGCGCATAGACCATCAGCAGGCAGCAGAAGAAGCAGAGCCACATCGACAAGGTACCGAGCGTGCGGTTGTGACGGAACAGTTCGGCGATGCTGGTCCTGGTGGCGACGCCCTGCGGCTGGAGCAGCGGGCCGTCGAGCCGGGTGGCGGGGGACAGTCGCTGGAGGATAGCGAGCGCCTGTTCCTGCCGCCCCTGCCGGACGAGGAAGCCGGCCGATTCCGGCAGGCCGCGCAGGACGAGGGGCAGCAGGAGCAGCGGTACGGCAGCGGCAAAGAACATCGCCTGCCAGCCGAACAGCGGCAGCAGCCAGATGCCCAGGCCCGCCGCCGCCATGCCGCCGATGGCATAGCCGCTGAACATCAGCGCGACGAGCGTGCTGCGCATCCGCTTGGGCGCATATTCATTGGTCAGCGCGACCGCATTGGGCATCAGCCCGCCACAGCCCAGCCCCGCGAGGAAGCGCAGCGCGCCGAACATGGTCGGCGTCGTGGCGAAGCCGTTGATGAAGGTGGCGGCACTGAACAGCGCGAAACAGATGGTGATGCAGGTCTTGCGGCCGATCCGGTCGCCCAGCGGGCCGAAGAAGAGCGCGCCCGACATCATGCCGAACAAGGCCCAGCTGGCGAGCGACCCCGCCTGCGGGGCGGTAAGTCCCCATTGGTCCATCAACTGTGGAAGGACGACGCCATAAATGAAGACGTCATAGCCATCGACTATAAGCAGGATGGCGCAAGCAATGATGATCTTGAGATGTAGGTTTCCGAACCTGGCTTCGTCAATGTGACGATTTATATCGATACCCTGCATATCGATTCCTCTCCCTTATTGATGGGTATGATTTCCCGGGAAAGTGAAGGACATGCAGGGGGACGCCAAATACCAATTAAGTCCGATCGAAATACGCTGAGGGTATGGCGGGCAGTTCGGCGGCGTCAAAGCTCCTCGGTCAGCGCGGTCGGCACCTCATAGCCCCATTGCGCATATTGGCGGGCGATGACGGCGGCCATCAGCGCCAGTTCGGGGGAGCGGTCGCCCGGGCGGTGGCTCATGATGATGGGGGATGTGGCCGGCTCGATCAGGTCGCGGAAGGCGACATCGTGGCTGCGGGCGCGATGCACCGATTCCGGCACGATCGCCATGCCTTCCTCCGCCGCGACCAGGCCGATCGCGATTTGCAGTTCGCGGGCCTCATGCACGATGCGCGGTTCGATCGCATGGTCGCGAAACAGGGATATGACCTGGTCGGCATAGCTGGGGCGCGGCGCACGCGGATAGATGATCTGCGGTTCGTCGGCGAGATCACGGATCGAGATCGGCCCTTCGCCATGGGCCAGCGGGTGATCCATCGGGAAGGCGGCGACCATCTTCTCGTTGCGCAGGATGATGCGGCGCACCGCCGGGTCTTCGAACCGGATGCGGCCGAAGCCGACATCGATGCGTCCGTCCTTGAGCGCTGCAATCTGTTCCAGCGTGGTGCTTTCCACCATCACCAGTTCGACATTGTCGGCGACCTTGCGAAATTCCCGGATCAGCTCGGGCAGGCGGGCATAGATGGTCGAGGCGACGAAGCCGATCACCAGCCGGCGCCGGCGGCTGGTGGCGGCGGTCTTCACCATCGCCTCGACATCCTCCATCCGCGCCAGCAGTTGCAGCGCCTGGGCGTGGAGCAGTCGGCCGACATCGGTCAGCCGCAACGGGCGGCTGGCGCGGTCGAGCAAGGGCGCGCCGACATGCGCCTCCAGCTGCTGGATCGCGCGGGACAGAGGCGGCTGGGCAATATGCAGCCGGTCGGCGGCGCGGTTGAAATTGCCTTCGTCCGCGACGGCGACGAAATAGCGCAAGAGGCGCAGGTCCATCACTGGCTTATACCTCCAAAGTATCACCCCTTGACCGCATTGATCTTTGAAACCGGCGCAGCGGAGGCATAGCTATTCGGTGAAACGTAAGCATTTGGGAGAGTCGCCGCAATGGCTGGATTGCGCCACGCCGATACCTTCATCGTCGATGTGCCGACGATCCGCCCGCATGTGCTGGCGATGGCGACCATGCACGCCCAATCGATGGTGATCGTCCGCCTGACCGATGCCGACGGTATCGAGGGGATTGGCGAGGGCACCACGATCGGCGGCCTGAGCTATGGCGAGGAAAGCCCCGAAAGCATCAAGTCGGCGATCGACACCTATATCATCCCCGTCCTGGAAACCTGCGACCTGGCGCAGGTCGGCGCCACCATGGCCAAGGTTGCGCGCTGCGTGCGCGGTAATCATTTCGCGAAATGCGCGGTCGAAACGGCGCTGCTCGACATGGCCGGCAAGCGGCTGGGCATCCCGGTATCCGAACTGATCGGCGGTGGCCGGGTGCGGGACAGCCTGCCGGTCGCCTGGACGCTGGCCAGCGGCGATACAGCGCGCGACATTGCCGAGGGCGAGGAAATGCTGGGCCTGCGCCGCCACCGCATCTTCAAGCTGAAGATCGGCAAGCGCGAGGTGCGCGACGATGTCGCCCATGTCGGCGCCATCTGCAAGGCGCTGGGCGACCGCGCCAGCGTGCGCGTCGACGTCAACCAGAACTGGTCGGAGGCACAGGCCAAGATCGGCATGGCCATGCTGCATGATGTCGGCTGCGAGCTGGTCGAGCAGCCGATCGCCGGCGACGCGATCGCGGCGATGGCGCGCCTGTCCAAGGGGCAATCGGTGCCGCTGATGGCGGACGAGGCATTGAATGGCCCGCGCAGCGCGCTGCGCATCGCCACCGCCCATGCCGCCAGTGTCTTCGCGCTCAAGATCGCCCAGTCGGGCGGCCTGTTCGCCACGGCCGACGTGGCGGCGATCGGCACGGCGGCGGGCATCGGCCTTTATGGCGGCACGATGCTGGAGGGCGGGGTCGGCACTGTCGCATCGGCCCATGTCTTCGCCACCCTGCCGGACCTCGCCTGGGGCACCGAATTATTCGGTCCGCTGCTCCAGACCGAGGATATTTTGCGCGAGCCGCTCGGCTATGCCGACTTCTCGCTCGCCGTGCCGACCGGGCCGGGCCTGGGCATCGCCTTTGACGAGGACAAGCTCGCCTTCTTCCGACGCGATCGCACGTCGCCCGTTCTTCACGCCGTTACCGCAGGAGCCTGAAACCCATGCTGTTCATGGTCGAAATGGACGTCAACATCCCGCTGGATTTCGACGCGGCGGAAGCCGCCCGGATCAAGGCCGCAGAAAAGGCCTATTTCCAGACGCTGCAGACCGCCGGCACCTGGCGCCATATCTGGCGCAAGGTCGGCCTCTATTCCAACGTCTCGATCTTCGATGTCGAGAGCAATGCAGCCTTGCACGACACGCTGATGGCGCTGCCGCTCTATCCCTTCATGACGATGACAATCACGCCGCTCTGCCGCCATCCGTCCTCGATCCATGCGGATGATCGCTGATCGTCCGACGCAGACCGCAAAGCTTAGGAGAGAAAAATATGGGTACCAGCTTCGTAGAAACACCGGAAATCCAGAACCTGCTCGATCGTGTCGCGGGGCTGGACTGCGACGGTGGCGACGCCCGCATGAAGGGCATCGTTCGCGACCTGATCCAATCCTGCATGACCATCATCGCCCGCTACGACATCAGCGAGGATGAGGTGTGGAACGCGGTCAACTTCCTGCAGGGCGCGGCCGGGGCTGGGGAGCTGGGCCTGCTGATGCCGGGCGTCGGCCTGGAACATTTCATCGATCTCTACATGGATGCCAAGGATGCCGAGGCCGGCAAGTCGGGCGGCACGCCGCGCACGATCGAAGGGCCGCTCTATGTCGAAGGCGCGCCGATCGTCGAGAGCGGCGCCTATCTGACCGACGATGCCGACGATACCGATACGCTCTACATGACCGGCCGCATCATCGGCCCGGATGGCGAGGCGGTGACCGATGGCCTGGTCCATGTCTGGCATGCGGATTCGCACGGCTTCTATTCGCATTTCGACCCGACCCACGAACAGACGCCATTCAATAATCGCCGTCGCCTCAAGATCGCGGCGGACGGCACCTATGCCTTCTCGTCGAAAATGCCCAACGGCTATTCGGTGCCGCCGGGCGGCGCATCCGACACGCTGATGAAGGCGCTCGGCCGGCATGGCAATCGGCCCGCCCATGTGCATTTCTTCATCGAGGCGCCGGGCTATCGCCGCCTGACCACGCAAATCAACTTCGGCGACGATCCGTTCGCTGCCGATGATTTCGCCTTCGGCACCCGCGAAGGGCTGCTGCCGGTGCCCAACCGCCAGGGCGACAGTGCGCATATCGCCTTCGATTTCCATCTGCAGCGCGCGGACGGTGAGGGCGACGAGGCCTTCTCGACCCGCAAGCGCCTGGTGGTGGATGCCGTCGAACCGGTCACAGAGCCGGCCTGAGAGGAGAGAGGATCATGACCAGCCCCATGGCTTTCCTGCGCGACCGTGTTGAAACTGCGGTCGTGGACGATCCGGAAACCGGCATCTTCCGCTGCCGCCGCGACGTCTTCACCGACCCGGAACTGTTCGATCTGGAGATGAAATATATCTTCGAGAGCAACTGGGTCTATCTGGCCCATGAGAGCCAGGTCGAGAAGAAGAACGACTATTTCACCACCTGGATCGGCCATACGCCGGTGATCCTGACGCGGGCCAAGGATGGCGGCCTTAATTGCGTGGTCAATGCCTGCGCCCATCGCGGCGCCAAGCTGTGTCGCCGCAAGCGCGGCAACCAGCCCTTGTTCGTCTGCCCTTTCCATGGCTGGAGCTTCAAGACCGACGGCAAGCTGTTGCGCGCCAAGGATGCCAGCACCGGCGCCTATCCCGACAGTTTCGACCATGAAGGGTCGCACGACCTGACCAGGGTGCGGGTCGAAAGCTATCGCGGCTTCATCTTCGGGTCGCTCAATCATGACGTCCTGCCGCTGGAGGATCATCTGGGCGAGGCCAAGGTCATCATCGACCAGATGGTCGACCAGGCGCCTGAGGGGCTGGAAGTGCTGACCGGCAATTCCACCTACACCTTCCACGGCAACTGGAAGATGCAGATGGAAAATGGCTGCGACGGCTATCATGTCAGTTCGGTCCATGAAAATTACCAGTCGACCATGGGCCGCCGCGCCGAAGGCGGGACCAAGGCGGTCGACGCCAATGGCTGGTCGAAGGCGCCGGCGAGCGGCGTCTATGGCTTCGAGCATGGCCATATCCTGCTCTGGACTCAGGTGCTGAACCCCGAAGTCCGCCCGGTCTGGAACTATAAGGACCAGCTGGTCGAGCGACTGGGCGAGGACAAGGCCCGCTTCATCCTGGAGCAGACCCGCAATCTGGCGCTCTATCCCAATGTCTTCCTGATGGACCAGTTTTCGACCCAGATCCGCGTTGTCCGCCCGATCGACGTGCATACGACCGAGGTCACCATCTATTGCTACGCCCCCAAGGGCGAGAGCGCGGAAGACCGGGCGCATCGCATCCGCCAATATGAGGATTTCTTCAACGTCACCGGCATGGGTACGCCCGACGATCTGGAGGAGTTCCGCAGCTGCCAGTCGGCCTATGAGGGCGCGGGCGAATTGTGGAACGACCTCAGCCGCGGCGCGACCCGCTGGATCGCCGGGCCGGACAGCAATGCGACGGCGATGGGCATGAACCCGCTGCTGTCGAGCGAGCGCAGCGAGGATGAAGGGCTGTTCGTGCGCCAGCATGAATTCTGGGCGCAGATCATGCTCGACGGCATGGCCCGCGAAGCTGGTGCGCCGATGATGGAGGCCGCAGAATGACACTGGTGCTCGACACGGAGCGCGCTGCGCTCTCCTATCAGGATATCTGCGCCTTTCTCTATCGCGAGGCACGGCTGCTCGACGATCGCGAACTGGACGAGTGGCTGGAATGCTATGCGGAACAGTGCGAATATTGGATGCCGGCCTGGACCGACGATGATGCGCTGACCACCGATCCGCACAGCGAAATCTCGCTGATCTATTATGGCAACCGCAAGGGGCTGGAGGATCGCGTCTATCGCTTGAAGACCGAACGGTCGTCGGCCAGCACGCCGGAGGCACGCACCTCGCACTTCCTGGCGAATATCGAGGTGATCGAGACGCGGAGCGATGCGATCGACCTGCGCTACAACTGGCACACGATGAGCCATCGCTACCAGAAGACGCAGCAGTTTTTCGGAACCAGCTTCGTCACGCTGGACATCAGCGGCGCGGCGCCGAAGATCCTGAAGAAGAAAATCGTCCTCAAGGACGACTATATTCATCAGGTCATCGACGTCTATCATATCTGAGGGGCGGGCGATGATCTTCCAGAGACGCTTCGCCGGCAAGGTGATGGTCGTGACCGGCGCGGCGCAGGGCATCGGTGCCGGTGTCGCCACCCGTGCCGCGGCCGAGGGCGCCAGCCTCGTGCTGGTCGACCGGGCGGACTTCGTGACCGATGTCGAGCAGGCGATCGTGGCGGCGGGTGGTAAGGCGATTTCGGTCACCTGTGACCTTGAAACCTACGCGGGCGCGGCGCAGGCGATGGCGGCGGCAGTCGCGGCGTTCGGGCGCATCGACATCCTCGTCAACAATGTCGGCGGCGCAATCCGCATGCGGCCCTATGCGCAGTTCGAGCCGGACCAGATCGACGCGGAAATCCGCCGCTCGCTGATGCCGACCCTCTATTGCTGCCATGCGGTTCTGCCCGCGATGCTGGAGCAGGGTGCGGGCACGATCGTCAACCTGTCGTCCAACGCCACGCGCGGCATCCGCCGCGTGCCCTATTCGGCAGCGAAGGGCGGGATCAATGGCCTCACGCAAGCACTGGCGATGGAATATGCGGAGGCGGGCATCCGTGTCGTCGCAACCGCGCCCGGCGGCACCAGCGCGCCGCCGCGCCGCGTGCCGCGCAATGCCGAGGGCGACAATGCGCAGGAGCAGGCCTGGATGGCCGAGGCGGTGGAACAGGTGACATCGTCGGCCTTCATGAAGCGCTACGGCACGCTGGACGAGCAGATCGCGCCCATCCTTTTCCTCGCCTCCGACGAGGCCAGCTATGTGACCGGATCGGTCCTGCCCGTTGCGGGCGGCGATATCGGCTGAAGGGACTGAAGACATGCAGAAAATATTCGACAGCCCTCGGGTCGCACTGGAAGGTCTGTTGTTCGACGGGATGACGATCATGTCGGGCGGCTTCGGCCTTTCCGGCAACCCCGAAAGCCTGATCCCGGAAATCCGGGCGAGCGGCGTGAAGGATCTGACCGTCATTTCCAACAACGCCGGCGCCGACGGCTTTGGCCTGTGGATGCTGCTGGAAAGCCGACAGGTCAAAAAGATGATCTCGTCCTATGTCGGCGAGAACAAGCTGTTCGAGAGTCAGTATCTCTCCGGCGAGCTGGAGCTGGAGTTGAACCCGCAGGGTACGCTGGCCGAGCGCATCCGCGCCGGTGGCGCCGGCATCCCGGCCTTCTACACCAAGACCGGCGTCGGCACGGTGGTGGCCGAGGGTAAGCCGGTCGAGAATTTCGAGGGCGAGGACTATGTCCGCGAAACCTGGCTGCGCGCTGATCTGTCGATCATCAAGGCCTGGCGGGCCGACCCGGCCGGGAACCTGATGTTCCGCAAGACCGCGCGCAACTTCAACCCGAACATGGCGACCGCCGGCAAGGTGACGGTGGTGGAGGTCGAGGAAATCGTGCCCGAGGGCAGCTTCGATCCCGACAGCATCCACACGCCGGGCATCTATGTCGACCGCATCGTCCTTTCCACCATCAACGAGAAGCGGATCGAGAAGCTGACGGTTCGCGAAAGGGAGAGTGCATAATGAGCTGGACTCGCGACGAGATGGCGGCGCGCGCCGCGAAGGAACTGCGCGACGGTTATTATGTGAACCTCGGCATCGGCATCCCGACCCTGGTGGCGAACCATGTGCCCGACGGCGTCAATGTGACGCTGCAGAGCGAGAATGGGATGCTCGGCATCGGCCCCTTTCCCTATGAGGGCGAGGCGGACCCTGACCTGATCAACGCCGGCAAGCAGACGATCACTGCACTGCCGACCAGCAGCTTCTTCTCCTCGGCCGACAGTTTCGCGATGATCCGGGGTGGCCATATCGACATGGCGGTGCTGGGCGCGATGGAGGTGGCCGCCAATGGCGACCTCGCCAACTGGACCATCCCCGGCAAGATGGTGAAGGGCATGGGCGGCGCCATGGACCTGGTCGCGGGCGTCAAGCGCGTGGTCGTGGTGATGGACCATGTGTCGAAAAATGGCAGCCCCAAGATATTGCCGACCTGCTCGCTGCCGCTGACCGGCAAGGCGGTCGTCGACCTCATCATCACCGACCTCGCCGTGATCGCCGTCGATCGTGCGAAGGGCGGCCTCACCCTGGTGGAGTTGGCGCCGGGTGTGACCGAAGCCGAAGTGATCGAGAAGACCGGCGCGCCGCTGGCGATCCTCGCAAACGCATAAGACTGGAATTTACCGTGCCCAATCTGACCGTCGTCAACCGTGCGGGGGACGAAACGACTATCGATGCCCGCGAAGGCGTGTCTGTGATGGAGGCCATTCGCGACAATGGCTTTGACGAACTGCTCGCCCTGTGCGGCGGCTGCTGTTCCTGCGCCACCTGTCATGTCTTCGTCGATGAGGCTTGGACCGGCGCGGTCGGCCCGGCCAGCGGCGACGAGGATGATCTGCTCGATTCCTCCGACCATCGCGGCGACCGTTCGCGCCTGTCCTGCCAGATCATGATGACGGCCGCACTCGACGGGCTGCGCGTCGCCATCGCGCCGGAGGATTGAGCATGGCCTTCATCCAGCGCACCGGCGCGAACCTCTACTGGAAGCGTGACGGGCGGGAGGATGCGCCCGCGCTGGTGCTGCTGAACAGCATCGGCACCGACATGGATTTGTGGGACGGCGTGCTGCCGCATCTGCGCGATCGCTTTGCTGTGCTGCGGATCGATGCGCGCGGTCATGGCGCCTCGATCGCCGAGCCGGGTGATTATGCGCTCGCCATGCTGGCCGACGATGTGCTGGCGGCGGCCGATGCGGCCGGGTTTGATCGTTTCTCTGTGGCAGGCGTGTCGCTCGGCGGCATGATCGGCATGGAACTGGCACTGCGCGCGCCGGAGCGGATCGAGAAGCTCCTGCCGATCTGCACCTCCGCGACGATGGACAGCGCGTCCTGGAACGATCGTATCGCCAAGGTGCGGGGCGAGGGCATGGCCGCCATCGCCGATCTTGCCATGGGCCGTTTCCTGTCCGACGCTGCCGAACCCGCCCTCTATGAAGCGGTGCGCCGTCAGTTGCTGGCGATGGATGCGCAGGGCTATGCCGGCTGCGGCGCGGCGATCCGCGACATGGATCTGGCCGACCGGATCGGCGGCATCGCCTGTCCGACCCTGGTCGTGACCGGCACGCGCGACACATCGACACCCCTTGAAGGGCATGGCGAACATCTGATCGCCCGCATCCCCGGCGCGGCGCATGTGGCGCTGGAAGCCGCGCATCTTGCCCCGCTCGAAGCGCCCGAGGCGCTGGCGGGCGCTATTACCTCTTTCCTGGAAAGCTGAGACTATGGCACAGGCCTTCATCTGCGATGCCGTCCGCACCCCGATCGGCAAGCTCAACGGATCGCTGGCGACCATCCGCGCCGATGATCTGGCGGCGCTGCCGCTCAAGGCGCTGATGGCGCGCAATGGAGGGGCGGACTGGTCGGGGCTGGACGATGTCATCCTGGGCTGCGCCAACCAGGCGGGCGAGGATAATCGCAACGTCGCCCGCATGGCGGTGCTGCTCGCGGGCATGGGGGAGGCTGTGCCGGGCGTGACCGTCAACCGGCTTTGCAGCTCGGGCCTCAACGCGCTGGGCATGGCGGCGCAGGCGATCCGCAGCGGCGACGCCGATTTCCTGATCGCTGGTGGCGCCGAGAGCATGACCCGCGCGCCCTATGTGCTGGGCAAGGCCGGCAGCGCCTTTGGCCGCGACCAAAGACTAGAGGATACGACGCTCGGCTGGCGCTTCGTCAACCCGGCGATGAAGGCCGCCTATGGCGTCGATACCATGCCCCAGACCGGCGAGAATGTCGCCGAACAATGGGGCGTCAGCCGCGAGGAACAGGATCGCTTCGCGCTGGCCAGTCAGGAGAAGGCGGCGCGCGCGCAGGCAAGCGGTCGCTTCTCCGCCGAGATCGTGCCGGTTTCGATCCCGCAGAAGAAGGGCGATCCGCTGCTGTTCGAGGCGGACGAGCATCTGCGCGCCACCAGCCTGGAGGCGCTGGCGAAGCTGAAGCCGGTGGTGAAGGCTGACGGCACGGTGACGGCGGGCAATGCGTCGGGCCTGAATGACGGCGCGGCGGCGATGCTGGTCGCTTCGGAAGCGGCGGCGGTGACGCACGGACTGACGCCGCGCGCTCGCGTGATCGGCATGGCGGCCGCCGGCATCGCGCCTCGCATCATGGGCGCCGGCCCGATCGAGGCGGCGCGCAAGCTGCTCGCCCGCAACGGGATGACCGTCGATCAGCTCGACGTGATCGAACTCAATGAAGCCTTTGCCAGCCAGGCGATCGCGACGCTGCGCGACCTGAGCATCGATCCGTTCGACCCGCGCGTCAATCCCAATGGCGGCGCGATCGCGCTCGGCCATCCGCTTGGCATGTCGGGCGCGCGCATCGCGCTGTCGGCGGTCGAGGAATTGCATCGGACCGGTGGACGTCATGCGCTGGCCTTCATGTGCATCGGCGTCGGCCAAGGGCTGGCCGTGCTGCTGGAGCGGGTGTGATGACCATGGATCAGGCCGATATCGTCATCGTCGGGGCCGGCCATGGCGGCGCGCAATGCGCGATCGCGCTGCGCCAGAACGGTTTTGCCGGGACCATCATGGTGGTCGGCCGCGAGCCCGAATATCCCTATGAGCGGCCGCCGCTGTCGAAGGATTATTTCGCGCGCGAAAAGGCGTTCGAGCGGCTGCTTATCCGGCCGCCCACCTTCTGGGCCGAAAAGGATGTGAACTTCCTGCTCGGCACTGAAGTGACGGCGGTCGATCCGGCGGACAAGCAACTGACGCTCTCCGACGGGCGCAGCCTTGGCTATGGCAAGCTGGTCTGGGCGACTGGCGGCGATCCGCGCCGGCTGAGCTGCGCTGGCGCCGATCTGGCCGGCGTGCATGCGGTGCGGACTCGCGCCGACTGCGATGCGCTCATGGCCGAACTGGACGGCGGCGCGAAGAGGATCACGGTCATCGGCGGTGGCTATATCGGGTTGGAAGCCGCAGCCGTTCTTTCAAAAATGGCGCTCGACGTCACCCTGCTGGAAGCACTGCCCAGAGTGTTGGCGCGTGTTGCGGGTGAGGAACTGTCTGCCTTTTATCAACAGGAGCATCGCCGTCATGGCGTCGATCTGCGCCTCGGCGTCGCGGTAGACAGTCTGGAAGGGAAGGACGGGCGCGTCATTGGGGTGAAATTGGCGGATGGCGAAGTCCTTGCCGCAGATGCCGTGATCGTGGGCATTGGCATCGTGCCGGCGGTCGGGCCGCTGCTCCAAGCGGGGGCAGGTGGCGTCAACGGCGTGGATGTCGATGCGCATTGCCGGACGTCGTTGCCAGACATCTACGCCATCGGCGATTGTGCCGCCTTTGCCTGCGACTATGCGGGCAGGCAAATCATGCGCGTCGAATCGGTGCAGAATGCGAATGATATGGCGACATGCGTGGCCAAGGCGATCTGTGGCGATGAGCAGCCCTACAGGGCCTTCCCCTGGTTCTGGTCGAACCAGTTTGATCTCAAGCTGCAGACGGCGGGGATCAACGTCGGTTTCGACCAGGCTATCATTCGCGGTGACCCCTCGGACCGCTCCTTCTCCATCATCTACCTCAAGCAGGGCCGCATTCTCGCGCTCGATTGCGTGAACAGGGTGAAGGACTATGTGCAGGGCCGCAAACTGGTCGAGGCAGGCGCCATGCTGGAACCGCACCTGCTTGCGGACGTCGATCTGCCCTTGAAAGAACTGGTCTGATTATCGTCCGGGTGGCGGAGGCGGGTGGTTTCGCCGAGGCCGCACGGCAGTCGCACATGAGCCCGCCGGCCATCACCTGCGCGATTGCGATGCTGGAGGACAAGCTTTACGAGATGGCGCCGCTGATCCGCAGTTCCCTCGACCGCAAGGTGGCAATGGGCACGGGCGCGCGGCACTGACCGAACTGGCGCCGGGAAGGGATGGCAAGGCGCGGCCGGCACGCATCTTCCGGCTGGCTTGAGGTGGGGGATGCCGCGCTGCGGGATCGATGATGCGCCTCTCACGGGCAGGGATGTGGCGCCGCTGCAGGCGCCACATCTCATTCTAGTTTCTCTTGGGCGGCACGGTATAGGCGGACTTGTCCCAATAGGGGCACTGCTCATTGCCGTTGGTGATGGTGCGGCCGAAGAATGTGTCGAACAGGCTGTGGGCGCGCCCGATCTGGCGGTAGAACGTGTTCTTGAGCAGCAGCACGTCCGGATCGCCCTCCTGCAATCCGACGCGGACGCTGTCGAACACGCTGCGGTTCGAGCGCATCACATTCCTGTAGAAATTGCCCATCGCCTTCTGACCGGGCTTCGACGCGATCACCTTGTCCCAGATGTCACGCACCGCAGGCATCCTGCGCTGGGTGCCGAGCGGGACCAGCGTTTCCAGCACGAGCAACTGGAAATCATGCAGCATGGTGGCTTCGATCGCGGGATCGGCATCAATAGGCGGCATTGGTCCATCCTAGTTCGGGATCTTCATAGGCGCGCATGGCGAGGGCGGCGATTGTCAGCGTCGGGTTGAAGCTGCCCGTCGAACAGAAGGCACTGCCACCCAGAACATAGAGATTCTTGAAATCATGCGCGCGGCACCGATCGTTGAGAACGCCCGTTTCGGCCGTTTCCGACATGCGCAAGCCACCTAGAGGATGGTTGCCGTTGATGCCGCGCCCATTTTCCGCAAAGCTCGCGATGCCCGGTTTTTCGCCGATCTGGTGTGCCAGCGCTTCGGTCCGGCGCAGCGTTTCTTCGTCCAGTTCCGACAGGCCCAGGTCGATGCGCCCGACCGGAATGCCGAACTTGTCCTTATTGGTCGGGCTGAGCGTGAAGCATTTGGAATCCGTCATTTCGGTCTCGAAGATCATCGAGATGCAGAAACGGCGCTCGAATGACTGGAGCAGGTTGAACAAATGGCCACCCCAATGGCCTTTGGACACATGGGTATCGAAATGGCGCCATGGGCCATAGCCCATGGTAAAGTCATTATCCCAGATTTCGAGCGTGATGCCGCCGATCTTGGCCTGCGGCTCGCGCTTGACCCATTCGATCACGCTGGCATGGGTCGGTCGGCCGCGAACGGGAAAGACATTCTCGTTCATTACGACCGTGTAGGTGACCGCCGCGTGCGACGAGAAATAGCGGCCCACCAGCGGCGACGACTTGCCAAATGGAATGCCGTTCTGCTGCTCGGAATATTGGATCAGGCGGATATTCTCGAACGCATTGCCACACAGGAAATAGGATTCTGCCTCGATATGCCGGGGCTCTTCCTCGCCTTCGCTGTGACCCACGACATAGTTGATCTGACCGGTCTCATTGCTCCAATCGATACGGGTGACCGCCGTCTTGAACAGGATCGTCAGATTGTCGTCGAACATGATCTCGGGCAGGATGCGTTCATTGCCCTTGAAAATGGCCTTGGACGCGCAATAGCTGACGCATGTCTTCGCACCGACGCAGCCACCCTCCTCGACCGGCTTGTTACGCACCGCATGCGGTTGCGGCACCAACTCGGCCAGGTCGCCGATGACGTCCTGGAACTTGTTGTCCAGATAGCTGAGCGGGAAGTGGGGATAGACATAGTCATTGTCCCACGGCCAATATTTATAGTCCTTGCGGACTTCGGCGGCCGGGCCGGACACCTCCAGAAATTGCTCGGCCTTGTCATAGTAAGGCGCAATATCCTGATAGGATATGGGCCAGTCGAACCCATAGCCATAGTCGGTCTTGGTACGAAAATCCTCTGGTGCCAGGCGCCATGCCATGCCGCTCCACATCTGCGAAGCGCCACCGATGCCGTACCACATATTATATTTGAAGCTCCAGGGTGGATTCCCGGACTCGTTCTGGACGAGGTCGTCAAAATATTTTGCGTCGTCTTCAAATTCATTTTTATAGTGGCGATAATTCTCGTCCATCGGCTTGGAACGGACGGATTCCTTCCACCAGGTCCGACGGTCGAGTTCGTCGGGCAGATATTCGCCACCACGCTCGATAACGACGACCGACTTGCCCTGGGCCAAGGCCGCTTTTGCAGTCATCAGCCCCGTTAAACCACCGCCCACGATACATACGTCGTAACGTTCAGTTACCGCCATGCTTCTGCTTTCATTTTATCTGTCATGCCTGCCCGTTGACTATGCCGTCGTGACTGTCGTGGAATCGGCTGCCTCATTTATGCTGCTGGTCGACGTCGCATCGGTCGCGTCGGCCTTTTTGGTGTCGCTCCAGTAGAGCGCCGTCCATGCCTCGCGCGACGAAAGCTTATGTGCCTTTTCCTTCCATTCGGCACATAGCGCTTCGACATTGGCCTCGTACCGGCCAAGAACGGCATCGATGACGGGCACAAGATCGCTCTCGATCCAGCGTATTTCGTCCACCGCGCGCTTCTTGCCGCCCAGTCGCGGCGAACGGCGCAGATCGACCACCTGCGAACCCTGTTCTATTGGCCCATGGACCTCCAGTCGGGCGGACAGCAACTCGGCAAAGGCCGACGGGCGAACCTTGAGCGTGGCCAGTATCGCGCGCAAATTGGTGTGGAAGGCTTCCGCATCGCTTTGCAGGATCGCTTCCGGGCCGGATAGGAAATCGACGATCGCCAGGCACATCACGAACGCAATTTCATCGCGCTGCCCCTCCAGATGGTCGACAATGATGTCGCGCAGCATCTCGACCGGCTGAATGGTCAGCGATTTCGGGTCCGCATAAAGCGAACAGATCATGAAGCGGTTGCGCCAGTTATAATATTCCAGCCACGAAGCCGTCTTGCCCTCGAACGGTTCGTGCCAGACGAACAGGCCGGGCAGGGACACGGTCTTGATGCCCTTCTTCGCACGCATGCGCAGGCCATATTCGAAATCGTCGCCGCGGATGAAGATGTTGAGGGGCAGGCCGATTTCCATTGCCACAGACTTGGGTACGCAGGCAAACCACCAGGCATTATAATCGACCTCGCGCAGCTTGTCGTAGAAAGTGGCGTCGAGGTGCGAGGAGGCGTCGAGATTGTCGCCGACCTTCTGCAGGAAGCCCCAATAATCCAGTTTTGCGCCGCCCTCATAGACCATGTGAGGGCGTTTCATGTCCATCATGTGGCCGCCCACGATAATCTCTTCGCGGGCATAGGAAACGAAGGCGTGCAGGCGGTCCAGGACATTGGGATCAATGAACGCATCATCATCCATGAAGATATGATGGGTCGAACCGCTGCCGCTCAGGCTCTCCTGCAGGGTGCGCGAAAAGCCGCCTGCACCACCGACATTGCCCTGCGCGATCATATGGAAGCGCGGATCGCGTTTACCAAGGTCGCTGAGCGCCGGCAATTTGTCGAACGTTTTGTCGTTGTTGACGATATAGACATCGCGCACCACCGTGGGCTGCGTGGCCATGTACTTTTCGAGCATCATGCCGATGTTCGTGACATAATCCTCCTTCTGATAGGTGCATATGCCCAGCGAGAAGGAAGCTTCACGAGCGGGGGGTACGAAGGTGGTGAAGCTGATCTTCTCCACCTCCAGGTCGTTGACCGCCTCCAGGTCGAAGAAATAGCGACCCGGTCCGCCATCGGTCGGCAGGAAGCCGTAGAGGTCGAAATGGATATGGAAGACTTCGCGTTCGTCGGCGACGCCGACCGGATAGGATCCGATATGGATGGTCTGGCCCGAGGGAGTCGACTTGAACAGATGCAGCAGAGCATTGCCGGTCAGGACGCCGGACAGGCTGATTGCACTGACGGTGGTGTGTTTCAGCCAATAGGCGGCATAGAAACTGTTCACATAATTGTTGAAGCCGACCTTCGCGCCGGCGGACATCTTGATCCCGTTATCGCTGCGTTTGGTAGCGCCTTCCAGCGTGCGGTAGAAGATGTGCGGCGCAAATGTTTCGGCGACGCTGCGGATCATGACGGGTTGGAGCGTGTAGCGGCCAAGGTCCGCATCCCAGAACGCGCCAAGATCTTCGGCCGGTGCGGCCGGTGCGGCGGTAGTCTTGCTGGGGCTGGCATCGGCCGATTTCGCGCCGCTGGCCTTGGCCTTGGTCGATTTGGTGGCGCTTGCAGCTGAACTGCTGGCCTTCACCGTCTTTGCACTGCCGGTTGCGGCGGTCGTTTTAGCGGTGCCGGAAGCAGTGCCGTCGTCATCCGGGTTCGGCTTGCTCGACGATGCCCCTTTAAGTCCATCACCATTGACGCTCATTCTTTTAGCCCCGCAAACAGAAGATCAGTCATGTGAAAACAGGCGGCGAATTATGTTTCGCTCGTTGGTCTAGGCGGCCCAATGTGATTTTGTAGCGCGCATTCTCCAGATTCGGAAGCGCATTGGCAAACGATTTTTTGTCGAACATTGAGACAGATAGGGCATATTGCAGCGCAATATCCAATTGCAATTTCTTGCGGTATTACCACAATAACGCCCCCGGATTTCCTTCGGGGACCGATTAATGGTCCGGAATCGAATCAGCGCATCTTGCCTGCCATCACTGGGCGCAGTCCCTCGATCATATTGATCAGCCAGCCGACAAACTGATCTATTCGGGCGATACCGCGCAGGTCGCGGGGGACCACTAGCCAGAAACTGCGCTGGATGTCGATTACCTCAGGCAGGACGCGGACAAGTCCCGGAGCCTGCATGGCGTCGCCAATGAAGCAGGGCAATATGCCGCATCCCGCACCGCTGGCGATGATCTCCGCCTGGGCATTGATACTGCTTGATCGGATCGCCGGTTCCAGCCGGGCGTCGACTTCCGCCAGATAGCGCAGTTCGGGCGCGTAGATCTGATCGGGGACATAGCCGACCAGCACATGGCGCAGCAGGTCGCCCCTGGCCTTCAACGGCGGCGCGCCCTCCAGATAGGCGGGCGTGGCATAAAGCCCCAGATGATAGTCGGTCAGCTTGCGGGTGATCAGCGGGCCGGTCTTGGGCCGGGCCAGCATCACCGCAATGTCCGCCTCGCGCCGCGAGGGGTTGAGGAAGCCGCTCGACGCCACCAGGTCGATCTCGATCCGGGGATGGTCGGCGGTAAAGCTGCGCAGATGGGGCGCGATCACCCGGCTGCCAAAGCCTTCCGAGGCGCTCAGGCGGATCGTCCCGGCCATCTGTGCGCCGGCCGCGCTGCCACTCCGCTGCACGCCCAGCGCCGCCGCTTCCATCCGCTCGGCCTGTTCCAGCAGGCGCGTGCCATGGTCGGTCAGCACATGGCCGGCCGGCGTATGCTCGAACAATCTCTGCTCCAGCGCCTGTTCCAGCCGCTTGATCCGCCGCGATATGGTGGTGGCATCCATCCTGGTCATGGCCGCCGCCGCGCTCAATCGCTCGGTGCGCGCCACCGCCAGGAACAGGCGCAGATCGTCCCAGTTCATGTGTGCGGCATTTTTGCAGGGTGGACATGCATATCCGTCAGCTTGCCTGCATTTCTGATATCCTGCAAGGCGGGGTGAAAGCATCGTGCGGAAAAGTGGGAACCGGTTTTCCGCTTCAAACGATGCGGCAAAAGAACTTGGAGTGCGCGACTTGCGTCAGAGGGATCGCAGCGCGCGCCAAAGCATAGTGGAGAGGATGGACCATGCGTATCATCGATCATGTCATAAGCGGTCATTCGGCAGGTGACGGCGGCCGCACCAGCGACGTCTTCGACCCCAATAATGGCGGCGTACAGGCGCAGCTGCGCCTCGGCACCCAGGCCGATCTCGATGTTGCCATGGCCGCCGCACTTGCCGCCCAGCCGGCCTGGGCCGCGACCAACCCGCAGCGCCGCGCGCGCGTCATGTTCGCCTTCAAGACGCTGGTCGAACAGAATATGGACGAGCTTGCCCATCTGCTCAGTTCTGAACATGGCAAGGTGATTGCCGATTCAAAGGGCGATATCCAGCGGGGGCTGGAGGTGATCGAGTTCGCCTGCGGCATCCCCCATGTGCTCAAGGGCGAATATACCCAGGGCGCCGGCCCCGGCATCGACGTCTATTCGATGCGCCAGCCGCTCGGCGTGGTCGCCGGCATCACCCCGTTCAACTTCCCGGCGATGATCCCGATGTGGATGTTCGGCGTCGCCATCGCCTGCGGCAATGCCTTCATTCTGAAGCCCAGCGAGCGCGACCCCAGTGTGCCCGTGCGCCTCGCCGAACTGATGCGGGAGGCCGGCCTGCCCGACGGCGTGCTGCAGGTCGTCCATGGCGACAAGGAAATGGTCGACGCGATCCTCGATCATCCGGAGATCCGGGCGGTCAGCTTCGTCGGCTCGTCCGACATCGCCCACTATGTCTATCGGCGCGGCGTCGAGGCGGGCAAGCGCGTCCAGGCGATGGGCGGGGCCAAGAATCACGGCATCGTCATGCCCGACGCCGATCTCGATCAGGTGGTGAATGACCTCGCCGGCGCGGCCTTCGGTTCGGCCGGCGAGCGCTGCATGGCGCTGCCGGTCGTTGTGCCGGTGGGCGAGGCGACGGCGATCGCCCTGCGCGAGAAGCTGATCCCGGCGATCGACGCGCTGCGGGTCGGCGTCTCGACCGATGCCGACGCCCATTATGGCCCGGTCGTCACCGCCGCGCACAAGGCGAAGATTGAATCCTATATCCAGATGGGCGTCGACGAAGGCGCCGAACTGGTGGTCGACGGCCGCGGCTTCACGCTGCAGGGCCATGAACAGGGATTCTTCGTCGGCCCAACCCTGTTTGACCGGGTGACGCCGCAGATGCGCAGCTATCAGGAGGAGATTTTCGGCCCCGTGCTCCAGATGGTCCGCGCCGACAGTTTCGAGGATGCGCTGCGCCTGCCGAGCGACCACCAATATGGCAACGGCGTCGCCATCTTCACCCGCAACGGCCATGCCGCGCGCGAATTTGCCGCGCGGGTCAATGTCGGCATGGTCGGCATCAATGTGCCGATCCCGGTGCCGGTCGCCTATCACAGCTTTGGCGGCTGGAAGCGCAGCGCCTTTGGCGACACCAATCAGCACGGCATGGAAGGGGTGAAATTCTTCACCAAGGTGAAGACCGTCACCCAGCGCTGGCCCGACGGCGGCGCCACCGGCGACAGCGCCTTCGTCATCCCGACCATGGGGTGAGGGGAAGCGGGGAGGCGATGAAGCCTCCCCGGACAGGACGCGGCAGGTTGACGCTGCATATCCCCGTCGCGCTAATGGATGCCGGATCAAGTCCGGCATGACGCCAATAAGGAAAAGACAAGCCCCATGACCCAGTTCGACCTCACCGACGAGCAGCGCGCCGTGCAGGAACTGGCGCAGCGCTTCACCGCCGATGCGATCACGCCCCATGCGGCCAAGTGGGACGAGGATCATCATTTTCCCCGCGACACCATCCGCCAGGCCGCCGAACTGGGCTTTGGTGCCATCTATGTGTCGGAAGACAGCGGCGGCATCGGGCTTGGCCGGCTTGAATCCGCGCTCATCATGGAAGCGATGGCCTATGGCTGCCCCTCCACCTCGGCCTTCATCTCGATCCACAATATGGCCGCCTGGATGATCGACAGCTTCGGCGACGATGCGGTGAAGCAGCGCTATCTCCCGTCGCTCGTCACCTGCGAGACGATCGCCTCCTACTGCCTGACCGAACCGTCCGCCGGCTCCGACGCGGCGTCGCTGCGCACCCGCGCGGTGCGGGACGGCGATCATTATGTCGTCACCGGTTCCAAGGCGTTCATTTCGGGCGGCGGCGAGAATGACATCTATGTCGTGATGGTCCGCACCGGCGAGGATGGCCCCAAGGGCATCAGCTGCCTGGTGATCGAAAAGGACATGGAAGGCGTCAGCTTCGGCGCGCAGGAGCGCAAGCTCGGCTGGCATTCGCAGCCGACGGCCCAGGTCAATTTCGACGGTGTCCGCGTGCCAGTCGCCAACCGCGTTGGGGCGGAGGGGCAGGGCTTCGCCATCGCCATGGCTGGGCTCGACGGCGGCCGGCTCAATATCGGCGCCTGCTCGCTTGGCGGCGCCCAGCGTGCGCTGGACGAGGCGGTCGGCTATACCCGCGACCGGCGCCAGTTCGATCGCGCCATTGCCGATTTCCAGAATACCCAGTTCACCCTGGCCGATATGGAGACCGAGCTTCAGGCCGCCCGCGCGCTGCTCTATCTTGCTGCCGCCAAGGTGAGCGAGGGCGCGCCCGACAAGACCAAATTCGCCGCCATGGCCAAGCGTTTCGCGACCGACACCGGTTCGGCCGTGGCCGATCGCGCGCTGCAGCTGCATGGTGGCTATGGCTATCTGATGGACTATCCGGTCGAGCGCATCTGGCGCGACCTGCGCGTCCACCGCATCCTGGAGGGCACGAACGAGATCATGCGCATGATTACCGCCCGCGAACTGCTCAAGGCCTGAAGGGAATGACCATGACCGACGATGTGCTGATTGCGGTGGAGGGCGGCGTCGGCCGCCTGCGGCTGAACCGGCCCAAGGCGATCCATGCGCTGACCCGCGCCATGTGCGCGACCATGACCGACGCGCTGCTCGACTGGCAGGATGATCCGGCGATCCGTGCGGTGATGATCGACCATGCCGAAGGGCGCGGCTTCTGTGCCGGCGGCGACATCCGCCTGATCGCGGAAAGCGCGGCCGGCGACAATCTCGCCGCGCGCGATTTCTTCGCGACCGAATATCGCCTGAACCACCTGCTCTTCACCTATGGGAAGCCGGTGGTCGCCTTCATGGACGGTATCACCATGGGCGGCGGCGTCGGCATCGCTCGGCCGGCGCGCTATCGCGTCGCGACTGAGCGCACCGTTTATGCCATGCCGGAAACCGGCATCGGCCTGTTTCCCGATGTCGGCGGCGGCTGGTATCTTTCCCGCCTGCCGGGTCGGTCGGGCCGCTATCTCGCCGTCACCGGCGCACGGATCGACGGGGCGGACGCGATCGCGCTTGGCCTTGCCACCGACTATCTGCCGAGCGAGCGGCTGGAAGAGGCGAAGGCGGCGATCATCGCCGACCCGTCCGATATAGGCGCCGTGCTGGCGTGCTTCGCCGCCACCCCGCCCGACAGTAATTTCGCCGCCCGCCTGCCGGATATCGACCGGCTGTTCGCCAGCGACCGGCTGGAGGATATCTATGCCGCCTTGCGCGCCGACGGATCGGACTGGGCGCTAGCGCAGCTGACCGCACTCGACACCAAGTCGCCCCAGACGATGAAGGTCGCGCTGCGGCAATTGGCGCAGGCCAGCCGCCTGACCCGCTTCGTCGACAATATGGCGATGGAATATGACCTGGCCTGCCGCGTCATCGCCCGGCCCGACATTGTCGAAGGCGTGCGCGCGCTGATCGTCGACAAGGATAATCAGCCGCGCTGGAACCCGCCGACGGTGGAGGCGGTCACCGACCAGCTGGTCGATGCGATCTTCGCGCCGCTGCCGGAAGGCGAGCGCTGGACCCCGCTGCCCCAGGCGGCGGTCGACGCCTGAGAGTGTATTTGGAAATGCGCCGCTGGCGCATCCGCACCAGGCCGCACCCCCACCCGACCACCCATCAGGGTACCATGTCTGGGCGGTCGGGTGGGGGTGCGGCCTGGTGCCGCATCGGAAATGCGCTCTTCCGCGCATTTTCCAAACAGGTTCTGACACGATAAAAAGAGAGGACGGACATGAGCAGCATCGGCTTCATCGGCCTTGGCAATATGGGCGGCGGCATGGCCGCCAATCTGGTGAAGGCGGGCCATATCGTCACCGCCTTCGACCTGTCCGAAGCCGCGCTGGTCCGCGCCGAGGCGGCCGGATGCACCCGTGCGGCATCGGCGGCGGAAGCCGTTCAAGCTGTCAACATCGTTGTCACCATGCTGCCCGCCGGCAAGCATGTCCGCGCCGTCTATGGCGAGCAATTGCTGGACGCGGTCGGGCCGGGCACGCTGCTGATCGACTGTTCGACTATCGACGTCGCCTCCGCCCGCGCCGTCATCGAACAGGCGGCCGAGCATGGCCTCGCCATGGTCGATGCGCCGGTCTCGGGCGGCATCGCCGCAGCCAATGGCGGCATGCTGACCTTCATGGTCGGCGGCGAGGATGCCGCCTTTGCCCGCGCCGAGCCGATATTGCAGGCGATGGGCAAGGCGGTGATCCATGCCGGCGCAGCGGGTGCGGGGCAGGCGGCGAAGATCGTCAACAACATGCTGCTGGGCGCCACGATGGTCGCTACCTGCGAGGCCTTCGCCCTCGCCGAAAAGCTCGGCCTCGATCTCCAGACCTTCTTCGACATCTCGTCCAAGGCATCGGGGCAGAGCTGGTCGATGACCAGCTATTGCCCGGTGCCCGGCGTCGGCCCGGAAACGCCGGCCGACCGCGACTATGAGGGCGGCTTCGCCAATGCGCTGATGCTCAAGGATCTGAAGCTCGCGGTGGAAGCCGCCCATGGCGTCGACGCCAGCGTGCCGATGGGCGCGGCGGCGGAGTCCCTGTATCAGGCGCTGGTCAACACGGGCGCCGGGGCCAAGGATTTCTCGTCCATGATCCGCTTCCTCAAGGGTGCGGCGGCATAGAGCATCGCTCGTCCATCTAATCCGTTCGGGCTGAGCGAAGTCGAAGCCTTCCACTGAGCGGAGCGAAGTGCCCTCCTTGCGGTCGGGCTGGCCCTTCGACTTCGCTCAGGGCGAACGGAGGTTTCTTACCGCCCCGCGCGGCTATGCTTGTCCGCGCGGCGGCGGCCGACCAGCATGCCACGCTCCAGCCGGGCGCATAGCGCGGCATAATAATCCGACAGGAAACCATAGTCGTCGCCATCGTCGGCGATCCCGCCCTTCCGCCGGATCGTCGCCGCCACGGTGGCGATCGCCTCGCCTTGTCCGCGCCGCAGCACATCCTCCAGCGTCTGCAATTCAAAGATGCCGTAGAGGTCGAGCGCGGCATCGCTGAACTGGCGGCGCGGTTGTTCGCTCTGCGCCACGCCCAGGTCCGCGCCCAGGCTGGCCCGCACATTATTGACCACCCATGTCCCCGCCAGCAGGTCGCCGACGCGCAGCCGGTCGCGGTTGAACAGCGGGAAGAACAGGAAGATGCCGGTCCACAGCAGGGCGAAGATGGTCAGGAAACCGTCCGCCACATCGGCCGCCGCCTGCTGTCCCAGGAAGGAAAGGGGCAGGAAAATCTCGATCTCGCGCAGCGCATTGCGGGCGATCACCGCGCCGCCGGTCAGTCGCCCGCCATCGCGCGCCACGACCCGCAGGCCGAGCAGCCGCTTGCCCGGCGTTGCGCCGCGCCCGCCCATCTCGAACAGGGTGAACCAGAAATTGCGCAGCAGGAAGGCGCCGACCAGCCACAGGATCATGAACAGTTCGGACCGGATGCCCGCCGTCACCAGCAGGCCGATGCAGATGGTCACGACGATCAGGGTCACGATCAGGATCAGCATGTCGAGCGCGAAGGCCGCTGCCCGCGTCCCCGCGCTCGCCAGTTCCAGCCGCAGGTCGACCCCCTCGGGCGTCACGAAGCTGCGACGCAGCGAAGCCGGCGCCTTGGTCGTCCGGTTACGCCGCCAGCGCATCATGGTCCCCCTTGCGGCGCGGCAGATAATAATAGGCCAGCCAGCCCAGCAGCGCCGCGCCGCCGATGGCGTAGCGCATCGCATCGCTCTGCACCGTCTGCCGGCCGATCCCTTCCAGCAGGCCGGCGACCAGCAGCATGATAACCACGCCAGCCATCGCGACCGCCGCCCGGCGCCCGGCCTTCACCGCTGCCTCCATCCGTGCGTCGCGGCCGGGAAAGGCGATGGCGGTGCCGATCCGCATCCCTGCCGCGCCGGCCAGGATGATCGCGAACATCTCGGTCGAACCATGGATGGTCAGCCAGCCGACAAAGCCGAGCGCCAGCCCTTTCTTGGCGAACAGGCAGATCATCGCGCCCAGGGTCAGGCCATTATAGACCAGCAGCAGCACCGTCGGCACGGTGAAGGCAAAGCCCAGCGCAAAGGCGAAGATCGCCACCTGGCTGTTGTGGGTGAAGAGATAGGCGGCAAAGGTCGCCAGCATCTTCTGGTCGGGCGCGCCATAGATGGTTTCGCGCAAGCTCGCCGCGCTGGCGGACGGATCGCGCCCGCTTGCCATCGCATCGGGGATGATGCCGTAGAACCAGGATGCGTCGGTTGCGACCAGCCAATAGCCCGCGACCGCCCCGGCGATCGTCAGCAGCAGCGCGACCAGCGTCTCGCGCCACAGCGATTGCACCGCCAGCGGCCAGTCGCGCGCCAGGAACCGGCCGACCTGCCGTCCCAGCGTATCGGGCACGCCATAAAGCTGGAAATAGGCGCGGGTGCTCAACTGCTCCAGATAGGTGATGAGCGACCGGTCGAGCGACGTCTCGCGCGCGACCGACAGGGAGGAGAGGGTGGCGCGATAGAGCAAAGGCAGCGCCAATATATCCTCTTCGGACAGGGCGCGGATCGATCGCTTCTCCATCCGCGTCAGCAACTGGTCCAGCCGTTCCCAGTCCGCTTCATGCGCGGCGCGGAAGCGGGTGGCGTTGACCAGCGGCGCGGCGCCGCGACTGTCGACCAGCGCGCTCAAATCAGGTTCCTCCGCTTCATGTCGACATAGGCCTGGACCAGCCGGTCGGCGACCCGGTCATGCTCGCTTTCGATCACATGGGCGCCCAGATGGCGTAGCCGGGTCAGCACCATCAACCGGTCCTTCAGCAGCGCGGCGGCGGTGACGGCCCGGGTCACGTCGTCGGCGCTCTCGGGCCGGCGGGCAACGAAATCCTCCAGTTCCTCGTCGCGCAGTACCACGACCATCAGCAGATGCGTCTCGACCAGCCGGGCGGCGGCGCGGACCAGGAATTCGGCGGAGGTCAGGTCGGTGAATTCGGTGAACAATATGATCATCGACCGCCGGCTCAGCCGCGCCGACAGGTTGGTGAGGGCGAAGCTGTAGTTGCTCTCCTCGCCGCTATAGTCGATCTGCGCCGCCAGCCGCTGCAATTCACCGAAGGCGGCGACGCCCGAGACCAGGCCGCTGGCGATGCGCGGCCGGCTGTCAAAGGCGTTGAGCGCGACCCGGTCGCCCAGCTTGAGCGCTACCCAGGCGGTCAGCAGCATAGCCGACACCACCCGGTCGAGCCGGCTGAGGCCCGCAACCGGCTCGCTCATCTGCCGTCCGCTGTCGATCGCGAAGACGATCTGGTTGTTGCGCTCGGTCCGAAATTCCTTGGCATGCAGCTTCGCATGACGGGCGGACTGCTTCCAGTCGATCGCGCGCCGGTCCATGCCGGTGCGGAACTCGACCAGTGCGTCGAAATCGGCGCCGTCGCCACGATCGACCTGCGCCATCAGCCCTTGCAGCGCGTGCCGCTGGAAGATCTGCGCGCCGCGTTCATGGACCGGGCGAATGTCGGGCAGGATCGCCATCTGCGCGTCGACCGGCACGATCCGCTGCTTCCAGGCGAGGCCCAGCGTCCCTTTCCAGCGCAGCCACAGCCGGTCGATCCGCACCGTGCCGCGTCGCACCGCCTGCATCGCAAAGCGGCCGGCCCCCTTGCCGCTCTCGAGCGCGATCCAGTCGCTCTCCTGCGCCTGCTCGACCAGCGGGCTGTAGTCGAGCGCGACCTGAACCCGGCGCGGCGCCGTGCCGCCAATTTCCACCTGCACCACTGCCTCGATTGGCGCACCGACGCTCGCTGTGTTGGGCAGCGCCAGCAGGGCGCGGCCGCGGGCCGGGCCGGCGCCGCGCAATCCGTCGACCAGCGTCAGCACCAGGACCGCGACCGGCCAGGCCAGCGCCGCATACCAGCGGCCAGGCACCAGCAGCGCCACGACCAGGGTCAGCGGCACGCCGGCGGCGGCGGTCAATATGGCGGTGCGGGTGGGGTAGATCATCGCCGGTGGCTCAGCGCGGCGCCTCGATCGTCTCGATGATGCCGGTGACGACATCCTCGATCCGCCGGCCATCGATCTCGGCAGCGGGCGACAGGATCAGGCGATGGCGCAGCAGCGCCGGGGCCAGCGCCTTGACGTCGTCGGGAATGACGAAATCGCGCCCGTCGATCGCCGCCCGTGCCCGGGCCGCACCCGCCAGCATCGCGCCGGCGCGCGGCGATGCGCCGCTTTCCAGATCGGCGACATCGCGCGTTCCCCGGATCAGCGCCAGGATATAGTCGACCACCTCGTCGGCCAGCCGCACCGCCATCACTGTCTCGATCGCGGCGCTGATCTGCGCAGCGTCGGCGACCGGCGCCACGCCCCATGTCTCGGGCGCCATTGCGTCGTTGCGCGCGCCATGGGTGGCGATGATCCGCCGTTCCTCGGTCGCGCTCGGATAATCCACCACCTGCTTGAACAGGAAACGGTCGAGCTGCGCTTCGGGCAGGGGATAGACGCCCTGCTGCTCGATCGGGTTCTGGGTCGCCACCACCATGAAGCGGTCGCTCAGCGCCAGCGTCTCGCCGTCGATGGTGACGGTGCGTTCCTGCATTGCCTCCAGCAGCGCCGCCTGCGTCTTGGGCGGGGTCCGGTTGATCTCGTCGGCCAGCAGCAATTCGGTGAAGATCGGCCCGCGCGTCAGGCTGAACTGGCTGGTCTGGAAATTGAACAGATTGGCGCCGATGATGTCGCCCGGCATCAGGTCCGGGGTGAACTGGATGCGGCCAAAGTCCAGCCCCAGCGCGCGGGCGAAGCTGTGCGCGACCAGCGTCTTGGCGGTCCCCGGCGGGCCTTCCAGCAGGATATGGCCGCCGGAAAACAGGGCGACGAGCATCAGGTCGACCGTCGCTTCCTGGCCCACGACCGCACGCGCGACGGTCTGCCGGATGCTGGTCGCCAGCGCCTGGACTTGTTCCACTGTCACCTGTTCTTCTCCTCCTGCCAATCATGCAGCGCCTGCGCGGCTTCGAGCAGGCCATGGCGGTCCGTCGCCGCTTCTGCCGCCTGCGCCAGGTCGGTGAAGCGGCGCTGACCCTTCAAACTGTCGAGATAATCGTCGATCTCGCCGTCGCGCAGCCGCGCGGGCACGGCGAAGATGCGTGCGGCCCGGTCGCGGATCGCGGCGGCATAGCGGCCGCCTAGTCGCGCTTCGCGCCCGGCCTTGCGGATCAGCAGCGCGCTATTGTCGATCAGCGCCGCCTTGCCGAAGGCCAGCGCCCGCTGCCGCGCGCGGGGTGGCCCGAACCGACCAAAGGCATGGACGCCCGCCAGCGCCAGCGCGGCGACGATCGCCAGCGTCATCGCCAGGAAGGGGGGATCGAACAGCAATTTGAGCGGGCTTTTCGAATGGCCGAAGCCGTTCATCGAGACATCGAAAGCGACACTCTGCGCGCCGGTGCTGTTCATCCAGTCGAGCAGGCCCAGCGCAGCGGCTGCCTGTCCCTCATCCTTCATGCCGCGATTGTTCAGCAGGTCCGGGTCGGCCAGCACATAGAGCGGGCCATCACCGACCCGGACCAGCACCATATTGCCGCGTTCATCTGTCAATATCGGTGTCAGCCTGCGCCAGGCGTCATCCTGATTCTTGTTGTCCTGCTCAATGCCGGTGATCACCTGGATCGGGCGCGGCGCCCAGAAGCGGACGTCGGGATCATGCGATGTCAGCCAGCCGCCGCCGGTGCGATAGCGCTGCATGGTGAAGCGGACGCCGGGCGACAGCACGCCAATCGGCTCATGGAGCGGTATCAGGCCGGTAAAGCGCGCCCAGCCGGGATGCGTCTCGTCGGGCATGGTCTGCCATTTGGGCAGCACGAACAGGGTGGGTTTCGTCTCCCGCCCGTTCAGCGCGGCACTGATATCGGTCGCGCCGCTTTCGGGCGTCACGATCAGCAGATCCTCGGTATCGAAATCATGGGTGCTTCGCAGGATACGGGGATGGCGCCCCGTCGCCTCGGCCAGCTGGACCAGACCGCTATAGCCCGTGACCGCGTTGGACAGCGCATGGGCGCCGCCATTGCGGCCCGATCGCAGGTCCGGCGCATAGGCGCCCAGCAGGATCATGCCGGCAAAGCCCATCAGACCGATCACCAGCATCAGGATGATGGTGACGCCCCGGAAGATGCCATTGTCGGCTGATGCCTTGCCGATCGCGATATCGCTCATGCCGCCCAGGTCCTGGTCTGGGCGAAATCGGCATAGGCGGCGCGGCAGCGACCCCATTCCTCTGCATTGATGGCGCGCCCACCGAACAGGCTGCGTTCGACCGCCCCGGCAATCTCGCCGAACAGCCGGCGCGGCGCGGCGGGGATGCCGGGCGCATCGGCAAGGTCGCGGCTGGTGAGGGCCGGGCGCACGATCTGTGGCCGACGCCGGGCCATATCCTCGACGCTGCGCAGCAACAGATGATGCACCGCCTCGGCATAGCGGCCCCTGCCGGCCAGCGCATCGGCCTCCTCCAGCCAGGCGCGGGCTGGGGCGGCGTCGGGCGCCCATTGATCTTCCTGATAATCGGCCGCTTCCGCCAGCGTCCGGCGGCGCCAGTTCGGCAGGCGCCAGACGCCATGGCGCACCCGGTCGACGATCATCCAGACGATCAGCAGCGCCAGCGCGCCGATCACGGTCCACAGGAAGATGCGGGCATAGGGGGCGTCGGGCATGAAACTGCCGATCCAGCGCAGGAAATGCCCGACCGGCTCCAGCACTTTCTCCAGCCATTCGCCGAACGCCTTGAGCCAGGCCGGCGGTGGCTTGGGCGGATCGGCGGGCAGCATGTCGAACTGCACGTCGCCGCCCGCCCGCAACGCCTTATGCGCTGCGGCCAGACGATCGTCCGACACTGAATCCGTTGCCGCCATCTGCACCCCTGACCGGCGGAAACTAGTGCCCGCCAGCGAAAGCGCAAGTCATTCAAACAGGATGACAAAGCGATCATGTTGCGACACAATCGCAATTTGGGGACAGACTTACAGGGGGCCTTTATGGCGACATCAGCGGCTTCCGTCGAACGGCGGAATTTTTCAATCGGCACGGTTCTGAGCCGCGCTTTCGGGACCTTGGGCAGCAATCCGGTGGCGACCTTCGGCACCGCCTTCCTGTTCGGCGCATTGCCACAACTGCTGTTCAGCTATTTTGTGCGGGCGGATCTGGCCAATGCGGGTGCGGGCAACACCCTTGCGGTGATCGTCGTATCGCTTGGCTCCTACGCCCTCTCGCTCATCCTCTCGATGCTGGTGCAGGGCGGGCTGGTGCGGGCAACGGTGGCGCATGCCGATGGGCAGCGGGCGAGCATCGCCGACTGTATCGGCACGGGCCTCTCGGTTGCGGTTCCCCTGATCGGCCTTGCGATATTGACGACGATCGGGCTGATGATCGGCTTTGCGCTGCTGCTGGTGCCGGGCATCATCCTGTTCATCATGTGGTCGGTCAGCGTGCCGGTATTGGTGACCGAACGGATCGGCATCTTCGCGGCCTTCGGTCGCAGCCGCGCGCTGACCAAGGGCGCGCGCTGGAAGATCTTCGGCCTTTTCGTGCTGATGACGATTCTGGTCTGGATACTCTATGCCGTGATCTTCGCCCTCGTGGCAGCGGGCGGGATCGCGGCGTTCGCGGTGGAAGCCAGCAGCGGAACGCTCAGTCCCACCTCGCTCGTGGTTTCGACGCTGGCGGGTACCCTGGTCATGGCCTTCTGGAGCGTGACCCAGGCCAGCCTCTATGTCTCGCTCAGCGACTGGAAGGACGGCCCGCAGGGCGCCAGCCTCGAAGATATCTTCGCCTGACGCCCCGCAAGCTGACCTTCGTCAATTGTTGACGAAGGTCAGCGTCGCGATGTGGTAGAGCGTAGCCACCTTGGCGCCGCGCAGGCTGAGGTCGCCCTTCTGCTCCTGTGTTGCCGTCAGAATATAGCGGCCCTTCTCCCGGATCGGGAGGGTCACGCGGCCCTGCGCATCGGTGAGGAAGCTCTTGGACCATTTATCCGGGGAGATGGCGGTGACCTTGATCCCAGCCAGCGGCTTGCCGTCACGAACCAGGCTGAAACTGTCTGCGCTCGTCGCGGTCGGCACGATTTCAAGCGGCATCAGGGCTTTGGTTTCGTTGCGGCCAGCGCGGGCATAATAGACCACGCCCTCCTTCTTGCCTTCTTCGCCCCAGGGTTCAAACACGCTGTCGTCGATGACGCGGACATCGCCAGCGGGCGCCGCGACCTCGATATAGCCGGCCTTTCGGATCTGCGGTGCCTGTGATGCAGGCACCAGGCGTGGCGTCTTCAGCTTCTCGAACTCGGGGTCGCCGCCGGCCGGCATCGGGTCGGCGGGTTCGCCGAGGTAGATGCGGGCGGGACCGGACGCATCGCGTTCGACCCACACTTCATGAGCCTGGGCCAATGACGATAGGCCGCACAGCGCGAGCATGGCGAAAAACTGCTTCTTCATGATGTCCCCTGTGGTGATTCGCCCATTTGGCATAGGGATATTGATATTCAATCGCAAATGTTGCGCGACAGTCATGCGCGCCTGAAACCGTTGTCCTTGATATCCGTGTGGTCGATTAGCGGCGAGCAGCGCGGGCTTGACGATCGCCGCCACGCAGATATGATACATTATAGATCACAAATGATGCAAACGCATGCGGTGACCAATATATGCCGATTGCCGGTCGGCATGAACAAGGGAGAGCAGAATGCCGGCCCTCGAGGAACGCGATTACTTCACCGACTATGAGATACTGAAGGATCCCTATGGCTTCTTCGAGGCCGTGCGCGCTCATGGGCCGATCTATCGTCCACAAGGCCGGGATTATCTGATCGTCACCGGGTTCGAGGAGACATTGGAGGTTCTGGCAAATGCGCGCGATTTTTCCGCGATCAACGCATTGCAGGGGGCAGCGGCCCCTTTGCCCTTCACGCCCCGGGGGAGCGATATCACGGCGCAGGTCGAAGCCCATCGGTCGGACTTTCCTGGCGGGGAGATGCTGGTCGGGCTGGATGATGCGGCGCATGCCGCGTTGCGCGGGCTGGTCAATCGGCTGTTCACGCCATCCCGGTTGAAGGCGAACGAGCAGTTTATATCGGCCTATTCCGACCATCTGGTACGGACGGCGGTGGCGCGGGGCAGTAGCGAACTGATCCGCGAAATATCGACCCCCTTCGTTACATTGGTGATTGCCGACCTGCTGGGGGTTCCGGCGGACGATCGCCAGCGTTTCATGGACGTCATCGATGGGGCGCCACCGCCGGGCAGCCTGGACAGCAACGACAATGACTATTCGGGGGAGAGTCATCCGCTGATCGTAATGGGCTCCTATTTCGCGGCTTATGTGGAGGATCGGCGGCGCAATCCGCGGGGGGACATACTGACCGAACTGGCATGCGCGACCTATGCGGACGGGTCGACTCCCAGCCTGGCCGACATCGTCAATCTGGCAACCTTCCTGTTCGGTGCGGGACAGGACACAAGCGCCAAGCTGCTGGGCAACGCCATGCGTTACATTGCCGAGCAGCCGGACCTCCAGGATCGTCTGCGGGCTGATCCAAGCCTGATCCCGCATCTGATCGAGGAGGTGTTACGCCTGGAAGGGTCCAGCAAACAAACGGCGCGACTGGCGCGCCGCGATACGCGTATCGGCGACTGGATGGTGCCGGCTGGAACGCCGATATTGCTTGCGCTGGCGGCGGCCAACCGTGATCCGCGCCGCTGGGATGATCCTGGCGCGTTGCAGCTTGCCCGACCGGGGATCAGGGAACATGTCGCCTTCGGTCGTGGTAAACATGTCTGCGCGGGGGCGCCTTTGGCCCGGGTGGAGGTTCGGATCATCCTCGAGAAATTCCTGGCGCATACCCAGTCGATCGAGCTGGACGAGGCCTTTCATGGACCGCGTGGCGACCGGGTGCTGCATTATGAGCCGAGCTTCATCATCCGTGGCCTGGCCGACCTGCATCTGAAGCTGGTTCCGTCGGCCGATGTACAGGCATCCCCCATGGGGAGCCGCGATGAGCAATTCCCTATCGCGGGTGAGGCGTCCCATGACGCGCCGAAGAGCGGGGGAGGGCGCTCGGTGCCGTCCACCGCCGTCACCAAAATCGGTGTGCTGCTTGCCCATGACGATGCGCGGGCGATGCTGGACCGGCATTTCCCCGGGATCGCTACCGATCAGCGCATTGCGATGGCACGGGGTTTGACGCTGCGATCGATCCAGTCCTTCGCCCCGGCGCAGTTCCCCGACACGGCTCTTGATGCACTGGATGTCGAACTGGCGACGTTGATGCTCGAATAAAGCCTGTCGCTGCCGGGCTATCGCCCGGCACCAGCCTCCCGGCAGCGCAGGGTGGCGAGCGCAGCCAGCAGCATGACGGCGCCGGCAAAGGCCATGGTCCAGATCGGTTCGGTCGGGAAGAAATGGCGCATGATCGTGCCCATCACCGTCGCCACCAGCAATTGCGGGATGACGACGAAGGCGTTGAACAACCCCATATAGATGCCGAGCTTGGCCTGCGGCACGCTGGAGGCGAGCATCGCATAGGGCATGGCGAGGGTCGAGGCCCAGGCGATGCCGATCGCCACTTCCGACAATAGCAGCGCCTGTGCATCGCGCAGGACCAGGAAGGACAGGAAGCCGATTGCGCCGAGCGTGAGCGCCAGCGCGTGCGTCTGTGCCTGGCCGATGCGGCGGGCAAGCGGCTGGAGCAGGAAGGGCGCGGCGAAGGCGGCGACGCCATTATAGGTGGCGAACAGGATGCCGACCCAATTGCCCCCTTCATTATAGGCGGCGCTGGTCGGATCGGCTGATCCGAAGACATATTGGGCGACCACCGGCGTGGTATAGATCCACATGATGAACAGCGCCGACCAGGTGAAGAACTGGACCAGCGCCAGCTTCTTCATCATCGCCGGCATGGTCGCGAAATTGCCGACCACATGGCTGAGCAGATTGTCGGTCCGCCCCTGCGCATGAAGGCCGCGCGCGACGATGCGGGCGATGCCATAGGCAGCAAGGAGCCCGCCCAGCAGATAGAGTTCCTTTTCCAGCGCCCAGCCCCAGACGGCGGCGATGATGGCAAGGCCCGCGACGATCCAGAGCGGACCGCCGGCCGGGACCGGCGGTGCCTCCTGCCGGCTTGCCGCCTCGCTGGCCTGGGCAAAGCCGGCCATCTGCTCGGGCGAATATTCGCGGGTGGTGAGCACGGTCCAGAGCACGGCGAGGAACAGCGCACCGCCGCCGATATAGAAGCTGATGCGCACCGTGTCGGGGATCATGCCGGCGGGCGCGACATTGGAGACGCCCATCTGGTCGAGCAGCCAGGGGGTGGAGGAACCGATCACCGCACCGGTGCCGATGAAGGCGGTCTGGATCGCATAGCCGGCCATATGCTGTTCCTTCGCCAGCATGTCGCCGACAAAGGCGCGGAACGGCTCCATCGAGACGTTGAGCGAGGCGTCGAGTATCCAGAGCATCAGCGCGGCGGCCATCAGGCCGGGCGCATTGGGCATGCCGAACAGGGCAAGTGCCGCGAACAGCGCACCGGCGAAGAAATAGGGCCGGCGCCGGCCGAGGCGGCACCAGGTGCGGTCGCTATAATGGCCGATCACCGGCTGCACCAGCAGGCCGGTCAACGGCGCGGCGATCCACAGCAAGGCGAGATTGTCGAGATTTTCCCCCAGCGACTGGAAGATGCGCGACATGTTGGCGTTTTGCAGCGCAAAGCCGATCTGGATGCCGAAGAAGCCGAAGCTGATATTCCACAGCCCCCGGAAGCCCTGGCGCGGCCGACCGTCGGACGTCGTCGCGCCCGGTTCCAGCCCCATCTCATTCATTCCGGCCATCCCCATCCTTCGCCTTAACTTCGCACATTTCCCGCACATTTTGACATTTAGTTGCGAGCGCCTGATCCTATCGGAAAGCCTGCCTTCTGCCGGGCCTTTGCAATCCGCAGCATAGAGGAGCACCTTCCTGTAGGACAGGCCATAGCCGCTTCGTCATTGCGAACCCGGCGATAGCCGGGTGAAGCAATCCACTGGATTGCCGCGGGCCTGCGGCCCTCGCAATGACGAGGTTCACTGGACTGTCACCGCTTGCGCTTGCCGCCGCTGGCGACGAAGCGGATCGCCTGACCGCCGCCGGGCGCAAGGTCGATACTGAGGACGTCGCCCTTCTTCACCGGCTTCTTCTCGATCACGATCGCGTGGCGTGCCTCTGTGCGATAGTCGGCGCCGGGGCCGTCGCGGTAGATTTCGGCGGTGTAGCTGCGGCCGGCATCGAGGAAGTCGAGCGTCACCTTGCTGGAGCGCGCCTGTTCGTCGCCGACCGCGCCCAGATACCAGTCGTCGCTGCCCTTCGCCTTGCGCGCGATGGTGACATAGTCGCCAACCTCGCCATTCAAGGCGCGGGTGTCGGACCAGTCGGTCGGCACATCCTTGATGAACTGGAAGGGGCCGGGATATTTGGCGTAATTTTCCGGCGTGTCGGCCGCCATCACCACCGGCGAATAGAGGACGACATAGAGGGCGAGCTGCTTGGCGATGGTCGAGTGGATGCTACTGCCCTCCGAACCCGACAGGCTGAGCACGCCGGGGGTGAAGTCCATCGGGCCGCCCAGCAACTGGGTGAAGACCAGGTTCGCCTCATGCTCGGGCGGGTTCTTGCCGCCGACCCAGGCATTATATTCCATGCCCCGGCCGCCTTCGCGCGCCACCCAGTTGGGATAGGTGCGGCGCAGGCCGGTATCCTTGACCGGTTCATGGCTGTCGATGCTGACATGATATTTGGCGGCGGTCTGCACGACGCGCAGATAATGGTTCACCATCCACTGGCCTTCATGCCATTCGCGAAGCTTGGCGCCATCGGCGTCGACCCGCTCGATCTGGCCGGCATCGGTGACATAGCCGGTCTTCACCACCTGCTCGCCATGGTCGGCCGCCCATTTGAAGGCGGTGTCGAGCTGGCCGTCATAATGGCTGGCCGATCCGCCGGTTTCATGATGGCCGATCAGGGTGACGCCCTTGGACCTGGCATAGGCGGCAAGGCCATCGGCATCGAAATCCTCGGTCGGCTGCGCAAAGTTCATCTCATTGCCGTTGCCGAACCAGTTACCGTCCCAGCCGACATTCCAGCCCTCGACCAGCACGGCGGGGATGCCGCTGGCAGCGGCGAAATCGATATAGCGGCGGACATTGGCGGTGGTGGCGCCATGTTTGGGGCCGCGCGCCCAGGTCCAGTCGCCCTTGATCATGTTCCACCAGACGCCGACGAACTTGCCCGGCTTGATCCAGCTTGAAACGTCGCCGAGCTTGTTGGGCTCGTTCAAGTTCAGGATCATGTGGTTCATGTAGAGGCCGGCGGCATCGTCGGCGACGGCAATGGTGCGCCAGGGGGTGGAGAAGCCGGCGTCGCGCGACACTTTGGGGGCGCCCGCCCCCGGCGTCAGATCGGCGCGGAAGGTGTTGCCCTCGGCACGGGCGAGATTCATGCCCGCATAATCGACCAGCGCGGCCTCATGCAGGGCGACATGGGTGCCGTCAGCCAGCTTCACCGTCATCACCGTCTGGGCGGTGCCGACCGCGTCGAGCGGGGTGCGGTTGTAGAGATATTCCTCGCGATTCCATTCATAGGCGGGCTTCCACCAGGCCGTGCCGCCTTGCGCGAAGGCGAACTGGGTCAGTTCCTCGGCAATGTTGGCGTGATGGAGATTGGCCTGATCGGGCAGGCTGTAGCGGAAGGCGACGCCGTCATCGAACAGGCGGAAGGTCATATCCATCTCGCGCTGGAGATCGCCCTTCTCGCGGAAGACCAGCTTCAGCTCATTATGATGGTCGCGGATCGTGGTCCATTCGCCCCAGGGCTGGGTCCAGCTGGTGTCGCTGCTCGCCTGCTTGGCATCGGCCAGCGTCAGATTGCGCTCGATCTTGGGTGCGTCGGTGAACATGAAGCCCAGGCGGCTGTCGGCGATCAGCGGCTTGCCATTGCGCTGCACGGCATAGCTGGGACGCCCCTCGCCATCGAGGCTGATGGTGAGGGTGATATGGCCGTCGGGCGACGATGCCTTGGCCACCACATCGGCGCGCGCGGCGGTGGGCGCGAGCGCCAGGGCAATGAGGGGCAGGGTGAGCGCGGGCAGTCGCGACATATTCTTGTCCTTAAACTTGGAAGGCGGCGACGAGGCCGGATGCGGGGGCGAAATTCCAGTCGGCGATGCGGCCGGTCGACAGTTCGACCTGCCAACGGTCCGCATCGGCGGGGTGCCAGGCGACGGGGCTGGTGCCGAGGTTGAAGACGCACAGGCGCTGCTGCCCGTCCTGCGTCCGTTCAAAGGCGAGCAGATCATCCGGCGTATCGAGAAAGGTGATCGTGCCGTTGCGCAGCGCCGGGGTGGCGTTGCGCAGGGCCAACACCTCGCGCGTCCAGTGAAGCAGCGAAGCAGGATCGGCTTCCTGCGCGTCGACGGCGAGCGGGCGGTGCGCCTCCCCCACCGGCAGCCATGGCTTGGCATCGGAGAAGCCGAGCCAGGGCGCTGCCCCGGTCCAGGGCATGGGCGTGCGGGCGCCATCGCGCGACAGGGTCAGCGGCCAGTTGGCGATCGCTTCGGGATCCTGCAGATCCTCGAACGCGATATCGACCTGCGGCAGGCCCAGTTCCTCGCCATAATAGAGGAAGATATTGCCGCGCAGGCAGGCGAGCAGCAGCATCTTCATCCGGCAATAGGCATGGGCGTCGATGTCGCCGGCCCAGCGCGAGACGGCGCGCGGCGCGTCATGATTTTCGAACGCCCAGCTCGGCCAGCCAATCCCCTGCTCCGCGGGCCAGCGCGACAGCGCGGCTTTGAGGAACGGCGCGGTCAATTTGGGGGCGTAGAGGAAGTCGAAGCCATAGGCGGTGTTGAGGCGATGATCGCCCTGGGTGAAGGCCTTCATTTCCGCATCGCTGTCATCCCCGCCGACTTCGGCGACGGTGAAGCGATCGGGATATTCGTCGAACACCGAACGCACCTTTTCCAGGAACAGCGGAATGTCCGGGTGGCTCTGGCTATAGCGCTTGATCTGGAAATCATAGGGGCGCGTGCGGATGCGGCCGTCTTCGGGTGCGGGCGGATTGTCGCGCAGTTGCGGGTCGGGCATCGAATGGTTGATCGCATCGATGCGGAAGCCGTCGACGCCGCGGTCGAGCCAGAAGCGCACGATATCCAGCACCGCCGCCTGCACCTTTCCATTGTGCAGGTTGATCTGCGGCTGCTCCTTCAGGAAATTGTGCATATAATATTGGCCGCGCCGCGCGTCCCAGGTCCAGGCCGGGCCGCCGAACACCGACTGCCAGTTGTTGGGCGGCGTGCCGTCGGGCTTCGCATCGGCCCAGACATACCAGTCGGCATGGTCGTTCTGGCGGCTGGAGCGGCTTTCGATGAACCAGGGATGTTCGTCGGAGGTATGCGCCCAGACCTGATCGACGATGATGCGCAGGCCCAGTTCATGGGCGCGGGCGATCAGCGCGTCGAAATCGGCGAGCGTGCCGAAGATCGGATCGACATCGCAATAATCCGACACGTCATAGCCGAAGTCGCGCATCGGGCTCTTGAAGAAGGGCGAGAGCCAGATGGCGTCGACGCCGAGCGAGGCGACATAGGGCAGATGGGCGGTGATGCCGGCCAGATCGCCGACGCCGTCGCCATTGGAGTCGGCGAAGCTGCGCGGATAGATCTGGTAGATGGTGGCGCCGCGCCACCAGGGCGCCGTGTCAGTCATTGCGTCGGTCATTGCGGATTGGCGCTCCGTACAGCGCAGACGCTGTAGCCAAGGGGAGGAAGGTCGAGGGTGAGGCTGCCGGGCGCGACGGCGCGCGGGGCACAGGCCGCGCCGGCTAGGGTGTCGAAAGCGGTGGAGGCGGTATCCACCTGGACCTGCGCCCTGATCGGCGCGGTCGATGTGTTGAAGGCGATCAGATATTCCGCGCCCGTGTCGGGATCGAAGCGGGAGACGGCGAACAGGCCCGGCTCGTCGCCGCGCGCGCGGATCGTCTCGCTGCCCCGGCGCAGCGCGGCATGGCCGGTGCGCAGCCGGGCGAGCGCCGCGATCTCGCGATAGAGCGGATGGGCGGGGTCGAAGCGCGCGGTGGCGGTGGTCGCATCGCTGCCAAGCAGGCGATTGTCGTTATAGCTCGCCACCTGGCTGCCGAACATATCCTCGCGCGCGTCCTGATCGCCGCCGTCACCGACGAAACCCTGTTCATCGCCATAATAGATGGTCGGTACGCCGCGCAGCGTCAGCAGCATGGCGTTGGCGAGCATCACCCGGCGCAGCACTTCGTCCTCGCCTGCCTGCGGGAAGGCGCGGCGGACGAAGGTGGCGAACCGCCCGGCGTCATGATTGCTGACGAAGGTGGGCAACTGGCGCGCGGTGGCGGCACCGCCCTGATAGAGGGCGTCGCCGGTCAGCATGCGTTCCCAGGTGGCGGTCGCCGCCTTGCCCGCGACGGTTTCCAGCGCGGCCTGGCGGAAGGCGAAGTCGAGCACGGCAGGGAAGCCGCCTTCGCGGGTGTGCCAGGCGAGCGGGCCGGCATCGACCGTCTCGACATAGACTTCGCCGAAGACATGGAAATTGGGGATGCCGCGCGCTTTGGCCCGTGCCTGCATGGCGGGGACGAACTGCTGCCAGAAATGCGGATCGACATGGCGGGCGGTGTCGATGCGGAAGCCGTCAATGCCGAAGCGGTCGATCCAGCCGCCGAAAATGTCGATCATGCCGGCGATCACGCGCGGATGTTCGGTCATCAGATCGTCGAGCCCGGCAAAGTCGCCCATGGTCGCGCTCTCGCCCGAATAGCTCGTCTCGCCACGATTATGATAATAGCGCACATCGTTGAGCCAGGCCGGGTTCTTCAACGCCTGCTCGCCCTTCGGCACGAAGGGGGTATAGGCATAGGCCGGGTCGGTGAGCTTGCCGAAATTGGCGTCGCCATGATCGGCGTCGCCGGCGAATCCCGGATTGATCGCCGCGCCGGCCACGCCGCCACGGCGCTGATAGGGATAGTCGGCGCGCGAACGATAGGGGCAGGGCCGGTCGGCGCATTCGCGATATTTGATGACGTCGGCCGTATGGTTGGCGATGATGTCCATATAGACCTTCATCCCCCGGCCATGGGCGGCCTTCACCAGCACGGCGAAATCCGCGTCGGTGCCGAAAT
Source organism: Sphingobium sp. AP49 (assembly GCF_000281715.2). Classification (NCBI taxonomy): domain Bacteria; kingdom Pseudomonadati; phylum Pseudomonadota; class Alphaproteobacteria; order Sphingomonadales; family Sphingobiaceae; genus Sphingobium; species Sphingobium sp. AP49. The sequence continues at coordinate 3,842,405 of NZ_CP124576.1, read as the reverse complement.
GCGGATCGACATGTTCGAAATCGGTGATCCAATAGCCGTGATAGCCGGCGCTCTCCTGACCCTTGGGGCCTTGCACCGGCTTGTTGCGGAAGATCGGACCGACCCAGATGGCGGTGGCGCCCAGCCCCTGAATATAGTCGAGCCGGCGGATCAGCCCCCGAAGATCGCCTCCATGATAAAACCCTTTAGAAACAGGATCATATCCGGTTTTTAGTCGATCGCCATTAAGCCTGCCCCTGTCATTTTCGCTGTCACCATTGTCGAACCGGTCGGGCAGGATGAAATAGATGACTTCATCTTCGGGCAGGCGGGCGCGGAAACCCTGATCCTGTGCGAAAGCCGGGGCGGGAAGCGCGCAGAGTGCAGCCAGCAGCAGTGCCGTTCGTCCGCGCATCGCCTTCATCCTCCCATTGCCGCTTGTGCCCGATTGCCGCAGCTTGGCCCCTTCTTAGTCGGCGGGGACAGGCCGGGCCAAGGGAGCGGCATACGTATTCAGAGCCGCCACCTTCCCAAGCCGAACGCGGGGGCGTAGGGTCCGGCGATGGGCGCCAACGACAAAGTCACATCTTTCGACATCGCTACGCTGGCCGGCGTGTCCCAGCCCACCGTGTCGCGCGCGCTGCGCGGCGACAAGACGGTGAGCGAGGGGACGCGGCTGCGGATCGAGGCAATCGCGCGGCAGCTCAATTACACGGTGGACAAGAATGCGTCGTCGCTGCGGCGGGGGAAAAGCAACACGCTCGCGCTGCTGTTCTTCGAGGATCTGCTGCCCGACGAAAGCTGGATCAACCCCTTCTTCCTGTCGATGCTGGGGCCGATCCTGCAGACCTGCGCCAAGCGCGGCTATGACCTGCTCACCAGTTTCCAGCAGCTCTCGACCGACTGGCATGTCGACTATGAGGATAGCCGCAAGGCCGATGGCATCATCCTGCTGGGCTATGGCGATTATGAAATCTATCGCACCCGGCTGGAGCAACTGGTGGCGCAGGGCACACATTTCGTGCGCTGGGGATCGGTTGACCAACATGCGCTGGGGATGACCATCGGCTGCGACAATCGGCGCGGCGGGCGCGATGCGGGCGCGCATCTGATCGCGCGCGGATGCAGCCGGATCGCTTTCCTGGGCGACGCATCGAGCCATTATCCCGAATTTCGCGATCGCTATGCCGGCCTGTCCGACGTGCTGCGCGAGGCGGGGCTTGCGGTCGACCCTGGCCTGCATGTCGATGCGCTGTCGACCGAGCAGTCGGGCTATGAGGCGGCGAGCCGGCTGATCGCGCGCGGCGTGACATTCGACGCGATCTTTGCCGGGTCCGACCTGATCGCGATCGGCGCGATGCGGGCGCTGGACGAACATGGGCTGTCGGTGCCCGGCGACGTCGCCCTGATCGGCTTCGACGACATCCCCGCCGCCAGCCTGACGCGGCAGCCGCTGACCACCGTGGCGCAGGACTATCTGCGCGCGGGCGAGGTGCTGGTCGACGCGCTGATCGGCCAGATCGACCGCAAGCCGGTGACGCCAACACTGCTGGCGCCCCGGCTGATAACGCGAATGACGGCTTAGAATCTTCCTCCTCTGCCTAGAAGGGAGGGGAGGAAGAAGAAGGGCTGAGTCCATGGCCTCCTCTCCCCCAAAGAAAAACGGACCGCCTTCCCCTGAAAGGGGTGGCGGTCCGGGGAGGGGGATTGCCCGCGTGCAGTCGGGCAGTCCGGGGAGGAATTGGAATTTGCCCGGTCGGCCGAAGGCCGATCAGAATTTGTAGGTCACGCCCAGATAATAGTCGCGGCCGTAACGCTGATAGTCGATGACCTGGCGCGGATCGTCATTCTGATAGGTGACGAAAGGCTGGTCGGTCAGGTTCTTGCCCTGCAGCAGGATCGACAGGCCGGTGAGCGGACCCGACTGGAATTCATAGCCGATCTGGGCGTCGAGAATGCCCTCCGCCTTGGCGGTGCGGAAGGTCGGCGCCGCCGACAGGCCGGCCACTTCGCCCAGGAAGGACGAGCGGTAGCGATAGTTGACGCGCGCCTGGAAGCCGTTCTTCTCGAAATAGGCGGTGCCGCTGGCAACCCATTTCGACAGGCCCGGCAGGGTGATGCTGTCGCCCGGATTGCTGGCATATTTGATCTCGCTGTGGGTGTAGGACCCGCTGGCGAAGATGCCGAAGCCGTCAAGTGCATCGCTGAACAGCTTGAAGGGCAGCGACGCCGTCGCCTCGGCCCCCATGATCGTGCCCTTGCCGGTATTGGCGGGCGCCTTCAGCAGACCGATATAGCTGCCATCGGCAATGATCTGGTCGCGGATGGCGGCCGGCAGCGAGGGCAGGACCGCCGAGAAATCATAGGGGATATTGTTGTTCGGATCGACGAAGTCGGTCAGATTCTTGAAATAGCCCGCAATCGAGACATAGCCGCCCTTGTCGAAATATTTCTCGACCGACAGATCGACATTGGTCGACTGATAGGGACGCAGATTGACGTTGCCGCCGTTCGAACTGAACGGGCTATATTGCGGGTCGGAACCCTGGCCGATCTTGGACGGATCGAAGCTATATTCCTGGTTGACCCGTTCCTGATCCATGCGCGGGCGGACCATGGTCTGGGCCGCGCCGAGCTTCACGAACAGGCCCTGGTTGAGCTCGACCGACAACTGCGCGCTGGGCAGCACATTGGTATAGCTGTCCTTGCCCGAGGCGGGGACGACGGTGACGACGCCGTTGGAGAAGTTGGAGATGGTGCCGTCCGACGACTGGCGGGTGTGGATCACCTGCACGCCGATTGCGCCCTTCAAGGCCTTGCCGCCCAGATCGCCATCGAGCGTCAGCTTGGCATAGCCGGTGAAGACATCTTCCTTCACCCGATTGTCGCGCACCAGCGACGAGGGCCGGTTGTCATACACCGCGTCGAGCGTGTTGTTGTAGAGATAGAGCGGATCGAGCGTCAGCATCGCCGGCACGCCCAGATAGTCGAGCGAAACGTTCGAGCCGAGCAGCGCTTCCTGCGGCACCGGCGCGGAACCGGGCGTGCCGCCGGCGATGGTGCAGTCCGTACCGCCGGTCGGGCAGAGGAAATAGCTGGTATAGGAACTGGTCTTCTTGCGCCGGCTGTAATTGCCGCCGACTTCCCAGTTGCTGAAGATGCTGCCGGAAATGTCGCCGACCAGGTTGGCGCGGAACGACTTCATGTCGTCCTCGAACTTGGGCTTGTTGAGGAAGCCGGCCTGCACCACGGCGGTTGTGCCGTTATAGCCCCAGCCATTGGGATCGGTCAGGCTGATGATGCTGGTGTCGGTATAGTCGAGCGTCGGCACGATGCTGAACAGGCCGTTCGACTGGCGCTCCACGCGCACGGTGTCGGGTACGCCCGAGCGCAGATAGCCGGTGCCCGAATAGGTTTCGAGCAGGAAGTCGGTGCGCTTGGCGTTCGACCAGCTGGCATCGACATTCAGTTTCAGCCGATCATTGAGCTGGATATCGTTGTTCCAGCCGAGCGAGATGGTGTCGGCCTTGCGCTTGTTATAGTCGTTGCGCTGGACGCCATAGACGTTGGAGAAGGTGGCGGCGGTCACGAAGCCATTTTCGACCGTGACGTCGCTGACGCCCACATTCGTACCCCAGACCAGCGGGAATTCGATGCCGCGCAGCCGCTGTACTTCCTCGAAATGCGAGGCGAGGACATCGAAGGTCGAATGGAAATTGTCGCTCGGCTGCCATTCCAGCGTGCCCACCATGCCATAGCGCTTGAGCGTGTTCGACTGGACATAGGGCTTGGCGCCGCCAATGATCAGGTTGCCGTCGGCGTCTTCAGGATAACCCCAGCTGTTGAAGCGTTCATTCTGCGAAGGCGTCTGCGAGGCGGAGAAGCCCAGCGACAGGCCCAGCGTATCGTCGGCGAACTGGTCGATATAGGTGGCCGAAGCGCGATAGCCATAGCGATCGCCGTCGGGGTTGAGCTTGTCCATGCCGTTCATCTGGCCGCGGAGCGAGACCGAGACGAGGCGATCGTTGCGGTCGAGCGGGCGCAGCATGCGCAGGTCGACCGTGCCCGAGATGCCGGCCGCGATCAGGGCCGCGTCGGCGCTCTTGTAGACATTGACGTTCTGGAAGAATTCCGACGGATATTGATCATATTCGACGCCGCGATTGTCGCCGACGGTGACCTGTTCGCGGCCGTTGAGCAGGGTGGTCGAGAAATCGGGACCCATGCCACGGATCGACAGGCGCTGGTCGCGGCCCTCAAGACGCTGGGCGGTAACGCCGGGCAGGCGGGCAAGCGAGTCCGCGATCGACACGTCGGGCAGCTTGCCGACATCTTCGGACGAGATGGAATCGACGATCAGGACGGAATCGCGCTTGATCTTCGCGGCTGAGGCCAGCGAGGCGCGGATGCCGGTGACGACGATTGCGTCGCCCTGCTCATCGGCGGGGGTGGCGGTCGCCGTTTCCTGGGCATGGGCTGCCGTCACGACGGACAGAGAGGCGCCTGCCAGCAATGCGGCGCGCACAATGGATTGACGGAAATGGTGCATAACAGAAATCCTCCCCAGGACGCATCTTTAGCGTTATTGCCGGCATGACCGGTTCGCCTGAAATAGTCGCGGGCCGTGCCATCTGCACAGAATCCCACATACGTATTCAATCGAATGGAGGGCGACCGGTGCATTCATGCCCGGCCGGATGGATGTCGTGGAGCGTCAACGATCCGAAGCAGGGGCCTGGCAATAAGCGGGGTGCATCGCGTCAGGTTCAAACGCGGAAACATGATTGAGGGCGATGACCCAATGGCCCTTCACCTTGCGCATCAGTCGCGTGTTGATCCCCGACTGGCCGGGTTTTGCGGCGAGGTGGAAGCGGCTGATGAGTTGCGCTGCATCGGGCGCCAGCATCTCGATCTGGATATCGCAGAAATGGAGCGTGCCGCGCGTTTCGGGCGAGGCGCCATAGTCGCGGACATAATGGTCGAGCGTCCCCTGCCAGTCGCGCTGGAACTGGCCGCGCGACACGAAGATGATGCCGGGGTTGAGGAAGCCGGCCATATAGCCGCGAAAATCGCCCCGGTTCCAGGCGGCTTCCATGTCGGCAATCACCTGCCGGATCGCCGCCTTCTCCTGCTTCGTCGAATGGGGTGCCGGCGCGGCGCCCATGCAGAGCGCCGCGCCGATCAGGGGGAGGAGAATGCGCTTACTGCGCCGCACCGGACGCCCCGGATGTTGCCTTGGCCTTTTCCGTCTGGATGAAGCGGTCGAGTTCCGCCTCCATTACCGGCAACGGCACCGATCCCATGGTCAGCAGCGTGTCGTGGAACGGGCGCTGGTCGAACTTGTCGCCCAGTTCCGCTTCCGCCTTGGCGCGCATCTTGCGGATCGACAATTCGCCCAGCTTGTAGGCCAGCGCCTGCGCGGGCCAGGCGATATAGCGATCGACCTCATTGGTGATGTCGAGCTTCGCGAGCGCGGTGTGGCTCGCCATATAGTCGATCGCCTGCTGCCGCGTCCAACCCATGGAGTGCATGCCGGTGTCGATCACCAGGCGTACCGCACGCCACATCTCGAACGTCTCGCGGCCAAACTCCTCATAGGGCGTTTCATACATGCCCAGTTTCGTGCCCAGCCATTCGGTATAGAGGCCCCAGCCCTCGCCATAGCCAGAGAAATAGGTCTGGCCGCGGAAGGCCGGGCGGTTGGGGGCTTCCAGCGCATAGGCTGCCTGGAAGCTGTGGCCCGGATTGCATTCGTGCAGCGTCAGCGCCGTCAGATTGTAGAGCGGGCGCGAGGGCAGGTCATAGGTGTTCATCAGGCAGGATTCGAGCCCGCCGCGACCCGAGGTGTAGATGGGCGCGATCTCGTCCGGCACCGGCAGGATGGTGAAGCGATAGCGTGGCAGGTTGTTGAACGTGTCCTTGAGCTTGCCGTCCATCTTTTTGGTGACATAGGCGGAATAGGACAGCAGCTCGCGCGGGGTCTTGGCATAGAATTGCGGATCGGTGCGCATGAACTCCAGGAACTCGGCAAAGCTGCCCTGGAACTTGGCGTCGGCCATCGTCTTCTTCATGTCCGCATCGATGCGCGCGACTTCTTTGAGGCCGATCTCGTGGATCTGCTGGGGCGTCAGGTCCAGCGTCGTATATTCGCGTATCTGGTCCTGGTAGAAAGCCTTGCCGTCGGGCAGCGAGTAGGCGTCGATCGTCTTGCGCGCCTTGGGCATATATTCGCCGCGCATGAAGGTCAGCAACTTCTGGTAGCTGGGCGCGATGGCGTCGCGGATCAATGCCTGGGCCTGGGCCTGCATCGCCTGGCGCTGGTCGGCCGGGATGGTGTCCGGCATGGCGGCGAACGACTTGTAAAAGGGATTGTCGGTGCCGGCGGCCAGGAACGGCTCGATCGTCTTGTCACGCCCCTCGATCGACACCCGCGGCACGGTATAGCCGCGCTTCAGGCCGGCCTGCATGTTGGCGATCTGCTCGTCGAAATAGCGCGGGATATCCTTCATCCGACCGAGATAGCGGCGATAATTGTCGGCAGTGGAAAAGGGCGTGCGCGGGTTGAGGCCGGTCCAGAAGAAGGTGTCGCTGTTGAACGGCGCCTCATAGGTCTTGTACTTGATCTTGGTCGCATTCTCCCAGACCGAGGTCTTGAACACCGCCTTGTTGATATACTCCTCATGCGACAGCTGGGCGTCGGGGATCTGGTCGAGCTGCCTCAGGATATCGCTCCAATAGGCATAGCGGCGCTGCTGGGTGGCGGCCGTCACGCTGGGCAGATGATCGTCGGCGCCGCCCTCGGTCCGGCCGCTGCCGGGCAGGCGGGCAAATTCCTTCTGGCGCCAGGTCCATTCGGCGTCATAGAGCGCCTTGAGCTTCAGGTCGGCGGCAGTCGGTTGTGCGGCCGGGGCGTCGGCGGTCGGCGCTGTCTGGGCGACGGCAATCGGGGCCGTGGCGGCGAGCCAGGCGATGGCGAGCAAGGATGCGGCGTGGGGCATTTTCATGAATGTCTCTCTTCCCTGTTCGGCGACGCGACCCGGCGCCCCGCTCTGCTAACAGTGTATACGATATACTTTGGTTGGCATGGGTCAAGTGCGTGTGTCGGCCGCAGGCGTGAAAATGCGCGCGCCGAACATCGGTCCGGCCCGGGTCATGCCGGGTGCCGGCTGGACGCGGATCATCACCTCGCTCTTGCCGCGCGTCAGCGCCTCGGGAATGGCGTAGGTGACGTCGAAAAATTCGCCGGGCCGGTCGGCATCCAGTTTCTGCGTCGCGATCTTCTGGCCGTCGACCAATATGTCGAACAGCCGGTTGCGCTCCTCGCCCCAATAGGTGGTCTGCAGGATCAACGGGCCGGGCTTCACCTTCATGCGGAACTGGAAATGGCCGTCGGTGCGCGCGTCGCGCCCATGCCGTCCGCGATAGGTGGTGGTGTAGGAGAGTTTCGCCTCCAGCCCATGGTCGCGCTCGGGCTGCATCTCGCCCAGGTGCATGACGTCGACAGAGCGCCGCTCCAGATCGCGAAGCCGCGCCTGTTCGACGGCAAAGGCCTGCTGCTCGATGCCCCATTCTTCCTGGGTGAAGCGCTTGAAATAGACGGCGGTGCGGCGGTCGCGCTGCTGGAAGAAGGGCGCGAAGCGGAGGTCGGCGGGCTTGCCGATGCCAGCGGTGCGATAAGTGGGGATGGCGCCGGGGTTGGCGGCAAAGCCCTGCGTTACGTCGGCGGCGACCAGCGCCGGGGCGGGACCGTCGAAGGGCTGGTTTGCCGCGCCCAGATCGGCGGCCAGCACGACCGGGCCGTGCAGCAGGGCAATGGTGCGAGCATCATCCGGCGTCGCCTCGACACGCAGTGCCATCGGCAGGTCCAGCGTCACTTGATCGCCGGCCTTCCACTTGCGATCGATCAGGGCATAGCCATCGACGATGCGCGGCGTGGGCAGGGGCGTGCCGTTGACGGCGACGCGCGCGCCCTGGCACCAGCCGGGAATGCGCAGCGCCAGGGTGAAGCGACCCGCGCGTGCCAGTGTCGGGATCGACAGGGCGATGTGGCCGTCGAAGGGATAGCCGGTCTCGATCCGCAACTTCGCGCCGCGCGCCGCCCAGTCGGCTTCGCTGGGGATATAGAGATTGGCGATCAGCATGTCGGCCGGCCGATCGGTATCTTCCCACCAGATGGATTCGCCATGCTTGGCATGGCTTTCCATGCCACTGCCCACGCAGCACCAGAAATCGTCGAATGGTTCCGACCAGACGCGGTGCGACCCCGACATCAGCGGCACCATATAGGCGAACATGCCGGTGGCCGGGTTCTGGTGTGCCAGGATATGGTTGATATGGGCGCGCTCATAATAGTCGAACAGGCGGGCTTCGGGCTTCCAGGCATAGAGATGCCGGGTCAGCTTCAGCATATTGTAGCTGTTGCAGCTTTCGCAGGTCTGTTCGGTGATATGTTTGGAAATGGTGCCGGGATCGGGGAAATATTCCCGGTCGGCATTGCCGCCGATGACATAGCTATACTGGCCGACGACGGTTTCCCAGAAAAAGTTGGCGGCGATCGCATCGGCGGCATTGCCGGTAATCTCGTGCAGGCGCGCAAGGCCGATCAGCTTGGGGATCTGGGTATTGGCGTGGATCCAGGGGAGGCTGTTCTGCCGCTGCGCCAGCGGATCGAGCACCTTGCGATGGCGCAGCCGCGTCGCCAGCGCCAGCCAGCGCGGATCGCCGGTGCGGGCATGGAGTTCGGCGAAGCTCTCATTGATGCCGCCATGTTCGCAGTCGAGCACCTGCTGCACCTGCGCATCGTCCAGCTTCGCGAACACGCCGTCGATATAGGCGGCCAGTGCGAGTGCGACGCCGCGCGCCTGGCTGTTGCCCAGATGGGCTTCCGCATCGAACAGGCCCGCGAACAGCTTGTGCCAATTATAGAAGGGCACCCAGCAGCCATTGAGATCGAACCCGGCCGAGCGGATGTCGCCGCGCATGATCTCCGGGAAGATCAGCCTGCCATCCTCGATCACGTCATCGCGGCGGCGGGTGAAGCCCGCGACATAGCCATCGCCGGCCGCAGCCTGACAGGCGGCCAATTCGTCGATGATATAGGCGGCACGGCGGGCGCATTCGGCGTCGCCGGTCTGGGCGTGCATCAGCGCCAGCGCGGTCAGATAATGGCCCAGCGTATGGCCGGCGATGGTATCATTTTCCCAGCCGCCATAGATGGCGCCCTTGGGTGTCAGGCCGGCATGTTTGCGGAAATTGTGCAGCAGCCGGTCCGGCTCCAGCCGCAGCAGATAGAGGCGATTGCCCTCGACCGCGTCGGCAAAGGGGGAGGGGAGGAGCCGGGTCGCCTGTAGCGGCAAGGCGCGCGCCGATTCGGGCAGCGCACTGCCGGTCGCGGCATGGGCGACGGCGCTCCATCCCTGCCAGGCGGGTGCGGTCGCGGCGGCGGTCGCGGCCAGCAACATGGCCCTGCGGCTGAGGGGCGTGTGACGGTGGGACATGGCGGCTCCGGCTTGTCTGTAATCGTTATACCGTATACGATATTGCGATTATGGTTCGGGATCAAGACGGAGGACGCATGTCTATCTTCAACGCCGCAGCACGGGCAATGGCGGCATGAGCGATGGTGAAACCGTCACGCTGACGCTACAGCAGGTCGCGGATCTGGCCCGTGCCGTGCTGCGCCGCCATGGTCTGGCGGAGGCGCATGTCGGCCCGGTTGCCGCGACGATCATCGCCGGCGAACGCGACGAATGTGCCTCGCACGGCGTCTATCGCCTGCTCAACTGCGTCCATACGCTGAACAGCGGTAAGGTCGTTGCCGACGCGGTGCCGGTGGTCGATCACGTCTCGCCCGCGCTGTTGCGCGTGGATGCGGCCGGCGGCTTTGCACAATTGGCTTTCGCTACGGGTCTGCCGCTGCTGGTGGAAAAGGCGCGGGCGATGGGCATCGCCGCCATGGGCATCAATCGCTGTGTCCATTTCGCCGCGCTCTGGCCGGAGATCGAGGCGCTGACGGATCAGGGGCTGGTCGCCTTCGCCTGCACCCCCAGCCATGCCTGGGTCGCGCCGGCCGGCGGCACGTCGCCGCTGTTCGGCACCAATCCCATCGCCTTTGGCTGGCCGCGTCCGAACAATGATCCTTTCGTGTTCGATTTCGCCACCAGCGCGGTTGCGCGCGGCGAGATCGAACTGCATCGCCGCGCCGGCAAGCCGATTCCGGAAGGGTGGACGATCGATGCCCGGGGTAATCCGACCACCGATGCGGAGGCTGGCCTTGCGGGCGCGCTGCTGACTTTTGGCGGGCACAAGGGATCGGCGCTGTCGGCGATGGTGGAGCTGATTGCGGGGCCGCTGATCGGCGACATGACCAGTGCGGAATCGCTGGCATATGACGATGGCGCCAAGGCATCGCCCTATGGCGGCGAACTCATCATCGCCATCGATCCGGCCGGCTTCCTGGGCGCGACGGCCGCCCAGCATATGCAGCGGGCCGAGGCGCTGTTCGACGGCATTACCGGCCAGGGTGCGCGCCTGCCATCGCAGCGGCGCTTCGCGGCGCGTCGTCGCACCCCCGATCAGGGCTGCCGCATTCCCCGCGCTCTCTATGAGGAACTGGCGGCGCTCAGCTGAGCGCCGCCAGCGATTTCAGGCAAAAGGCTGATCGATCGCGACCGAGGGTGGGGTGAACCAGGCCGCGCCGGTTTCGGTCACATGGAAATGATCCTCCAGCCGCACGCCGAAGCGATCCGGCACGACGATCATCGGCTCGTTGGAAAAGCACATGCCCGGCGCCAGCGGGGTCATGTCGCCGCGCACCAGATAGGGCGCCTCATGGATCGACAGGCCGATGCCATGGCCTGTGCGATGGGGCAGACCGGGCAGGCGATAGTCGGGGCCAAGGCCCGCCTCTTCCAGCACGCGCCGCGCCGCCGCGTCGATCAGGCCACAGGGGACGCCGGGCTTGACCGCGTCGAACGCGGCCTGCTGCGCTTCTTTCTCCAAGGCCCAGATGCGCCGCTGCTCGGCATCGGCCTCGCCATAGACATAGGATCGGGTGATGTCGCTATGATAGCCGCCGATGGTGCAGCCGGTATCGATCAGCACCATGTCGCCTTCGGCCAGCACGCTCTCGCCCGGCAGGCCGTGGGGATAGGCGGTGGATCGGCCGAACTGGACGATGCAGAAGCTGCTGCCCGATGCGCCCAGCGCCCGGTGCGCGGCCTCGATGAAGCGGCGCACCTCGGTCGCGGTGATGCCGGGGCGCAGGATGCGGGCGGCGCGGCGATGCACCTCCAGCGTCATCGTCTTGGCCTGCTGCATCAGCGCCAGTTCGGCGGCCGACTTGCGGCTGCGGCAACCGTCGATCACGACCGAGGCGGCGATCAACGTCACCCCCGGCGCGGCGGCCCGAATGCGCTCGACGAACAGGAAGGCCATGGCCGGGTCGATCCCCAGCCGGACGACGCCCAGTGACTTCAGCGCATCGGCGACGAGGACGGACGGGCTTTCATCCTCTTCCCAAAGGCGCAGATCACCGGCACCGATCTTGAGATCGGCTTCCAGCGATCCGCGCTCGAAGCGCGGGCAGATCAGGATCGGCTCGCCGCTGAGCGGCAACAGCATCGCCACCAGTCGCTCGCTCGCGCCCCAGGGCACGCCAGCGAAATAGGCGAGGCTCGTCCCAGCATCGATCAGCAGCGCGTCGAGCCCTTCCTGCGCCATTAGGGTACGGGCCTTGGCAATGCGCGCCTGATATTCGGCGGCGGCGATGGCCGGTGCGCGATCTGGCCAGGGCGCAAGCGCGGCGAGTTCGGTGGCGGCGTCCGAACCGCCGATCTGTTGTGTCATAATCCTATCCTTCAAAGCGGCGGAGCGAAAAGGGCGTGGCGTCGACCGGCGGCGTCGCGCCGGTGGCAAGCGCGGCGATGATCTCTCCGGTCAGCGGTCCCAATGTCAGCCCCAGATGCTGGTGGCCGAACGCATAGAGCAGGTTGGTCGCGCGGTCACTCCGGCCGATCGCGGGCAGATAATCGGGCAGGGTCGGGCGGGCACCGATCCAGGGCCTGGCATCCGCCTCGATCGGCAGGCCCAGCGCGGCGGCATGGGTGCGCAGCCGCTGCCATTTGCGCGGGTCGGGCGGGGAGGAGAGACTGGAAAATTCGACGAAGCTCGCCGCGCGCAATCCGCTCTCGAACCGGGTGACGATCATCGATCGATCCTCGAACACCACTGGCGGCATGTCCATCGGCCAGCCTCCGGGCGGGCTCGGCGTGTGCAGATGATAGCCGCGTTCGGCGATGATCGGCACCTTGTGGCCCAGCGGGCGCAGCAGGATGTCCGACGCGGCTCCGGTCGCGACGATGATATGGACCGCGTCCAGCGTCCGGCCATCGGCCAATTGTACCTGCGCCTTTCCGTCAACGCAGGACAGGGCAACGACCTCCGCCTGCTCGATCCGCCCGCCTGCCGCCAGCAGCGCATCCTTCAGATCCTGCGCCAGCCGGGTCGGGTCGGCGATGCGGCCGCTGCCTTCGCAACGAATCGCGCCGCTGATCGGATGGGGGAACAGGGTTTCGAGCTGGGCGAGTTCGCGTGGCGTCGCGTCGCGGAAGCGCGCCGTGCCGCAATCGGCCGCCCTCCAGGCGCGGCGCCCGGCCAGTGCGCTCGTCACGCTTTCCCAGACGATGAAATGCCCGTCCTCGATCAGGCGGCTCGGTCCGGCGCACAGCGCATCGATCCGGCGCCAGGCCGGCATTGCTTGCGCAAGCATGGCCTTTAACGCGACGCGTCCGGCGGCAAAGCGCGACGGGCGCGCGGCTTTCAGCAGCCGTAGCGAGAAGGGGAGCCAGCGGCCGACGTCGCGCCAGGGCAGGGCGAGCGCGCCGCCGCGCCAGAACAGCCGCCGGGGAAAGCTCTTCACCGTTTCCATCGATGCGAGCGGATCGATCTGCTCCACCGCGACATGGCCGGCATTGCCCCAGGACGCGCCGCGGAGCGGGTTTTCCCGTTCGATCAGTAACGTTGAAATTCCCTTTTCCTGTAATCGGATAGCGCAGGATATTCCGACGATGCCGCCGCCGATGATGATGGCTTGTTGGGTCAATTGATTTCTTTTCACTTGGCGTTGTCGATTAGATACCGTATACGATCCTAAGTTTCAACGGAGGCTTATGTGAATTCCTCAAAATTGACGTGGCGTGGTGTCTACCCTGCCGCCACCACCCAGTTCACCCCCGATCTGGACGTTGATATCGCCGCAACCCAGGCTGTCCTGGATGCGCTGGTAAAGGATGGCGTCGACGGCCTCATCATCGCCGGCACCTGCGGTGAGAACAACTCGCTGGAACCCGAAGAAAAGCGCGCTGTCGTCCAGGCGGCGGTCGAGGTCGTGGATGGCCGCGTGCCGATCCTGGTCGGGGTGTCCGAATTCACCACCCGCCGCGCCGTCGCCTTCGCGCAGGACGCTGAAAAGCTCGGCGTCGACGGGCTGATGCTGCTGCCCGCCATGGTCTATGTGCCGACCGTGGGCGAACTTTGCACCCATTTCGAGACGGTGGCCAAGGCGACGTCGCTGCCGATCATGCTCTACAACAATCCGCCGGCCTATCGGGTCAATATCGGCATCGACGCGCTCACCCGCCTCGCCGACACGCCCAATATCGTCGCGGTCAAGGAAAGCGCGCCCGATCCGCGTCGCTTCACCGACCTCATCAACGCCTTTGGCGACCGCTATATCCTGATGGCGGGCCTGGACGATGTTGCCTTCGAGGGCCTGTTGCTGGGCGCGCATGGCTGGATTTCCGGCCTCACCAGCGCGTTCCCGCGCGAATCCGTGGCGCTGGTCGCGGCGATCAACCGGGGCGATCTGGAAGAAGCACTGCGCATCTATCGCTGGTTCATGCCGCTGCTGCATCTGGATGCCGATCATGATCTGGTCCAGTCGATCAAGCTGGCCGAAAGCATCATGGGACGCGGCACCGAGCATGTCCGCCTGCCGCGCATGCCGCTGGAAGGCCAGCGCCGCGCCGACGTCATCCGCTGGGTCGAGCAGTGCGCCGCCACCCAGCCCAGCCTGACGGCGGTCTGATGTCCGCGGTGCGCCACAGCTTCTTCTGCATAGACGGCCATACGGCGGGCAACCCCGTCCGTCTGGTCGCGGGCGGCGCGCCGCTGCTCAAGGGAAAGTCCATGGCGGAACGCCGCCTGGACTTTCTCGACCGTTTCGACTGGATCCGCACCAGTCTCTGCTTCGAGCCGCGCGGCCATGACATGATGTCGGGCGGTTTCCTCTATCCGCCGACGCGAGACGATGCCGACATCGGCATCCTCTTCATCGAGACCAGCGGCTGCCTGCCGATGTGCGGCCATGGCACCATCGGCATGGTGACGTTCGGTCTGGAAAATGGCCTGATCCAGCCAGCGACGCCGGGCCATTTGCGGGTGGAAGTACCCGCCGGCGTGATCGATATTGATTATACGACCGACGGCAAGCGCGTGACGTCGGTCAAGATCCGCAACGTTCCCGCCTATCTGGCGGCAGAGGGGATCGAGATCAATGTGCCGGGCTTCGGCCCGCTCAGCCTCGATGTCTCCTATGGTGGCAATTATTATGCGATCGTCGAACCACAGGGCGCCTATACCGGCCTCGACGATCTTGGCGCATCGCGCATCGTCGAACTCAGCCGCACTATTCGCGAGCTGGTGCGTGAGAAATATCAGCCGGTCCATCCGCTCGAACCCAGCATCAAGGGGGTGAGCCATGTCCTGTGGGCGGACAAGCCCAAGGGCGAGGGCGCTGACGGCCGCAACGCCGTCTTCTATGGCGAACGGGCGATCGATCGCAGCCCCTGTGGCACTGGGACATCGGCACGGCTGGCACATCTGGCGGCCAAGGGCAGGCTGAAGGTCGGCGACCGGTTCGTGCATGAAAGCTATATCTGCAGCCGTTTTATCGGTCGGGTCGAGGCCGAGACGATGATCGGCGACCAGAAGGCGATCATCCCCTCGATCGAGGGATCGGCGATCGCCACCGGCTTCAACACCATCTGGGTCGATCGCGAAGACCCGTTCTGGGCCGGCTTCACGGTGGTATGATGCGGCACGTGCAGAGCAGGCGGATGGGATCGTTCATCATATACGAAGTTGTATTCCGCCGCCCGCTCTGTGCTATGTTTGCTGCATGAGCCTCATCATCCGAAATCTGTCCGACCAGCTGGTCGATCTTGTCCGCGAGCGCATATTGTCCGGCCGGGTGCCGCCCGACGGGCCGATCCGTCAGGATGCGCTGGCCGCCGAACTGGGGATCAGCAAGATTCCGCTGCGCGAGGCGTTGGCCCGGCTGGAACAGGAAGGGCTGCTCAAGTCGCAGGCCAATCGCGGTTTCTTCGTGCGCAGCCTCAATCGGGTGGAAGCGGACGAAGTCTATGCGCTGCGCCTGAAGCTGGAACCCGACGTGATGGCGCTTGCCGCCGAACGGGCGAACGAGGTGGAGCATCAAACGGCGATCAATACGCTCGCCACCCTCTACCAGGTCACCGATGCAGGCGGCGACGGGGTGGGCGCGTTCAATCGCGCCTTCCACATGGCGCTGCTGCGCCCGAGCAGCCAGCCGCTGTCGGTCAATATTCTCGAACGGCTCCACATCCTGTCGGAACGCTATGTCCGCAAGCATCTGGAGCCGCTCGGCCGCGACGAGCGCGCCAATGACGAGCATCGCGAGATGCTCGACGCCTGGCTCGCCCGCGACGGCCAACTGATCCGCGAACTCACGGTCGCACATATCCGCAAAACCATGGACGATCTCATGGTTCAGCTCGACGCCGACGACTGAGCCATTCCCGTGCAACCGGAACGTCCATAAGAACAGGGAAGGAAATTTCGGTTGAGCACTGGATTTTGGGGACCGATCAAGCCGATCGGCGCCGGCCATCACGCGCAGCATCAGCAGTTGCGCAAGACATTGTCCTGGCCGCATCTGATCGCGCTGGGGGTGGGAGCGATCGTGGGCACCGGCATCTATACGCTGACCGGCGTGGGCGCCGACCGGGCGGGGCCGGCGGTGATCCTGGCCTTCGCCATTGCGGGCGCCGTGTGCGCCTGCGCGGCGCTGGCCTATGCCGAGCTTGCCACGCTGATCCCGACCGCAGGCAGCGCCTATACCTACACCTATTCGGTGCTGGGCGAGACGCTGGCCTGGGTCGTGGGGTGGAGCCTGATCCTGGAATATTCGCTGGCGTGCAGCACCGTGGCGGTCGGCTGGTCCGGCTATCTGGTGGGCTGGATCCTGCAGGCAGGGATCAGCCTGCCGCCGATGCTGCTGGCGGGGCCGCATGGCGGCGGTATCGTCAACCTGCCGGCCGTGCTGGTGGCGCTGGCGATCGCCGGCATGCTCATCGCGGGCACACGGGAAAGCGCGACGCTCAACATCGTCCTGGTGGTCATCAAGCTGACCGCGCTGGCCGCCTTCGTCGCGCTGGCATTGCCCGCCTTCCAGGCGGATAATCTCCAACCCTTCATGCCTTATGGTTTCGTCAGCCATGTGGAGGGCGGCATGACACGCGGGGTGATGGCGGCGGCGGCGATCGTCTTCTTCGCCTTCTATGGCTTCGATGCGGTCGCAACCTCAGCCGAGGAAGCGCGTAATCCGGGCCGTGACCTCACCATTGGCATCATCGGGTCGATGGCGGTTTGCACCCTCATCTACATGGCCGTTGCGGTGGCCGCGATTGGTGCGCTCGATTTCCGGGCGCTGGCCGGTTCGTCTGAGCCGCTAGCGCTGGTCCTGCGTACGCTGGAGCATCCGCTGGCCGCCTGGCTGGTGGCGGGCGCCGCGCTGGTCGCGCTGCCCTCCGTCATTCTGGTCATGATGTATGGCCAGAGCCGTATCTTCTTCGTCATGGCGCGCGATGGGCTGTTGCCGCGTTCGCTTAGCAAAGTGTCGGAAAAGACCGGGTCGCCCGCGCGCATCACCGCGATCACCGGCGTCTTCGTCGCGGCGGTCGCCGGCTTCTTCCGCCTGGACGAGATTGCGGAGCTGGCCAATGCCGGCACGCTGATCGCCTTCATCGCGGTCGCCGGCTGCATGATGGCGTTGCGCCGCAAGGCGCCCGAGATGAAGCGCGTCTTCCGTTGTCCGCAGCCCTATCTGGTCGGCACGCTGGCGATCGTCGGCTGCATCTATCTGCTGATCAGCCTGCCGGAAAAGACGCTGCTGCGCTTTGGTCTATGGAACCTCGTCGGTCTGGCGCTCTATTTCGCTTATAGCCGGGGCCGCAGCCTGCTGCGGACCACCGGCCATGCCGCTAACGAAGAGGGCCTGCCGGAATAGGACCGGGCGCCTTCGGGACGCGGGAGGGGCTGGCGGAGCGATCCGCCAGCCCTTTTCCATATGGGCGGTTGAAGGCGATATTTTCCCTTAACTTCCCACATTTCCCGCACATTTTGAAATTACATGATCAAAGTAGGAAATTTCATGTCTCGATAGTGCCGATGCCGGCGATGGTCGAGACAGGATAGCGAATGGCGGTGCTGTAGGACAGTCGAGCGGGATGCCGATAGGAAATCGGCCCCGTTTCCTGCCGTCGACTGGGCTGTCGCGCGACAGGAAACGGGGCCGGTCGATGGGGTCCGGTCAGGCCTTAAAGGCCGCCTTGCCCCCAACGCTGCGAAAACCTCATGGTAGCGCTGAGGCCTCCGCATTCTCGATCGTCATGATGCCCGGCTGCAGGCCGCGTTCGGCCTTTTGCCGGGCGACCATGTCGCGCACTTCGGCGCGCAATGCCTTTGCATCATAGATGATGCCGTCCTTGATCGTGTAATCGACGCCGCCGACCCGTTCGACCTTGCCGGTCGCGTCGTTGAGCTTGATCGATCCGGTGCCAAACAGCAGTTTCATGTTGGCCAGCGGATTGCCCTTGATGACCACCAGATCGGCCTTGCGGCCGACCCGGATGGTGCCGATCTGGTCCTCGTGGCCCAGCAGTCGGGCGCCTTCCTGCGTGGCGGCGTGGATCACCTCCAGCGGGCTGAAGCCAGCCTCGCGCAACAACTCCATCTCCTGGATATAGCCGAAGCCGTAGAGATTGTAGATATAGCCGCTATCGCTGCCTACCGTGACGCGGCCGCCACGGTTCTTGTAGTCGTTCACGAACCGCATCCAGCGACGATAATTGTCCTTCCATGCCATTTCATGTTCGGTGGTCCAGTCGAACCAGTAGGCCCCATGATTGGTGCGGCTGGGGCGATAATAGTCCCACAAGGCCGGCATGGTGTAGTCGGCATGCCATTGCGCCCGGCTCATCCGCATGAAGTCGCGGCTGGTGAGATAGGCGGTGAAGGTGGGATCCAGGGTGAAGCCGCGCTCCAGCAGCGTGTCCATCACCTTGTTCCACTGGTCCGACCCCGGTTCGGCCGTCTGCGCCCACAGCCGCCCGGCCTCGCCGAAGCGCATCTGTTCGTCATTGTTGATGAAGTCGGTGGGGAAGGCCTGGATACGCTGGTCGGTGAACATCGCTTCGGGCAGGCCATACCAATGTTCCATGCTTTCCAGGCCCGCGCCCGACGTGCCCAGCACATTGGCATAGGCGACCAGTTGCTGGGCATGGTGCATGGTGCTGTGCAGGCCGAGCTTCTTCGTCTCATCGAGCGCGGCATAGAGCACATCCTCCGGCGCGCCGCCGATGAACTTGATGCCGTCGGCACCCCGCTTCTTGGCTTCCTGGATCACCGCGCGGGCGGTCGCGGCGTCATTTACGGGGCCGCGTATCTGGTGGAACATCGGATAGATGTCGATGCGCGGGGCGACGATCTCGTTGCGGGCACTGCGGGCCTTGATATCGGCCAGCCATTCGATCGGATGGCCGCTGCCCAGATCGCGGACGGAGGTGATGCCATGCGCCATCCAGAGTTTCAGGATATAGTCGGACGGCACCTTCTGCGCGTCGCTGAGCGAATGAAGATGGACATGGGCGTCGACGAAGCCGGGCATCACATAGGCGCCCGCCAGATCGATCTCATGGTCGCCGGGCGCGGCGCGCAGCGCGGGATTGATCGCGCCGGGTACGCCGATCGATTTGATTTCGGCGATGCGATCGTTCGACAGGACGATGTCGAACGGCCCCTGGGCCGGGGCGCCGGTGCCGTCGATCATGTAGACATGGCGCAGCACGGTGCGCTGGAACGGCCCCACGCCCTGGTTGCGGGCGGGAATGGGATCGGCCGCCTGTGTCGCCGGACCGGCCGGGGCGGTGGGCGCCGCAAGCGCGCTGCCGCTCAGGAGCAGCGCCGCAAGGGCGAGAAGGGGACGGGACCGGACGGCCATGCAACGCTCTCCTGCTATTGTCATGAAAGGGAGCGGGCCGGGACGTCAGCGCCCCGGCCCGCCCGTCTAACGGATCAGAACTTCATCCGTGCGCCGACGAAGTAGCGGCGACCCAGCGTGTCATAGAGCGACACGTCGGTATTGGCGTCGCCCACCAGCGTCGTGCCCAGGATCGGCGGCTGCTTGTCGAGCAGGTTGTTGACGCCGCCGAAGAAGGAGAAGGTCTCATTGGCGTCGATCGAGAAGCTGGTGTCGACATACCAGACCGGGTCCACCGACTTCACCACATTGGTCGCGGTCGGATAAAGCTTCAGGTCGCCGATCATCCGACCCTGCAGGCGGAAGCTCAAGGGGCCGCTGGCATAGGTGGCACCCAGGTTCAGCTTGAAGTCCGGAGTGATGAAGCCGCCGGTGCCGACCGAGCAGCCCGCGCCATAATAGCCGGCGCAATCCTGCGGAGCGGAGGTGGCGAGTACCTGGGTCGTGCGCTCGAACAGCCAACTGGCGATCGCCTGCAACGACAGGCTGGCATCGTCGCCCAGTGACAGGGCGGCGGGCAGCGGCACGCGATAGTCGACCTGCGCATCGATGCCGTTGACCTTGAGCACCCCGATATTGTTGCTCGATACGCTGACATAGTCGAGCTGACCGTTGCCAAGGCGGGTGATCGCCCGGCAGGTGGGGCTGCTGGCATCCATCATCGTGTAGCAGTCGTTCATCGTCTGCTGCGCGTTGACAGTCATGATCGCATCGTCGACCTTCACGTTGAAATAGTCGACCGTGATGTTGAGGCGCGGGATGAAGGGCGGCGAGATGACGGCGCCGATCGTATAGGTCTTCGACTTTTCCTCATGCAGGTTGGGATTGCCGCCGCTGTCCTGGTTCAGGCCGAGCGTCGCCTGCTGGAACCCGTTGATTTCGCCCGCCGGCACACCGGTTGCGACGCAGAAATTCTTGAGCGCGTCGCTGCGGCTGTCGCCGCCCGAAGTCGGGATGGCGCACGGATCGGTGCCACTGGAATAGCCGCGCGTCACCGCCGTATAGAGCTCGGCGATATTGGGCGCGCGGATCGCGCTGTTATAGGCGCCGCGGATGCGAATCCAGCTGACCGGCGCATATTCGCCGCCCAGCTTCCAGGTGAAGACCTTGCCGACCGAGCTGTAATCCGAATAGCGGGCAGCACCCTCGATCGCGAGAGTGTCTACGAAGGGCATGTCGGCCAGGATCGGGATGCGCAGTTCGCCGAACAGTTCCTTGACGTCATAGGCGCCGGCCAGCGCCTTCTGCGACACCGCGCCATATTCATTGGCGAGGTCGAGCGGGCTGGGGCTGAACGTATATTTGTCCTTGCGATATTCGGCGCCGAGCGCGACCGAGACCGGGCCGGCCGGCAGTTGGAACAAAGTGCCCGCGATGCTGGCGCCCGCGACCTGGCGGGTGAAGATGTCGTGGCTTTCGCGCACCGGCGTCAGGAAGGTGCCGGCCTGTGGCGTGATCGAATCGAGGCCCAGGATCGACACCGGCACGCAGCCCAGCGACTGGTTGCGGCAGACGACATTGCCCGAGGAATCGATGACCGCGTCGAGGCCCATCGATAGGCGGGTCTGCGAGATCAGGCCCTCGTTGCGGGTGTCGGTGCGGTTGCGCATATATTGGTAGAAGGTATCCCACTTCCAGTCGCTGCCCAGCAGCGCGACGTCGCCGCGCAGGCCGGTGGTGATCTGGTAGGATTGCCGTTCATAGCGATAGTTGCGCGTGCCCAGTTCGTCCGCGCGGCGGCCGCCGCCAACGATTTCCGCCGTGCCGTCGCCATTGGTGTCGAAGATGGCGGCATTGTCGGTGAAGAACTGGCGCAGGCTTTCCGGCAGCACCGGGTTGCTGGCATAATTGGGGATCAGCAGCGTCGAGGAAGCCGCACCGGGCGTCAGTGGGGTGAAGCTGTCGGGTGCCAGGATCATGTCATTCTTGGCGTTGACGAAATAGGCCTCGGCATAGGCGGTGATCCGGTCGGCGATCTCATAATGGGCGTTGGCGGCGACGTTGATGCGGTCCAGCGGGCGCTGCAGCAGATTGTAGGGCGCGTAGTTGTAGGTGTCTTCAGGCTGGCAATAGGGCAGCACTTCGGCATTGGTGCCGAAGCGGATGCCGGTGACCGAGGTGCAGCTGCCGCCGGGCGTCAGGTCGACGCCGACCAGCGCGTTGCGCTGCGCGGTGCTGAGTGGCACGCGGGTGCCGGGAATACTGCCGGAGCCGGAATAGACCAGCTGGCCGTTCACCTCGCCCAGCGGCGTGCGGCTGAAGGCGCGGTCATTCTGGGTGATCGATGACTGGCGGGTCCAGGAGCCGGACAGGGTGATATTGCCCCGGCCATCGGCGGTGCTGGTGCCAAAGGTCAGATCGAGCTTCTTCGATTCCGCGTCGCCGCGATCGGAAATGCCATATTGGGCGCTGGCTTCCACGCCCTCGAACTTATCGTCGAGGATGAAGTTGACCGCGCCGGCGATCGCGTCGGAACCATAGACGGCCGACGCGCCGCCGGTGATGATCTCGACCCGCTTGATCAGGGCGTCGGGAATGGAGGCAAGGTCGACATTGCCGTTGGAATCGGCGGGGATGAAGCGGCGGCCATTGACCAGCACCAGCGTGCGGGTGTTGCCCAGGCCGCGCAGATTGGCGGTCAGCACGCCCGACCCGCCGCCATTATTGACGGTGGAGGTGTTGCCCGACGCCAGCTGCGGCATCTCGTTCAGGGTCTTTTCCAGCGTGACATTGCCCGACAGCTTCACATCCTCGCTGCCCATGACCGAGATCGGGCTGGGTGCGGTCAGGTCGGTGCGGACGAGGCGCGAACCGGTGACGACGATGTCGCTGGGAGGCTGCACGGCGTCCTGGGCGTGGGCGGCCGACCCAAAGGCGGCGCCGGCCAGGATGGTCGACAGCAACAGACGGGCATTGCGGCGGCCATGCAGGCCAGCCGGTCGGGTCATCAGCATCTGTATATCCCCTTGTAATCGCTAGGATTCAATTCATTCGACACGGATTATCATTCTGTGTGCGCAGCAGCGTGGAATGCTGCGCCGATGTCGGCTCCTGCGTGCCGGACCGCATGACGGTCTCCCGGACGGGTTTTCAGCTCCTCTCTCTTGCTTTTGCAGCTCTTTGACCGCTTCAATGTATATTGAATATCGTATACTTTAATCATGCTGAGACCGCATGGCGCTGTCAAGATTGCAGTTAAATGTCAGTCTTGGATCGCTGCAAAAAAAGCATTGGACGGGGGTTAGAATCATGAAAATAAAAGGAAAAATTGTTCGCTCTTTGCTGCTTTCCGTAGCCGTTACGGGGTTGTTTCGGTCGGGGAATGTTGCAGCTGAAACAATATGGATACGCGATGTAACCGTGATCGACGGTACGGGGGCCGCGCCCAGGACGGGTCAGGATGTGCTGTTGGCCGACGGGCGGATTGCCTTGATCGGCGCAAAGCTGAAGGTTCCGGCCTCGGCGCGGCAGGTCGATGGTCGCGGGCGCTATCTGCTGCCCGGCTTCATCGACTCCAACGTCCACGCCACCGTCTATGGCAACCCGGCGCGGCGTGACACATCATCGCGCTATGCCGATCGGAACGAGGAACTGGCGCTCGAATTTTCCCAGCGCCAGTTGCGCGCGGGCGTCACCACCATTCGCGACAGCTATGGCGTGCTGCCGCCGCTGCTGGCGGTGCGTGACCGGATCGCCAGCGGACAGGCGATCGGCGCGCGCATGCTGGTGGCGGGCAATATATTGGGCTGGGGCGGCCCATTTTCGTTGACCTATTCGCTGACCGGCGATCGCGACCTGACCCTGTTTCAGGAACAGTGGAACGACATGCTGGCCCAGGGCATGGGGGAGGAATTGATGGACATGACGCCGGAGCAATTGCGCGCCGCCGTCAGCGCCTATCTCGACCGGGGTGTCGATTTCCTCAAATATGGCGGCACCAGTCACTTCATGATGCCCTCGCTGATCGGCTTTTCGCCGCGCCAGCAGGCGGTGATCGTGGCGGAGGCGCACCGGCGCGGCAAAATGGCCGAAACCCATGCCACCAGTTCGGAAGGGCTGCGTCTGGCGGTCGAGGCTGGGATCGACCTGATCCAGCATCCCGAGATATTGAGCCGCGATTATCCCGACGATCTGATCGCGCTGATCCTGTCGAAGGGGACGTTATGTGCGATGCGGTCCAACATGGTGACCGGCGCGGTGCGGCAGAAGCAGATCGCCAAGCGTGCCAAGGCGGTGGCGGACATCGCGCAGATGCCGCCGGCGTTGACCAGCACCGAACTGCGACGCCGGGCAGCGATGCGCGGCGATGATGCGGAGATCGAGCGGCGCAATGCCGAGCGACTGATTGCGGCCGGATGCCCTGTTACGATCGCCACCGACAATTATCTGGGTGATGCGCCCGAATTTCGCCGTGCGCCCAAATCGCCGGAGCAGGAACCGGGCGAGGGGAGCCTGCTGGCGATCGAGGGGCTGGTGGAACTGGGCATGACGCCGATGCAGGCAATCGTGGCGGCAACCCGCAACGGGGCGCGGGCGGCCGGGCAACTCAAGGATCTGGGCACGGTGGAGCCGGGCAAGATCGCCGACCTGCTATTGTTGGACGCCGATCCGCTGGCCGACATCCATAATATCCGCCGCCTCGGCCGGCTGTTCGTCGCGGGCAAGGAGGTCGATCTCGAGGCCCTGCCGCAGACGCAGCTGTTCATGGTCGCGGACAAGCGCTGAGCCCAAGCGGCGCCGCATCCTCATGGACGCGGCGCCGATGGCTCACATGGCGCTGTCGTAGAAGGCCAGCAGGTCGCGGCGCAGGCCCTTCATGGAGTCCGGGTGGATGTAGATCATGTGCCCGGATTCATAATAGCGATAGCTGATATTGGCCTGCAGCCCCTTGTCGAGCTGCATATGCTTCAGGTCATATTCGGCGCCGGCGAAGGGCGTCGCCATGTCATAATAGCCGTTGAGCGACAGCACCTTGAGATGGCTGTTGGTGCGCATCGCACGGGCCAGGTCCAGCGCGGTATCGGCGGCCGGCATCGGCCGGCCGCCGCCGCCCGGTGCGCGGTGGCGCTGGTCCCAGGCGGGGCTGATATCCTTGTAGAAATTCGGGCGGTAGCTGAGCGGAGTCTTGTAGCCGAGCGTCCCGAACAGATAGGAATTGAGCGCCGCGATATAGGCGCCGCTGATCGAGGTATCGGCCGCGTCGAACTCCGGATCGGCGGCGCTGTCGTCGACATCGATGCCCACGAAGCGGGAATCCAGCCGGCCGACGGTGCGGCTGCTGTCGCGCATCAGTTCCTTGCGGAACCGGCCAAGATCGATGCGCAGCTTGTTCTGCAGAATGAAGCCCTTTGACAGGCCGGTATAGGCGGCCAACTGGGTCGCGCTCGCATCGCGCTCACCATCGGGCAGGTCGTCGCCCTTCGCCAGCGCAGTGAGATAGGGGCCTAGGGAAAAGGCGCGTACTTCGCTCAGGAATGGCTCCAGCGTCGCCGGCCGGTTGGGCAGGCGGTTATGGTACCAGGCGGTTGCCGCATAGCTGGGCAGATAGGTGACGTTGATCTGGTCGTAACCGGGATTGCGGATGCCATAGTTCAGGATCGACGACAGCAGCACCACGCCGTTCATCTGCACGCCGCGTTCCTGCAGCGTGTTGACCAGGCCCGCCGCGCGCAGCGTGCCATAGCTTTCGCCGAGCAGGAATTTGGGCGCATTCCAGCGATTGTTGATCGTCAGATAGCGCTGGATGGCGCTGGCAAAGGCGTCGATGTCGGGATCGACACCCCAGAAATCCTTGCCCTGCGCCTTGCCGAGCGGGCGCGACAGGCCGGTGCCGATCGCGTCGATGAAGACCAGGTCGCTGCGGTCGATCAGGCTGTCGGGATTGGGCCCGATGGCAAAGGGCGCCGGGCGGGCGGTATCGGCGGTCGGGGTGTCGACCCGCACCGGGCCGAAGGAACCCATGTGCAGCCACATGCTCGATGAACCCGGACCGCCGTTGAACAGGAAGGTGATCGGCCGTTCCCTGGCGCCCTTGGCCCGATCGGCGACATAGGCGGTGTAGAACAGGCTGGCGATCGGTTCGCCGGCATCGTTGCGGATCGTCAGCGTGCCGGGCGTGGCGGTGTAGTGGATCAGTTTGCCGGCGACCGTCACCGACGCGCGGCTGGGCATCGCCTGTTCCTCGACCGGGGCGACGGCGCTATCGTCCTTCTTCGTCTCTTCCTTGTCCGCCGGGGCGGGCTTGTCGGCGGCGATCGACGGCGCGGCCAGCGCCGTCAGCAGCAGGGGAAGGGCGGAATATGCGATGTTTTTGGGGATCATGACTCTGCCTGTTGCCTTCATTTGCAGCGAACCGTACATCGTATACCAAATCTGTCAAATGTGCATATGCGCCATCTTCGCAAAGTTCCAAGGGAGGACCAGACCTATGAAAAACCGATGGCCCCGGCTCGCCGCCGCTGCCGCACTGCTGCTCGCCACGCCGGCACTGGCGCAGGGATTCGATGCCGCGCAGGTCAAGCAGGGCGACCATGTCATCCGCGACTTCGCCTTTCGCTCGGGCGAGAAGCTGCCTGAACTGCGCATCCATTATCGCACCATCGGCACGCCGCATCGCGATGCGAAGGGGCGGATCGACAATGCGGTGATGATCCTGCACGGCACCGGCGGATCGGGCACGCAATTCCTGCAGCCGCAATTTGCCGACGAGCTATATGGCCCAGGCCAGCCGCTCGACGTCCGCCGCTATTTCATCATCCTGCCCGACAATATCGGCCATGGCGATTCCTCCAAGCCCAGCGACGGGCTGCGCATGGCCTTTCCCCATTATGATTATGACGACATGGTCGAGGCGCAGCGCCGCATGCTGGTCGATGGGCTGAAGATCGATCATCTGCGGCTGACCTTCGGCACCTCGATGGGCTGCATGCACATCTTCGTCTGGGGCGAAAAGCATCCCGGCTTTGCCAGTGCGCTGATGCCGATGGCGTGCCAGGCAGCGCCGATAGCGGGGCGTAACCGCATGTGGCGCAAGGCGGCGATGGACGGCATCCGCGCCGATCCCGCCTGGCAGGACGGCAATTACAAGGCGCAGCCGCTGCTGGGCCTGCGCACCGCGTCCAGCCTGTCGCAGATCGCCGGTGCCGCCGCCTGGTACATGCAGGTGCAATTTCCCACGCGCGACGCGGTCGACGCCTATTGGAAGGAACGGTTCGATCGCGACATCGCCAGCCGCGACGCCAATGATTATCTCTATCAGCTCGATTCCTCGCGCGATTATGATCCGTCTGCCGATCTGGAAAAGATCAGCGCGCCGATGACCTGGATCAACTCCTCCGACGATTTCATCAATCCGCCGGAAATGGGCATGGCCGAAACGGCGGCCAAGCGGCTGAAGACCACGCGCTACAAGCTGATCCCCTATTCGCCCAAGACGCGGGGACACAGCACCCACACCTGGGCGAAATTCTGGAAGGATGAACTGGTCGCGCTGCTGGCGCGGAGCAACTGACCTTTTATCGGCCGCCTTGTTTCATGAGGCGGCCGATCCATGGAGAAAGTGCCAGGACGGCAAGGCCGATCAGCATGGCAAGGCCGCCGATCCGGCCATAGGCGGCGAGCACGGTGCTCGCCTGGTCCGCGCCGGCCGATGCGCCGATGGCGGCGGCGATCACGCCCGACATGAAATTGCCGCCCGCCGTCGCCAGGAACCAGGTGCCCATCATCAGCCCCAGCATATGGGGCGGCGACAGGCGCGACATCGCTGCCAGCCCGACCGGCGACAGGCACAATTCGCCCATGGTGTGGAGCAGGTAGAGCAGCAGGATGAAGAGCATCGGCATCTGCGCGCCCGGCAGCAACATGCCCGCGCCGACCAGCAGCAGGAAGCCGGCCCCTACCTGGATGATCGCGAGGCCGAACTTGGCGGGGGCGGATGGTTCCAGCCCGCGCCGGCCGAGCTTCAGCCATAGCCAGGCGAAGACGGGCGCGAGCAGGAAGATGGAGAAGGGGCCGACCGCCTGGAACAGCGAGGCCGGCACGGTGATGCCGAACAGGGTGCGGTCGACATGCCGATCGATGAACAGGTTGAGCGAGGAGCCTGTCTGTTCGAACAGACCCCAGAAGACGGGTTGCACCACCAGCAGGAAGAGCGCCACCAGCAATCGTCCGCGCGCCGCAGGATCGAGTTTCAGGCAGGCATAGGCGATCAGGCCCACACCCATGGCAAGGCCGCTGGCGCTCAGCAGATAGCCGACCGTCGCGGGGCTGGCGAGCAGGGCCAGCATCGCGGCGGTGAAAGGCAGGGCGCTGGCATAGAGCCAATATTCGCGGCGGATGCCGACAAGGGGACTGGCGAGCCAGGCGGGATCGGGCGCCTCGCCCTGTCCCTGCAGCAGCGGTTTGCCGGCCACGAAGACGATGACGCCCAGGATCATGCCCAGCGCCGCCGCGCCAAAGCCCCAGGACCAGCCGATCCTTTCGCCCAGCAGCCCGCAGACCAGTGGGCCGAGCGCGCCGCCCAGGTTAATGCCCATGTAGAAGATGGTATAGGCAGGATCGCGCCGGATGTCGTCGCGCGGATAGAGCTGTCCCACCAACACCGAGACATTGGCCTTCAGGAAGCCGGTGCCGACGACGATCACCGCCATGCCGGCGAGGAATATCCAGGTCGCGGCAGCACGATCGCCGGCCAAGGCATCCAGCCCCAGTAGGATATGACCGCAGGCGATCACGATCCCGCCGAACAATACCGCCTTGCGTGCCCCCAGATAACGGTCGGCGAGATAACCGCCGACCAGGGGGCTGACGAACACCAATGCGATATAGGCGCCATAGAGCATGGACGCGCGCGTGTCGGAGAAGAGGAACTGTTTGGTGAGATAGAAGATCAGGAGCGCCCGCATGCCGTAGAAGGAAAAACGTTCCCACAATTCGGCGAAGAAGAGCACGAACAGGCCATGGGGATGACCCAGAAACGTGGCTGGGCCGGCATGGGGCGCGATCGGCGGGCTGGCGGCAATATCATCCATCCGCCCCTTTGTGCGGAGACGGAATTGCCTGGTCAAATAAAATATACGATTCTTGGAAAGGCGCCGGTCATCATGCTGCCACGGGTGATGTCGCTGCCTGGGCAAGCCGCGCTGTGGCGGCGAGAACGAGGATCGCTTCCTGCAGCTTGGCGGCGATTGCCATTGCCTGCCGCGCATCCAGGCCATCGACCGAAAGCGCAATGCGCATCACGTCCGCCTCGGTGGCGAGGTGCAGCGCGGTGGGTACCAGACTGCGCTGGGCGAACTGTCCCAAGATGCGGGGCAGAGCCTGGGGCTCTGCCAACGCATCGATGGAAAAGTGCCAGGTCATGCAGCGCGCCGCTCTGCCTCGGCAATGATATGTTCGGCCATTTCGTCGGCTACCAGCGCCGGCGAGCGATCTTCCCGTCGGGCCTGTTCCAGGATCTGGACCACCCGGCCGCCGATCTGGTCGACCCGCGCCGCAACGCTGGCGCGGTCCTCGCCCAGATATTCGGCCGACACGCTGACGATGCCGCCGGCATTGGCGACATAGTCGGGCACATAGACGATGCCGCGCGACCGCAGCAACTCCGCCACATCGGGCGTCGCCAACTGGTTGTTGGCCGCGCCGCAGACCAGGCGGGCCTGCATCGCCGCCACGCTCTGCGGATCGAGCGCGCCACCCAGGGCGCAAGGGGCAAAGATGTCGGCCTTCACCGCGGCGATGTCGGCCACGTCCACCACATTCGCGTTCAGCACGGCGGCCAGCGTGTTGCGGCGGCGCGGATCGATGTCGGCGATCACCAGTCGGGCGCCGGCATCGGCCAGGCGACGGCACAGCGCCGCGCCGACATTGCCGGTGCCCTGCACCGCGACCGTCAGGTCGGACAGTTCGGCGCCCAGCGACTGGCGGGCCGCCGCCTGCATCGCCTCGAACACGCCCAGCGCGGTCCAGGGCGACGGATCGCCACCGGCAGCACCCTCGGCGACATCCAGGCCCGCGACATGACGGGTCTGGCTGGCCACCGCCTGCATGTCGGCGACGCTGGTGCCGACATCCTCGGCCGTGACATAGGTGCCGCCCAGTTCCTCGACCGCGCGGCCGAACGCCTGGAACAGCGCGACCCGGTCGAAATCGCCTTCGGGTCGGCGCAGCACCGCCTTGGCGCCGCCGAAGGGCAGGCCGGCCATGGCATTCTTGTAGCTCATGCCCTCGGCCAGGCGGCAGGCATCGTCCAGCGCCGCGCCGATATCGGCATAATGCCAGAAGCGGCAGCCGCCGGCGCCCGGCCCGATCGCAGTGCTGTGGATGGCAATCACGCCGTCCAGCCCGCTGGCAGGATCAAGCAGCCGCACCGACTGCATCGGCGGGTTCAGGCGGGCAGGGCGGGACACCATAAACTTCTCCTCGGGATGATGCCGCCTTATCACCCGTCGCGAGAGAAGAATCTTGCCTGATTTGATGCCTGATATCGCCAATATGGGGATGAATTATCCCGTAATTTCCGATATTCAGGAAAATATGATCGAACTCGACCATTTCGAGCGGAAGATTCTCCGCGAATTGCAGCGCGACGCCAGCCAGACCACGGCGGAGATCGCGGACAAGGTCGGGTTGACTCCGTCGCCCTGTTGGCGCCGCATCGACCGGCTGGAAAAGGAAGGGCTGATCCGCAAGCGGGTGGCGATTATCGACCGGCGCAAGGTCGGCCTCAATGCGCAGGTCTTCGCCCAGGTGAAGCTCAATGCCCATGGCCGCGCCAATCTGGACGAATTCAGCGCTGCGATTGGCGACTTCCCCGAAGTGCTGGAGGCGTTCGTGTTGATGGGTACGATGGATTTCATGCTGCGTATCGTGGCCAAGGATATCGAAGCCTATGAACGCTTCTTCTTCGAGCGGCTGAGCAAGCTGCCAGGCGTGCAGGAAATCAATTCGACCGTCGCCCTGTCGGAAATCAAGTCGACCAACGAACTGCCGATCTGAAAAAAAAAGGCGGCCGGTTGGGACCGGCCGCCACGCTTTACCTCTTATTTGCGCTGCGCCTGGCTGGCGTCGCGGGCCGCGCGGAATTCGCTGTCGCTCGACCAGTTGGGCCAGTCATGGCCGTCGGCGACGCGACGGCCGACATTGTAGAGCAGGGTCATGTCGCCTTCCCAGCTGCTGGTGTTCCAGCTGTCGTCATACTGGTCGGCCGGCTGGTGATAGCGATCGCGGGTATAGATATCGCCCAGTTCCTTGCCGCGCGCCGCGCCGCCATTCACCAGTTCGCGGCCGGGATTGAACGAAATGGCGGGCACGCCGCGCTTGGCCATCGGGAAATGGTCGGAACGGTAGAAGCTGCCTGCTTCCGGTCGCGCATCCGGCGTATAGTGGCGGCCGAGCTTCTCGCCTTCCTGCGTCAACAGCGTCAGAAGGTCGAGCTTCGCGGCGCCGGAGATGGAGAAATTGACCGTCTTTTCGGCGGCGAAGGGGCCATCCATGTTGATGACACCGGCCGTCGTCGCCAGCGGACGCAGCGGATTGTCGGCATAATATTCCGACCCCAGCAGGCCTTTTTCCTCGGCGGTCACCGCCAGGAACAGGACGCTGCGCTCGGGTTTTGGCCCCTTGGCATAGGCGCGGGCCAGTTCCAGCAGCGCGGCGGTGCCCGACGCATTGTCGCGCGCGCCATTATAGATGGTGTCGCCCTTCGCGTCCGGCGCGCCGATGCCCAGATGGTCCCAGTGCGCGGAATAGATCACGGTCTCGTCGGGATATTTGCTCCCGGGCAGGATGCCCGCGACATTGTGCGAGGTGATGATTTCCGACTTCACCGCATAATCGGCGCTCATCGTCGCCTTGAGCGGAATGGGCTTGAAGTCCTTCTTGCGCGCGGCCGCCTTGGCCGCCTCGAAATCGACGCCCGATGCAGCCAGCAGCTTGGCGGCCAGATCCTTCTGGATCCAGCCTTCCATCTGGGTGTGGGCGCTCTTGGGATCGGCGCGGACGATGTCGAACATGGTGTTGGTGTTGCTGTTCTTGACCGTCGCCCAGCCATAGGAGGCTGGCTCGCTTTCGTGGACGACCAGCACGCCGGCCGCGCCCTGGCGCGCGGCTTCCTCATATTTGTAGGTCCAGCGGCCATAATAGGTCATCAGCTTGCCGCCGAAATCGCCTTCGCCGCCCTCGAAATCGGGGTCGTTGACCAGCACGACCATGATCTTGCCCTTGAGGTCGACGCCCTTGAAATCGTCCCAGCCGCGCTCGGGGGCCTTGACGCCATAGCCAACGAAGACCAGCGGCAGGTTGGCGAACTTCACGGCTGATTGACCGGTTTCGGCTGCGCGTACCGCAATCTCATTGGCCTGGGTCAGCGTCTGCGGGGTGCCGCCGATGGTCATCGACAGGGTCGGCGTACCGGTGATGTTCGACATGCGCAGCGGCACGTCCTGGAACCATGTGCCCTTGTTGCCGGCGGGCTTCAAGCCGGCCGCTGCCATCTGCTTGGCAATATAGTCGATCGTCTTGGTTTCGGCGCGAGTCGCCGGGCCGCGACCTTCAAATTCGTCGCTCGACAGAATTTTGATGTCGTTGCTGATGCGTGCGACGTCGAACTGCGGGGCCGTCGATGCGGCCAGCGCGAGCGCCGAGGAGGACAGGAGGCCAGCGCAGGCCAATATTCGCCAGACGGAACGGGAAGGGCGGAAAAGTGGCGACATTGTCATGAGTAACTCCCTGATTCTTTTAGGCGATGCAGCGGCTATCAGCGACCGGCGGCGAGCCGGATAATGCCGATCCCGCGCGCGATGTCGATATGCGTTCCAAAAGGTTGCGACAGGCGCTGCAGCCGTTCCAGAATATGCGCGCCGATGGTGGCATCGGCGAGGTGCGGCACACCCTTGCCCGCACCGGTCGCGTTGACGCCCAGGTCGACGGGATAGAGGCGGATTTCGCTGAGCTGGCCATCCTTGTAATGGCTGACCGCGATCACCGTTTCATAGAGGTTGGGATCGCCAAATTCCTTGGCGCCGCGCGCCTGCAGCAGTTCGGGCGCGGTCACGCTGCCCGGCGTGATGCCGAACTGGTCGTACATGTCGGCCGGCAGGTCATCCAGGCTGTTGTTCATCATCGCGAAGTTGCCGAGCGAATAGAAGATCGGCTTGCCCTTGTAGATCTCGATCCCGCGCAACTGGTGCGGGCCATGGCCGACATAGGCGTCCGCGCCGGCATCGATCGCCTGATGGGCCAGGCCCTGGGCGAAATTGGCGGGCGTCTGGCTGGCATTGCCGGGCTCGTGATTATGCAGCGAGAAGACAGCGAAATTGCCATTCTGCTTGGCCTGGCGCACGGCCAGCATGTTGGCGGCGACATCCCTGGCATTGAGATCATATTCGATCGTCATCGGTGCGCTCGGGGTCGTCGTCGCCCGATATTCGCGCCCCTTCATCTTGACCGGCGCCCCCGCCTTGGTGCCCGCCAGCCGGGCGATCG
Organism: Sphingobium sp. AP49; assembly: GCF_000281715.2. Taxonomy (NCBI): domain Bacteria; kingdom Pseudomonadati; phylum Pseudomonadota; class Alphaproteobacteria; order Sphingomonadales; family Sphingobiaceae; genus Sphingobium; species Sphingobium sp. AP49. The sequence continues at coordinate 3,809,587 of NZ_CP124576.1, read as the reverse complement.
TCGCCAGATCGGCATCGGAGACCAGGCCGACCTCGATGCTGCGGATGGCATTGGCGCCGCCACGGCCGGGTACCTGGCCCAGCGGATCGGAGGCTGGCGACATCGGTGTGAAGCTCGTGGTAGCTGACACCAGCCCGACGCGGCCATGCGGCCCGTCATAATAGGCCGGCGCGCGGGCCGCGGTCATCGAACGGCCGGTGCCGGCATGGACGATATGGGCGCCGTCCAGCAGCGCCAGCGTGTCATACAGACCTTCCACGCCCCAGTCGGTGGCATGGTTGTTGGCATGACCGACAATGTCGATGCCCATCTTCGCCACATCGGCCGGGACGGCGGGGTCGGCCAGCATCCAGGTGCCGCCCGACTCCGCCTGGGGCGAGCCCTTGAAGGTCTTGAGGTCGAGCGCGGTCGTCTCGAAATTGCCGAAGGTCACGTCCGCGCCGCGCAGGATGCGCAGCATGTCGGGCGACTGCTGCTCGATCGTCGCCAGCATCGGCCGCAGATAGATGAGGTCGCCGACGGCGGCAAAGCTGAAATCACCGGCGATCGGGCTGGTCGGCACGGTGCTGGTCGACAGCTGGCCGCCGCTTTCCTCTTCCTCGGCATGGGCCGCGATCGGCGCGGTCAGCATCAGCGCGGCGCCGGCCAGCGACAGGCTGCGGACCGCGCGGCGGCGAAGGATCTTGGACAGCATCAACGGACTTCCCCTTTGTAACTTTGTGTCGGGGATAGCCGGTGGGGCTGACATGAACCTGTCGCCGGGACAGGCTTTTCTGTTCGGTGGGCCTATTCGGCGCGAAACGCGATGGTGACGCACAGTCCCCGGCCGGTCCGTCCGTCGGCCAGGCTGATCTGCGCGCCCATCCGGTCCGCCAATGCACGCGCGATCGGCAGGCCAAGGCCGGTGCCCGGCGTCGCGCTGTTGCCCGGCAGGCGATAGAAGCGATCCCAAACCTTTTCGCGCTGCGCCTCGGGAATGCCCGGACCATCATCGTCGACATCGACCATCGCCTGCCCCTCGCGGCGATAGAGATGGACGGTCACTGTGCCACCCGGCCGGTTATAGCGGATCGCGTTGTCGAGCAGATTGCCGATCAGTTCCGCCGCCAGCCCCGGCTGGCCGACCGCGATGGCCGGACCGACCATCGCCTTGTCATAGCCGATCTCGATATCGGCCGGCGCCTGGGCGGCGCGATCGGCGATCACGTCCGCGGCGACTTCGGACAGGTCGAACGGCACCATGCGCATGTCGCCATCCTCCTCGCTGCGGGCGAGCGCGATCAACTGGCGCAGCAATTGTTCGAGGCTGTCGATGGCGTGGGGAATATCCTGCAACGCCGCCTTGCCCTGCGGCGAGGCCGCGCCATAGCGATCGAGCACGTCGAGATGAACGCGCGCGACCGCCAGCGGCGTGCGCATCTGGTGCGAGGCGTTGGAGGTGAACTGGCGTAGCGAATTGGTTGCGCGCTCCAATCGCGTCATCAACCCGTTGAAGGCGGCGACGAAGGGTCTGATCTCGACCGGCGTGGCTTGTGCCATTTCCATGCGGAAGGCCGGCGACGCTTCCCGCCTGGCCGCCTGCACCTGCCCGGTGAGGTCCGACAGCGGCCGCAGCCCCCAGCGGATCGCCCACCAGAAGAGCAGCCCCGTAACCAACAGCACCGCGACGCTGACCAACAGCACCTGGCGCAGGAACAGCCGTTCATAGGCGGATCGATCATCGACATAGTCCGCGATCTGGATCGCGATCAGCCTGTCGTCGCCATAGGCGCGCCGCATTTCGGTCGCGATCCGGGCCGGCTTGCCGTGCAGCGTACCGCTGCGCAGATAGGCGGCCTGCGTCACATAATGGGCGTCCGCCGGATCGAGATAGCCGCGCACCAGTGGTGTCTTGCGATAGGCGTTCTTGAAGGTGGCGGGCGAATGGCGATCGGTCACGCCATCCCACGCCGCCCGATAGTCGGCGGGTGGCGTCAGGCTGGGATCGCCGGCGACCAGCGTGGTGCCGCGATAGACGCTGTAATGGACCACCGGCCGGGCGCGTCGCTGCAACAGGTGGATGACCAATGGCACGAGCCGCTTCTGGTCCGCTGGCGGGCTGTTATAGGCCAGACTCAGGGTGCGGACCGACCCCACCAGCACGCGATCGACCGTGTCCGCCTCGGTATTGTGATTGACCAGCGCGGTGATGATGGAAAAGACCAGCACCAGCGCGGCTAGCGGCATCATCACCGCGCCGGTCAGGCGCAGCCGCAGCGAAGGGGGCAATTTACGCATGTCCGTGGTTGTCGATCAGGCCGCTTCGATCATGTAGCCCAGGCCGCGGATCGTGCGGATCGACGGGCCTGAAGGCTGCAGCTTGCGGCGCAGGCGGCCGACATAGACCTCCAGCGCGTTGGGCGTGACGGCATCGTCGAAGTTGAACACTTCGGCCGACAGCCTTTCCTTGGCCACTACCTTGCCCGGCCGGCCCATCAGCGTTTCCAGCACCGCCAGTTCGCGCCGGCGCAGGTCGATCATGCTGCCGTCCAGATAGACGGTGCGGCTGGACCGATCGAAGCTGAGCGTGCCGATGCGCAGCACTGGATCGAGCGTGCCCTGGCTGCGCCGCACCAGCGCGCGCACCCGTGATTCCAGTTCGCGCGGGTCGAAGGGCTTGGCCATATAATCGTCCGCGCCACGGTCCAGCCCGTTGATTCGGTCGTCCATCATGTCGCGCGCGGTCAAGATGATGATCGGTGTCCGGGCGCCGCGCAGTCGCAGGCGGCTCAGCACTTCCAGGCCATCGAGATCGGGAAGGCCCAGGTCCAGGATGATCGCGCTATAGGGCTCCTGGTCGGCCAGCCGCAGCGCATCCTCGCCGCTGGTCAATATATCGACGGCAAAGCCCGCACCTTCGAGCGAGGCCATGATCCCCCGCGCCAGACGCTCATCATCTTCCACCAGCAACAAACGCATTACAGCACTCCCACCGATCCCGGCAGGCACCCTCGATCGACATTAAATTGCGATACGCATCCGCAGCTGGAATGCAAATATCAAATAAAAAGCCCTTGTCTTGCTGTTGATTGCAAGATCGGCCGCCTCACCCCTCTCTGTGTCAGGTTCGTGACAGCGACTCCGGTTAGGACTCGCCAGGAAAGACGGACGACGACGGATTTTCCGCCGTACGCGCCGCCGGAAAAAAACAGATCGCAGCGCGGCAAGAGCGCTTCGGGCGCACCTTTCGGGCGCAAAAAGGGGAAATAGATATGACGACCGTTCGGTCCTCGCTTGCGGGGGCGCTCATCTGCATGGCTGCGGCACTGCCCGCCGCCGCCATGGCGCAACCGGCCAGCCCGGCCCCGGCTGACGCCGCATCGCTTGCCCGCCTCGACGCGCTGTTCGCACGCTGGAACAGCCAGACCGCCCCCGGCTGCGCCGTCGCCGTCTCGCGCAATGGCCAGGCGATCGCCACCCGCGCCTATGGCATGGCCAGCCTGGAGCTGGGCGTGCCGCTTACCCCCGACAGCATCTTCGAGGCAGGGTCCGACTCCAAGCAGTTCACTGCGGCTGCCACGCTGATGCTGGCGCATGATGGCAAGCTGTCGCTGGACGACGATATCCGCAAGGTCGTGCCGGAAATGCCCGATTACGGCACCCCGGTCACGATCCGCCACCTGCTGCACCACACCAGCGGCCTGCGCGACTGGGGCTCGGTCGCCGCGATCGAGGGCTGGCCGCGCAACAGCCGCACCGCCGACAATCAGGACATGCTGAACATCCTCACGCGCCAGAAGGAACTGAACTTCGCGCCCGGCAGCCATTATCTCTACAGCAACAGCAACTACAACCTGCTCGCCATCATCGTCGCGCGGGTCAGCGGCCAATCGCTCGCCGACTTCACCCAGGATCATATCTTCAAGCCGCTGGGCATGACCCACACCCGCTGGCGCGACGATCATGGCGATGTCGTGCCGGGCCGCACCGGCGCCTATGAATTTGACGATGGCGTCTATCGCAACGACCAGGTGATCGAGGACGCCTATGGCAATGGCGGCCTGCTCACCACGGTCGGCGATCTGGTGAAGTGGCAGGCGGCGCTCGACGCCGACATGTTCGGCGCCGGCTTCACCGCGCAGATGCAGACGCCGACCAAGCTCAATGACGGCACGCCGATCGCCTATGCGCTGGCGCTGGTGAATCTCGACCATCATGGCCAGCAGGAAGTCAGCCATAGCGGTTCGACCGGCGGATACCGCGCCTGGATGGCTCGCTATCCGCAGCAGAAGCTGGCCGTATCGCTGCTCTGCAATAGCGGCAATGCCGATACGCCGGTGCTGGGCCGCGATGTCGCCGACATCTTCCTGCCCGCCTACAAGGCCAAGGCCTATACACCCAAGGGGCCACTGCCCTCGGGCACCTATGCCGATGGCATGACCGGCTTCCCGGTCCGCTTCGACAGCGACGACAAGGGCAATCTGCGCGCCGACGGCCGGGTACTGACGCCGGTGGGTCCGGGCCGCTGGGCGCAGCGCGAGGATATCTTCGCCTTCGGCAAGACCGGCCTGACGCTGGAACATCGCGAGGGCGAGAAGATCGCCTATCGCAAGGTCGATGCCGTCACCGCCTTCGATGCCAAGCCCTATGTCGGCCGCTTCTGCGGCGTCGACACCTTCGCCTGCCTCAGCTTCAAACAGCAGGGCGACACGCTGACCTATAGCGGCCCGCGCTGGTACAACACGCCGCTCAGCCCCGCCTATGCCGACGTCTTCACCGGCGAGGCCGCGCCGGGTGCCGGCCGCATCACCGTCAAGTTCGAACGCGACGCATCGGGCGCGGTCACCGCGCTGCGCTTTGGCGAAGGGCGTGCCTACGACGTCGCCTTCCGCCGCGTCGCCGACTGATTTTCAGCCATCACACAAGAGCCGCTCGGGTCGCGGCCACAACAAAGCAAGAGCAAAAGGGGACTATTGGAAATGCGTATTGAAGACACTGGATTTCGCCGCCTGCTGATGGCGGGCAGCGCCGGGGCCGCCCTGGTCCTGTCGCTCGCCACGGCGCAGCTCGCCATGGCACAGGACAGCACGCCTGCCGCCGACGATGACGCCGGTTCGATCGTCGTCACCGGTTCGCGCATCGACCGCAAGGGCTTCGACGCGCCGACCCCGACCACCGTCGTGGGCGAAAGCGAACTGCGCCAGGGCGCCCGCCCCAGCATCGCACAGGTGCTGAACGATCTGCCGCAGTTCCGTGCGACCCAGTCGCCGGCCAGCACCGTCGCCAACACCAACTCCTCCTCGTCGGCGATGGACCTTCGCGGCCTGGGCGTCACCCGCACCCTGACCCTGCTCAACAACCGCCGCTTCACCGGCTCGTCGGACCTCAACACCGTGCCGCAGGGCCTGGTGAAGCGGGTCGAGATCGTCACCGGCGGCGCGAGCGCAGCCTGGGGCTCGGGCGCGATCGGCGGCGTCGTCAACATCATGCTCGACGATGATCTGGAAGGCCTGACCATCGGCGCGCAGAATGGCGTGTCGTCGCGCGGCGACGGCTATCGCTACAGCTTCGACGGCACTTTCGGCACCCATTTCGCCGATGGCCGCGGCCACTTCATGATCGGCGCCGAATATCAGAATGACGAGGGCATTCTCGACCGCAACTCGCGCAAGAATGTCGGCAGCGCCAACCTCTTCTCGCCGACCACGGGCGATCATGACTATATCCTGGTGCGCGACGTCAACGCGTCCAACACCAGCCTGGGTGGCCTTATCAACGCGGGTTCGCTCAAGGGCCAGACCTTCAACAGCGACGGCACGCTGCGGGCCTTCCAATATGGCAGCCAGATCAGCGGCACGACCATGGTCGGCGGCGAAGGCGTGGCCACCAACGACGAATATGCGCTGACCAACCCCTATCAGCGCGTCAACAGCTATGCCCGCGCCAGCTTTGAAGTGGGCGACGCCACCTTCTGGGCGGACGGCAGCTACAGCCGCATCTGGGCCAAATATCCCTTCTATGCGGAAAGCGGCACCTACACGCTGTCGGCGACCAATCCCTATCTGTCGGATACGATCCAGAGCCAGCTCGCCGCCGCCGGCGAGACCAGCGTGAAGGTCGGCCGCGTGTTCGAGGATTATGGCTATCGCACCTTCGGCTATTATCGCCAGAATGTGGAAGGCGCGATCGGCGTCGACGGCAGCTTCGCGGACGGCAAGTGGCGCTATTCGGCTTATTACAGCCATGGCGAAAACCGCAACATGCAGAGCTATGACAACCAGATCACCGGCACGAACCTGACCAACGCGCTCGACGCGGTGACGGATTCGAGCGGCAACATCGTCTGCCGCGTCACTCTGACCAACGCCAATTCCGGCTGTTCGCCGCTCAACATCCTGGGCACCGGCACTGCCAGCCAGGCCGCGATCGACTATGTGTTCGGCAATGTCGCCCGCGTCGTCTACACGACCAAGCTCGACAGCGCCGGCGCCAGCCTGCGCGGCGATCCCTTCTCCACCTGGGCCGGCCCGGTTTCGGTCGCCTTCGGTGCGGAAGCCCGCTGGGAAGAACAGGTCACCAACAGCCTCGACGCCACCTCGGCGGCCAAGGGCTTCAGCCGCTTCAACTTCTCGCCGCTCGACGGCGGGTTCAACGTCCAGGAAGCGTTCGGCGAAGTCGCCATCCCGCTGCTCGACCAGCCGTTCAGCAAGCTCGATGTCAACGGCGCGGCCCGCTACAGCCGCTACAGCACCAGCGGTGGCATCTGGTCGTGGAAGCTGGGTGTGACCGACCGCATCTTCGACAATCTGCTGCTGCGCGTGTCGCGTTCGCGTGACATCCGCTCGGGCAGCCTGGCGGAACTCTACACCACCACCACGACCAGCTTCACCACGGTCGCGGAAAATGGCAGCACCTATTCGATCACGCGCTATGGCGGCGGCAATGCGAACCTGAAGCCCGAAATCGGCAGCACGCTGACCGCCGGCGCGGTTTTCACGCCGACCTTCCTGCCGGGCTTCAACCTGTCGGTCGACTATTACAACATCAAGCTCAAGGACGCGATCACCTCGCTGGGCGCTCAGGACGTCATCAGCGGTTGCGCCAACGGCAATACCGACCTCTGCAGCCAGATCGTGCGTGATAGTGCGGGTGCGCCGACCACCATCTATACCACCTATATCAACCTGGCCGAATACAAGACCGCCGGCGTGGATATCGAGGCCAGCTACACCCTGCCGCTGAGCAAGGTGAGCGGCGGCCTGGGCGGCACGATGCGTTTCCGGGGCCTCGCCACCTATGTCGACAAGGTGCTGATCAACGACGGCATGACCAGCGTCGACCGCGCCGGTGACGTGGGCGACAATGTCAGCTTCGGCACGCCGCACTGGCGCGCCACCGGGTCGATCAACTACAGCAGCCAGGACGTCTCGGTCGACGCCCGCGTCCGCTATGTCGGCGGCGGCAAGTTCAACCACGCGCTGGACATCGCCAACAACGACATCGCCGCGCGCGTCTATGTCGACCTTGGCGCTCAGGTGAATATCGACAAGTTCACCCTGTTCGCCAACGTCAACAACCTGTTCGATCGCGATCCGCCGCTGACCACCTATGGCGCGATCCATTACGACACGATCGGCCGCTACATGACGATGGGGGCGAAGGTCCGCTTCTGATCCCGTCCGGATTGTTGGCAGGAAAGGCGGGCGCCCCACGGGTGCTCGCCTTTTTCCCTTTTTCGCGCCGAGGCGGTTCGTCGTCCAGGGGAAGGGTGGGGTTTTAGCCGGCCCAGCCGCCACCCAGCGCGACGGCCAGTTGCAGCGTTGCCGTTGCCTGATCGACGCGGGCAACGGCAAGATCGTCGCGCTGGTCGAGCAATTGCTGTTCCGCGTCCAGCAGGATGAAGAAGTCGACCAGGCCGATATCATATTGGCCACGGGTCAGCCGCGCATTATTCTGTGCGACCCGCTCTGCCTCCTCGCCGATGCGGACCCGCCCCTGGCTGGCCCGCAAGGCCGCGCGGGCATTTTCGACATCCTCCACCGCCGTTAGGATCGCGGTACGATAGGCGGCAAGCGCCTCTTGGGTGGCGCCCTTGCGCTCCGCGAGGATGGCCCGGTTGCGGCCGCCATCGAACAGGGTCTGGCTGATCCGACCGATCACCGATGCGATCAGGCCATCGGCGATGCTGGCCAGCGATGTCGCCCCCCCGGTCAGCAGGCCGCCAAGCGACAGGCTGGGCAGCAATGTTGCGCGGGCGACGCCGATGCCGGCACCAGCCGCCAGCAGGCGTTGTTCCGCCGCCATAACGTCGGGCCGACGGCGCAGAAGGTCGGCGGGTACGCCCAGCGATGCCCCGGGTGCAGTCGGGATGGCCACCCGGGCGTCGAGCCATGTCGGGTGCAGGCCAGGCGCTTCATTGGTCAGCATGGCAATCCGATTGGCATTCTGGTCCCGGGCATTTTCCAGTTGGGGCACCAGCGCCTCGACCTGAAGCAATTGCAACCGCGCCTGTTCGACATCGACGGCGGTGGCGATGCCGCTGCGCTGGCGATGTTCGATGACCGCCAATATCTCCCTCTGAGTGGCGAGCGCCTTGCGGACATTGGTGATGCGCTGTTGCAGGCCGCGATAGCTGATGAGGGCATTGATCGCCTCCGCCACGACGGCGCGCTGGACCGACGCCAGATCATAGCCCGCCGCCGCCAGGTCGGCCCTGGCCCCGCGGGCGCCGTCCGCCAGGCCGCCGAACAGGTCGGGATCCCAGCCCAATGCGACCGCGCCGACAAAGCTGTTAGGCGAACCCGTCAGACCATTGGGGCGAGCGACCGCGCGCGATGCGTCGAGCGTGACGCCCAGCGTCGGCAGCCGGGCTGCGGCAGCGCCCCGGCTGCGGGCGCGGGCCTGGGTCAACCGGGCGGCGGCCTGCGCAATGTCCTGGTTGGCGATGATGACCTGTTCGGCCAAAGCGGTGACGGCCGGATCGTCGAAGCGCTGCCACCAGCGCGCCAGGTCAGTCGGTGGCGCCGCGCCATCAGACGGCTGCATGTCGGCATAGGTCAGGGGGAGTCGCTGCGCCGCCAGCATCGGCGGGTTTGCAGAGGATGGCTGCGCGACTGCGGGCGATGCGATGGCGAGGATCGCCGCAGGCAGCGTCGCCACCCTGGTCGAACCCGGGAGCATTACTCGCCCGGTCCTTCATTTCCATGGCGTGGCCGATCGTTTGCCGCGGCAGGATCGATAATCCGTCCATCCGTCATATGCACGACGCGGCGCGCGCTGCGAATGGTTTCGGGCCGGTGCGCGATCATGATGCGGGTGATCAGCAGGTCGGCCAGGTTGCGGTTGACCGCCGCTTCGCAAAGGGCGTCGAGATTGGCCGTGCCTTCGTCGAGCAGCAGGATGCGGGGACGCTGATACAAGGCGCGCGCCAGGAAGATGCGCTGCTTCTGTCCACCCGACAGCGAAGACCCCATGTCGCCGACCAGGCTGTCATAGCCCATCGGCAAGGCGGCGATATCATCGTGGACACAGGCGAGCTGGGCACAATAGAGGACGAGGTTGAGGTCTGGCTGCGGATCGAAGAAGGCGATATTTTCCGCGATGCTGCCGGCATAGAGCACATCGTCCTGCAGCACCGCGCCGACATGCCGACGGAAATTGTCGATGCCCAGTTGCGTCATCGGTTCGCCGTCGATCAGGATGCGGCCTGCTGATGGGGGATAAAAGCCCAGGAGCAGCTTGGCGAGGGTCGACTTCCCACTGCCCGATGCGCCGGTGATGGCAAGGGATTCGCCCGGTTCGATGACGAGGTCGACGCCCCGCAGCACTTCGGGATCATCATGGCCATAGGCGAAGCGTAGCCCCTCCAGGACGATCCGGCCGCGAAAGGGCGGCTTGCCCGTGCGCGCCGTCATCCCGCGCGCCGGTTCCGGCGCTTCCAGCGCAATGTCGGCGATACGATCGACATGGCTGTCGAGCAGTTTCAACTGGCTCATCATGTCCACGAAGCGCAGCCCGGCATCCATGAATTGCGACTTGTAGGCCTGGAAGGCGAAGACCATGCCGATGGTGAACTCGTTGCGGATCACCATGGCGACAGCCAGGAAGACGAACAATATCTGCTCCAGCCGGGTCAGGCCTTCGCTGAGCAGGGTGAAGCCGATCTGCATGCGGTTGAGGCGGATGTCGGCATTGATCGTGTCGGCCCGGCGATTCTGCCACAGGCGCAGCCGGTCCGCCTGCCGCCCGAACAGCTTGATGGTGGCGATGCCGCGCACCGTCTCGATCATCGTGCTGCTTTCCTCCGCCTTGGCGGCGATGACATCGATCGTGATGCGGTGCAGCTGGCGCAGGGTGATGGCGCGTATCACCGCGAAGAGGCACAGCGTCGCGAGCGCCACGCTGGCGAGCAGCGGGGAATAAAAATACATGAAAGCGAGGGTCAACAGCGCCATCGAGCCGTCGATCACGCTCCCCACCAGCCCATGGCTCATCAGGTCGGTGATCGGTTCGGTGGAATCGAACCGGCTCAGCACATCACCGGTATGGCGGCGCTCGAAGAAGGCGACCGGCAGTTTCAGCAAATGCCGGAACAGGTCGGTGACCATGGAGAAGCCCACGGCACTTGACAGCTTGAGCAGTATGAACTCGCGCAGGGCGCGTGTGATCAGGCCGAGCAGGGCAAGCCCGGCAAAGCCGCCTGCGAGCGCGCCCAGAAAGGCCGTGTCGAAGGCCGGTACGGCCTTGTCGATCGCAAGCTGCAGATAAAAGGGGGCGAGGAAGGCGAAAAGCTGGAGCAGCATCGACAGGAGCAGGGCCTGCGCCAGGGCGCCCTTGAACCCGACAAGATTGATACCCAGCCGGGACAAGCGCAGTCGCACGCCATGACTGACCTTCGTCAGTTGCGCGGTAGGCTCGAGTTCGAGCACCACGCCGGTCCAGTGGGCAGACATTTCCGCCATGTCGAGCGTCACCGCGCCGCGTGCGGGATCATGGACGATATAGCGCACGCCCGACAGGCCGCGCCGAATTGCCTTGAGCACGACGAAATGGTTGAGATCCCAATGCAATATGGCGGGCAGGCGAACGTCGGGCAGTTCGGCCATCTCACCGCGCAGCGCGCGCGCCGAAAGGCCGATCGCTTCGGCCATTTCCATCAACTGCGCCAGCGTCAGGCCGCGCAGCGATACCGGGAAGCGTCGCCGCAAATGGCTGAGCGTCGTGCGGTGGCCGTGGAAGGCGGCAATCATGGCCAGGCAAGCGAGCCCGCATTCGGCCGCTTCCGACTGGCGGATCAGGGGGAGCATCGGGCGATTACGGAAATTGAGCAGGTTCATGCCCGTGCCAAAGGGGGGCGTGGCGGTATCTTGTGCGCTCATGTCCGGCGCCTCACCGCGTTGATCGGTTCCAGCAGCCAGTCAAAGAAACTCTGTCGTTCCAGGATGACATTGGCGCGCAAGGTCATTCCCGGCTGGATCGGATATTGCTCCCCGAACGCGGCGATCCGCTGGCGGTCGAGCCGAACGCGAATGCGATAGGCTGGCTCGTCCAGCTTGATCGGCCCTTCGATCTCGTCGGGCGCCAGCGCGCTGCGGGCGATCGCCGTGACCACGCCCCTGAAACTGCCGAACTGCTGATAGGGGAAAGCATCGTACATCAGGCGCACTTCCTGGCCGACATGCGCGAAGCCGATTGCGCGGCTGGGCGCATAGAGCTCGACCTCCAGATGGGCCGCTTCGCCCAGAATGTAGAGGACGGGGATACGAGGAGTTACGGACTGTCCAACGCGGGGTTGCAACGCGGCGACGGTGCCGCTGATCGGAGCCGTCAGGGCTTGGGTCCGACCCTTCTCGATTTCGATCTGTTGCTGTTCCAATACCATGGCGCTGCCGTCCAGTTCGGCCATGCGACGATCCAGCTCGATCGGCAGTTGCAGTGCCTGGACCTGCGCTTCCTCGAACTGGGTGCGCAACGCTGCGCGATCGGCGATCAGCGACTGCAGCCGGGCCTGTTCGTCCAGATAGAGGCGCCGCTGGCCTTCAAAGTCGATGCGCGAGATATAGTTGCGCTGGTTGGCATCGCTCAGAATGCGGAAGCTGTCGTGCGCCGATCCGACGCGCTTGCCCTGAATGGCGATCTGCTTGTCCATGGCGGCAAGGCGGATGCGCATCTGTGCGACTGTTCCGTTCAGGCGCTGCCTGTCCTGTGCACTGGCCTGCTTCGACAAGCGTTGCTGCTCCAGCAGCCGAGCGCGCTGTCGCTGCATGATCGAAAGTGACTGGCCCCCTGGATCATTGCTGGCATCGTTGGCGGACTGGATTTCGACCGTAGCGAGCCGTTGGCCCCGCCGCACGCTTTGCCCCTCATGGACCGACAGACTGGTCAACACGCCCGTCTGCGCCGGCAGGATGCGGGCCGTCGGGCCGGCAGGAACGACCCAGCCTGACACGATCTCGGTCCGGGCATAGCTTCCGGTCGCCAGCCACAAGGCGATGGCACCGACCACCAGGAGGAGGAGCGTCAGGACCGGCAGGGTTTCCGAGGCGTAGAGCGGGACGGTCCGGCCCAGCGATCGCAGGCGTTTCTGGTCGGCGACTTCCGAGCGGAACAGCATGGTCGATCCTGTGCGACGAGAGCGGGCGGAAAAGGGACGGGGCGGCTGCGGGTGCCACCCCGTCCGGGTCGGGGCGGCGGGGCCTTAGCAGTAGCGGCCGCGACGATCCTTCTTGTCGTCCAGATCGACGCGAGCGCTGATCTTGACGAGGTTCAGGACATTGAGCTTCAGGCCCAGAAGACCACCGGAAACCTGGGCAACCTCTTTCGTTTCGAGAGTACGCATATCAGTTCCTTTCTCATTTGCTCGATGCCGGCCTTCATCCGAGTGGAACAGGAAGGCGGCTCGACATGGATATGGCGTGAGAAAAATTTCACCAATATGCAGCGATGGCGCTATGTGTCTTTGATGGAGACAGAATGTAATTGGAATTAGTGCCTTGGTGAAGCGAACTGCAATAGTATGTCGGTAATATGTATTATCGTACCTAATAATACATAATTTGACTGACCTTATGCGATTCGCAGATTGTGCCCATTCATGTTGTCGGTGAAGCCGGTCGGTTGCTGCACATGGACTGCGGGACTGACAATGACGGCAGCCCCATCATGGCCATAGGCGCTGCGGATGCAGGTCATGCCCATCTGGACGTCGAGCAAGCGACCTTCCCCGTGCAGCAACCGGGCGCGCACGGCGCGATCCTTTCCCTGGCCAAGCACGATTTCCAATTCGTCGCTGAGTGCGATACGCGCATTGGGTTCAGTCAGGCGACAGAAATGCATGTCGATCATCTGTCGTTCCGCCATGCCGATCAGCGCGGCAAAGGCGTCGTTGACGCTCTGCACATAGCCGCGTGCCGTCAGTCGGACATAGCCGACCTGGCCGCTGGCCTCGATCGCCCGCATGAGTTCATCCTGCTGCTCTCCCTGGCGCAGGGCATCCATGTCGCGCGTGACATCGCGGATCAACAACACGATCTGCCGGCCGACCGGTGCGATCCGGCATTGTAGCCAACGGTCGGGCAGAAAGGGCGAGCGCATGTCGAACAAGGCCAGTTCGGCATGCCGCATCGCACGACGCACATAGGGTTCCGCCAGGCTGCCCGACAGTTCTGGCAGAGCCGTGAATAGCGGCGTACCGATCATGCCATTGGGATCGTGCGGCATCATGGCCAGCAATGCGCCATTGGCATGGGTCACCATGCCATCCTGGTCGAACAGGATCATGCCCTGGTCGATCCAGGCCGACAATTGTAGTGCATCGAGCGGCAGGATGGATTGCTCGGCCTGTCCCCCCAGATCGTGAAGGGCATGGAAATGATGTGCTGGACACAGGACATGGGTGTCACGGCCATGATGGGTGATGTAGACGGGCGCCTGCGCTGCCCGCTTCCGGATGGACGAGAAATGGCGCACCATTTCGGCGGCGGATACGCGATCGGTATTGGCGTCGGGCACGGCCATTCCTTCTGCTCGCCGCCATGCCGATCGGTTCGGCCGGTACGGCATATCTTCAGCCCGACCGATATTAAGCACAATGTCCGATTAAGAATGAAATGGGGCAATCGGCCATTTTACAAGATTTGCGCACCTCTTCCGTCGCACGCGCTTCCTAGCGGCAGAGCGCAATGATGATGCTTATCGAAATATAATTATTCAAATTTATCAAGTGATTGAATAGGGCGGTCGGAATATTGCCAGTATCGTTTGCGCCCGTTTTGTCACGCCGCACGCATCCGAAGGGGCGTGTGTTCTACATATTTTCTGGCCTATGGACCGTGTCAGCCCTGGTCACGGCCGTCGGTCCGGAGGAGGCGTGCTGAAAGGTTGATGACAGGCTGCTGGTCTAATCGGCGACGGCCCAATTCACACCCAATAGGCTGCTCGCTGCGACGGTGATGTTCTCACCTCGTTGCCTTGCGGGACGGCGAGAGGATTTATGAACGATATCTGGACACACATAGTCGCCGATTTCTCCAATCTCGGCTCTCCATCCGCGCTGGCCGCCTTTGGCCAGGTCGTGCTGATCGACATCATGCTGGCGGCGGACAATGCGATCGTCGTCGGCGCCCTGGCGGCCGGCCTGCCGCCTGCATCTCGCCGCAAGGTGATCGCGATCGGTGTGATCGCGGCGCTGGTGCTGCGCATCGCCTTCGCGCTGCTGGTGACACAATTGATGCAACTGGTCGGCCTGGTCTTTGCCGGTGGCTTGCTGCTGGTCTGGGTCGCCTGGAAGATGTGGCGCGAACTGCGCGCGCACGGCCACCCTGAAAATGCCGAGCATATGTCGGGCAAGGCCGCGCCCAAGGGTTTCGCCCAGGCCGCCTGGGCGGTCGCGATCGCCGATGTCAGCATGAGCCTGGACAATGTGCTGGCGGTGGCCGGTGCGGCGCGCGCGCATCCCGGCATCCTGGTGATCGGGCTTGTCCTGTCGGTCGCGCTGATGGGCGTGGCGGCGAACCTGTTGGCCCGCGTGATCGAACGCTATCGTGCGATCGCCTATTTCGGTCTCGTCGTGATCCTCTATGTCGCCGCCAAGATGATCTATGAAGGCGCGATCGACCCGGCGACGGGTCTTATCACCCTGTTCTAAAACGAAGAAGTGCGGGGCCGGTCAGTCGGCCCCGCCTTTCCGTCCCATGGAGGCAAAGCCGATCGGCGCGCCGATCAGAACCAGGATCACGCGGGTCAGATGGTGGATGATGACGACGCCCGGCTCCAGCGCCAGGCTGAGCGCGACCATGCTCATTTCCGCTAGGCCGCCCGGCGAATAGGCGAGCGTCAGCAGCACCGGATCGACCCCGGCGAGCGTGCCGATCCCCGCCGCCCAGGCGAAGGTGACGGCCAGCAAAATGGCTGTCGATCCCGCCGCCAGCGCCAACGTGCGCAGCAATTCCTTCAGGCTCAGCCCGACGAAGCGGCAGCCGATCGTTGCGCCCAGCCCCACCTGTGCCGCCGCCAGCGCCCAGCCGGGAATGCGGAAATCGGCCAGCCCGCTCATATGCACCGCCGCGCTGACCGCGAGTGGCCCGACCAGATGCCAGGCCGGCAGGCGCAACAGGCGGCCGATCAAGAGCCCGATCGCCGCGCAACCCAGGCCCCAGAAGAGCAATGACCAACTGGCTATATCGCCCGTCACGGGGGCGATCCGGCTGGCCGCGACCGGCACATGATCGAGCCGGATCAGGAAGGGCAGGATGAAGACGACGAGGAAGATGCGCGCGCCGTGGATCAGGCCGATGGCGCGTTCGTCAGCACCGCGTTCGGCCCCCATCACCACCATCTCGGCAATGCCGCCGGGCATGCCGGCGAAATAGGCGGTGGCCGGATCGAATTTCGCAATCCTGCGGAAATAGGTGACGCACAGCAGCGCGGCGGTGGCGAGGAAGAAGGGCAGGGCGGCGAGCGGGACGATCCATTCGCGCACCTGCGGCAGGAGGTGCGGGCCGAAGCTACTGCCCAGCACCACGCCGATCACCGCCGCCATCGGGCGGCGGGTGGCGGCGGAGGCCTGGATCGGCAAACCGGCGACGCTGGCGACCGCGCAGGCCGCCATCGATCCGAGCACCCAGGGCAGTGGCGCATGGATCGACCAGAAAAGCGCGCCGCCGGCCGCCCCGACGGCAAGCGCCGACAGGAAGCGGAGGAGCGTGTCCAATCCCCTAGGCGACAAAGGGGAAGGCCAGGGCGATCATGCCGACCAGGGTCATGACGATGCCAACGGCGGCGGCGGGCAACAGGGTGAAGCGCTGGTGATCGGCCAGGTCCACGCCCGCCAGGCTGACCAGCAGATAGGTGGAGGGGACCAGGGGGCTGAGCAGATGGACCGGCTGGCCCATCAGCGAGGCACGAGCGATCGCCATCGGTTCGACGCCATAATGGGCGCCGGCTTCGGCCAGGATCGGCAGCATGCCGAAATAGAAGGCGTCGTTGGAGAGGAAGAAGGTGAAGGGCATGGAGAGCAGGGCGGTGATCGGCGCCATATAGGGGCCAAGCGCGGGCGGGATGACGCCGACGACTTCCTTGCTCATCGCCTCGACCATGCCGGTGCCGCCCAGGATACCGGTGAAGATGCCGGCCGCGAAGATCAGCGACACGACGGCAAGGACATTGCCGGCATGGGCAGCGATCCGTTCCTTCTGCTGGGCGACGCCGGGATAGTTGACGATCATGGCGATGGCGAAGGCGATCATCATCAGCACCGACAGCGGCAGCACACCCCAGACCAACAGCACCAGCAGCGCTACCACCAGCAGGCCGTTGAACCAGCGCAGATGCGGCCGGCGGGCTTCGGGATATTGCGACACGCCCAGGTCCGACGGGGCGGCGGACTGGTGGGCATGGACCTTGCCCAGGCGGCGGCGTTCCTTGATGCCGAACCAGAAGGCGAGGCCGAGCAGGAAGGCAAGGCCGCCGATCATGCCGGGGATGAGCGGCAGGAAAAGGGTGGCCGGGTCCAGCTTCAGCGCGCTGGCGGCGCGGGCGGTGGGGCCGCCCCAGGGGGTGAGGTTCATGATCCCGCTCGTCACCATCAGCAGGCAGACGAGATAGAGCCGGTTCATGTCGAACCTTTTATAGAGGGGGAGCAGCGCGGCGATGGTGATGATGTAGGTGGTCGATCCGTCGCCGTCGAGGCTGACGACCGCGCAGAGCACGACCGTTCCCAAGAGGATCAGCAGCGGATCGCCATGCACCAGCTTCACCAGGCGGCCGACCAATGGATCGAACAGGCCGGTGTCGGTCATGGTCGAGAAGAAGAGGATGGCAAACAATAGCATGACGCCGGTGGGCGCCAGATTCTTGATGCCATCGATCATCATGTCGCCAAGGCCGGCGGCCTGGCCGGCGATCACGCCGAACAGCGAAGGGATGACGATCAGCGCGACCAGCGGTGTCATCTTTTTGGTCATGATCAGCGTCATGAAGGTGGCGACCATCAGGAAGCCGAGCAGGGCAAGGTTCATCGCTGCGTCCTTGAAGGAGATGGTGGTTGAGAGATTAGAATGTCACGCCGACACGGGCGCTGATGGTCTGGCCATCGTCGCTGCCGGTATAGGCGCCGGTACGATTGTCGCTGTGCCACTGGATGCCGTTCAGCTGGATGCGGGTGAAGCTGTTGAGGTACCAGTTGACGCCCAGCGTCGCGGCCCAACCTTCGCCACCCAGCAGCAGGTCGGTATAATCGAGATTCTCGTAGCGGGCGGTGAGTTCGATCGCGCCGGATCCGCCGTCCAGAACGGGGTCGAGTACATTGGGTTGGCCAAAACTGCCGAGGCGGGGGTTATAGGGCGGCAATTCACCCGTCAGGAACAGGCCGGTTGATAGGCTCCACGCCTTGCTCTTGAAGTCAGAGCGGCCGCCGTCGAGCCGTGCGATCCGCTGCCCGGCCTCGCCCATCACCCACAGGCCGCCGGTATAGCCGCCCAACTCGACGCCATAGCCGGTGTCCGACTTGCCGCCGAGCAGTTCGCCGGTCGTCACGCGCACCGCGCCGTTGAAGCGACCACCGATCACGGTGCTGCGGGTCAGCGTGGTCGCGGCGGAAGAGAGTGCCTCGTCGAAGAACCAGCCGCCGACATGCAGCAGCGATCGATCGGTCTTGATCGGGTTCCAGTGCGCGCGCGCCATCAGCGTGCGGCTGTCATTGGTGGTCTGGTCGCCATCGACCCGGTCGCCGGTCACGCTGAGCGAGGCGTGCCAATTGGGTCCGAACATGCGGCCCATGATGCCGATGCCATAGAAGCCGCGCTGCGGGATGATCGCTGTCGCGACCACGGTACGTTCCAGGAAGGGCGTCGAATCAGATCCGGTGCTGCCCTCGAACGAACGGTCGTTGAACAGGTGGCCGGCGCGCACATCATAGTCGATCTTGCTGCTGATCTTGTTGCGATAGCCCAGAAAAGCGGTGACGATGTCGACCTCATTCTCCGAAAAATCGCTTTCAAACTGGTAGAAGAAATGTGGGCCGACGCCGCCTTCCAGACCCAGGCGCAGCGCACGCATGCCGGTCGTGGTGGTGTTGCGGCCATTATATTTCGAGCCCATGGTCGAGCTGACATCGACCAGGATGCGGCCACGCGGCTTGTAGGTGAAGACGCCGTCGGCCGAACGGAAGACAGGCAGGCCCGCCCCCCATTCGGTGGTGACCCCGGCCGGGTTGGCGGCGACCGCACGGGCCTGTGCCACGTCGAGGTCAGCGGGGCCGGGCGGCACGATCTGCGGCGCGAAGGGGGTGATCACCAGCGGCTGGGTGGCGTCCTGCTGCGCCATCTGCGGCGCAGGCTGCTGCGTTGCCGCCTGTTGCGTTGCCGCCTGTGCGGCGACCTGTTGGCCCTCCAGCTTGTCGAGCCGGGCCTTGAGCGTGGCGATCTCCACGGCCTGGGCCTTGACCAGTGCGGCCAGTTCGTCGGGACTGGGCGTCTGGGCAAGCGCGGGGGTGGCAATGATCAACGCCAGCGCGGCGCAACCGCTGCGCAACATCAGGTGGGACATGCTTATCGGGCTCCTGAAACAAGCGCCGCCTGCCATTCGCGCAGGAAGCGCTGGCGCGTGAGGCGGTCGAGATTGACGAGAAGCTGCGGGCCGACGCGGATCGCGCGGGCCTGGGCAGCGGGCAGGCGACGTCCCTTGATGTCGGTGCGCACCGGCCAGAGGCTATGCTGGGCGAGCAGCGATTGCCCCTCGCGCGACAGCAGGAAATCGAGAAACAGCTTGGCGGCGGCAGGATGCCGCGCTTCACGCGCGATGAAGGCGATGCGCGACATCACGATGGTATAATCTTCGGGAAACACCACGCCGATGCGCGGATCGCGCCGGGCGCGTTCGACCGCGTAGGAACCGATCACATTATAAGCGATCGCATATTTGCCCTCGGCCACACCACGCAGCATCGGTTCGGTGGTGATGTGCAATTGCGGCCGGGTTGCAGCCATCGCCTCCACCAGCGAGCGGGTGTCGCGGGTAATGGCATAATCCTGGGTCAAATAGAGATAGCCGGTGTTGGACTTGTCAGGATCGAAGGTCGCGACCTTGCCGGTCAGCACCTTGCGATCCTGGCGCAGCATCGCCTCCAGCGCGGCATGGCTGCGTGGGGGGTGGGGTATCGCCTTCTTGTTGTAGACATAGGCGATCGGCTCGGCGGTGACGCCGAAACCCATATTCTTCCAGACCGCCGATGGTGGGAGAGCGGGCTTTTCAGGGCTGGCATAGGCCTGGGCGAAACCATCGTTGATCAGCTTGACCTGCTGGTCCATCGCCGACGACCAGACCAGGTCGGCCGACATCCTGCCGCCGCGCGCCTCGGTCGAGAAGCGGCGGAACATCTCGTTTGACCCGAGATCGGAATAGCTGACGGTGACACCAGGATAGCGGCGCTGGAACGCCAGGATGACGGGTGCCATTTCGGATGTGTCGGCATTGGCATAGACGATCACCTGCCGCTCAGCGCGGGCATCGGCGACCAGATCGTCATAGGAACGCGGATAGCCGGTCGGCCTTTGCGCCACCGCTGTCGCGCTGGTGACGGACAGGCTTGCCAGCGCCGCCACTATCTGAATAACCCTTCGCATCGACCCTGCTCCTCGCATGTTCCGTTCTTCCGTCGGATTAGGAGCGTCAGTTACGAAGCCAAGCTGTCATCAACCTTTCAGCATCGGGTGCCCTATTCGGATTTTGATGATCGAGGATGACGCGGCGCTTGCCCGCAGCATTGCAGCCCTTCTGCGAGCGGGAGGGCATGCGATTGACCATGTCGTCACCGGCGAGGATGCGCTGGCTATCGTCGGCAGCGAACCCTATGCGCTGGTGATCCTGGATGTCGGTCTGCCCGATATCGATGGTTTCACCGTGCTGGCGGAACTGCGCCGGCGGGGGGAAAAGGTACCGGTCCTGATGCTGACGGCGCGCGACGCGCTGGATGACCGGGTGCGCGGACTGGACCTGGGCGCCGACGATTATCTGCGCAAGCCGTTCGAGCCGGAGGAACTGGAAGCGCGGGTGCGGGCACTTGGTCGTCGCCGCGGCGGTGATCCGACGCCGGAAATCATCGTCGGTACCCTGACCGTCAACCGTTCTACCGGCACGGCCGATGTGGCCGGGCGGTCGCTTGATCTGCGGCGGCGCGAACTGGCGGTGCTGGAGGCGCTGGCCACGCGGGCGGGGCAGGTGGTGCCGCGCGAATTGTTGATCGGCGAGGTCTTCGGCTTTGATGAACCGGTCGGCGGCAATGCGATCGAGGTGCATGTGACCCGCCTGCGCGGCAAGCTGGCTCCTGATGGTCCGGGCATTCGCACGGTGCGCGGCGTGGGCTATATGCTCGATGCCAAGTGAAGGTCGTGCCATTGCCCTGCGCACCCGCTTGCTGGCGGCCATGCTGGGACCATTGCTGGGGGCGGCGGCGATCATCGGCATCGGGGGCGCGACGCTGATTTCCGATGTGGTCCGCCGGACGAATGACCGGGTTCTGGGCGGCGCCCTGGGCGCGATCGCGGAAACCGTGCAGGTGGAGCGGGGAGAGGTGACGCTCGACCTTCCGCCCGCTGCCTTTGGCATGCTGGAGAATAGCGAGCGCGACAATGTCTATTATCGGGTCGCGGTTGGCAGCGCGCTGCTGACCGGATATGCGGACCTGCCCGCGCCCGATCCGGTGACGCTGCAGGTCGACCAGCCCCGTTTCCGCTTTGCTCGCTATCGTGAACAGGACATCCGGATCGGTGAGGTCCGGCGCAGCCTGCCGCGGATCAACCAGCCGGTCATCGTGCAGGTGGCCGAGACGCTGGATAACCGTCGGGCGCTTGCCAACCGGTTGATGGTCGGCCTGTTGATCGGGGAACTGACCCTGGTGGGCGTGGCCATTTTGTTGCTGCGCCCGGCGCTTGGATGGAGCCTGCGGCCGCTCGTGCGTCTGCGCCGCGCGGTCGAAGTCCGCGACATCCGCGCACGCCCCGATTTTTCCGCGCTCGACACCGGGCCATTGCCCAGCGAACTGCAGCCGCTGGCCAGCGCATTCAACCGGTTGCTGGGGCAGCTTGATCGGGCGACGGGTGGTGTACGGCGCTTCACGGCGGATGCGTCACACCAGATGCGTACGCCCTTGTCGGTGCTCAAGGTCCAGATCGAGCTGGCACGGCGGGGTTCGTCCCAGGCGATGGACGAGATATCCGACGCGGTGCTGCGGCTGGAACGGCTGGTGACCCAGTTGCTGGCGCTCGCCCGGGCCGAGGAAAGCGGCGTATCGCCACCGACCGAGATGGTCGACCTCAAGGAGGTCAGCCGGGCGGTGATCGGCCGGCTGATCAATCAGGCGATCCATGCGCAGGTCGAACTGACTCTGGATGCGGCCGAGGAGGAGAATTATCGGGTCGAGGCCCATCGCACGCTGATCTTCGAGATATTGGCCAATCTGATCGACAATGGCATTCGCTACAATCAGCCGGGTGGTACCGTGGCGGTCACGCTTGCCCGGGACGGGGACGCCATGTTGTTGATCGTCAGCGATGATGGTCCGGGCATCGCCCCGGAACATCAGGACAGGGTATTTGAGCGCTTTTTCAGGGCCGCAGGGCTGTCCGGGCCGGATGGCACCGGCCTTGGCCTGGCGATCGTCCAGTCGGCTGCATCGCGCATGGGCGCCAGCTTGGCCATTGCGCCGGGCAATCCGGGGACACGCATATCGGTACGGTTCGAGGGCGCGGATCGGCAGAAACAGGCCGTCTAGATCGCATTGCTGAACCGCTTTTCCTGCGGCTGCAGATAGGCGTCGAACCTAGCGGCGATGACCCTTGCGTAGGGCAAGGCGCGTTCCGTCAGCCTGATCTGGCCCGACTCGACATGCACCAGATTACGGGCCTCGAACATGGCGAGATCCGGCCAGCCCGTTGTGGCGCCGATCGAAGCCTGGCCGGTGCACAGCAGAGACTGGATGATATCGGCGCGCTGCCTGTCCTGTGGGGTACGCACGGCGCCGCGCGCTGCGGGCAAATGTCCGGCGACTGCCAGTGTCCGGTAGGGGCCGGACTGTTTTTCATTCTGCACGATGAGGTCGGGAAACTGGCTGATGGCGCTCGCTCCCAGGCCGATCAGCGCATCGGCGTCGTCGTCGGTGAAGCCCTGGAAATTGCGATGAAGGCGACCTTCGCCTGCCGCCTGAGCCAGGGAATCGTCGGCCAGCGCGAAATGATCGAAGCCGATTGCGCGATAGCCGGCCCGGGTCAGGCGCTGATAGCCATGGGCTGCCATGGCGAAGCGGGCGGCCTGGCCGGGCAGGTCATTGGCCGGGATCCTGCGCTGGCGCGACAGCAAGCGCGGCATATGGGCGTAGCCGAACAGCGCGATCCGGGCGGGCGCCATGCGGATCGCCATGTCCAGCGTGGCGGCCAGATCGTCCATGCCTTGCCCCGGCAGCCCATACATCAGGTCAAAACCGGTCGTGATACCGGCCTGAGCCAGACCGTCGACAGCGCGTTCGACCATGCCCAACGGCTGAATGCGGCCGATGCGCGCCTGAACATGGGGGCTGAAGGTCTGCACGCCCAGATTGACGCGATCGACGCCCATAGCCGCCAAAGTCGCGATCCACTGATGATCCAGCCTGCGCGGGTCAAGCTCTACCGAAATCTCCGCGTCATGGACGTCGAAGCACAAAAGCAGTTGCTGCAGCAGGCGGATGAAATCCACGAGCGGCAACGAATTGGGGCTGCCGCCACCAAAGGCGATGCGTCTTGCCCGACCACGCCCGCCCAGCCGTGTTGCGACCAGGGCGATCTCCTGTTCCAGCGCCTCGACATAGGCTGACAGCCGGTGGCTGCGGTTCGCGGCGCCGGTATTGCAGCCACAATACCAGCAGATGTCATGGCAATAGGGAATGTGGACATAGAGGGAGAGGGACGCCCCGGCATCCAATGTGTCAAGCCGGCTGGCCATGTCGGTCGCGCCGACATCGGCAGTGAACTGCGCAGCTGTGGGATAGCTGGTATAGCGGGGCACCGGCTGGGCGAGCAGATCGGGATAATAGGTCCACATGACCGTCCTGATCGCAGCTGGCATCGCGGGTGGCATTGCGCCATGTCAAATTCCACCTTGCGCGGGATCAATGCCGTATGCCGCAGCCCGCATCAAAAGCGCGTCACCAGTCCCCAGGGCGTCGCCCCCGGGGGCATCCGGAAGGGAAGGAGACACGCAATGACCATGAAGACCATCCTGCTCGGCGGCGCCGTGGCGATCGCGGCGCTGGCTTCGCCGGCCCAGGCGAAGCAGGGCGACGTACTGATCCGTCTGCGCAGCATTCTCGTTGCGCCCAATGAGAAGAGCGGCAGCGTTCTGCCGGGTTTTCCGGGCGAGAAGGTCGGGGTCGACAATGCCGTCATGCCCGAGATCGATTTCACCTATATGGCAACCGATCATATCGGGTTTGAACTGATCGCGGCGACGACCAAGCATAACGCCAGCGGACGGAGCGGTACGACCGGAAGCATCGGCAAGCTGGCATCGACCTGGGTGCTGCCGCCGACGCTGACCGCGCAATATCATTTCCTGCCGGAAGGCAAGGTGCGTCCCTATGTCGGCGCCGGCGTCAACTATACGCTATTCTACAACGAGAATGCGTCGAACGCGCTGGAAGATGCGGTCGGCAAGACCAAAGTCCATATGTCCGACAGTTTCGGTTGGGCGGCGCAGGCCGGCATCGACATCGATCTGACCGACAAGCTGTTCCTGAACCTGGACGTCAAATATATCGACATCGATACGACGGCGCGGCTGTCGACCAGCGCTGCCGGGGTGCAGAAGGTCAAGATCGACCTCGATCCGCTGGTCTTTGGCGTTGGCGTCGGTATGCGCTTTTGATGTGGGCGATGGGGGTGGCACCGAAAGGCGCCATCCCCATCGCATGGTGATGGGGCCGCTGTGCCGAAGGCGGTTTTAGAACTGGCGTTCGAGCAGCAGCAATGTGGGATCATCCTCGATCGCGCTGACGGAAAAACCCTGTTCGCGCTCCAATGCGATCGCGGCATGATTTTCGCGACTCTCGATCGACCGCAGTTTGCGCACCCCCCATTGTTGGGCGACGGCGGCGGCATGGTCGAGCAGGGTCCAGCCGATGCCGCGTCCCTTATAGTCCGCGTCGATCGAGATCGCGACTTCGGCACTGTCCCCTTGCGAATCCGCGGCCAGCGTGGCGGCGGCGATGATCGCATCGGTCCCGGGCAGGAAGGCGAGAAAGGTTTCGCGACGCTGCGGGGTGAAATCGGTGATCACCTGGGCATGCGCCTTGCTCAGGTTCTGAACCGAAGAGAGAAATCGAAAACGCCGGTCTTCGTCCGATACCCTGGCGAAGAAACTGATGACGGCATCGGTATCGGCGGGCGTTGCGGAACGCACATCAAAGTGCAAGCCGGTGCGGGTTTCGAGAGATGTCATCGCATATTCCTTTCGTTCAGGCGGGGGCGAGGGATTTTATCAGCAATGGGAATTGGGTGCCGTCAGACCCGGTAAGGGTCAGAAAGCGGCCCGCGCGGATGACATCCTGTGTCAGATGGGCAATGCGTTCGCTGTTCTGCCCATCGGGGCGGTAGGCGAATATCCAGCCTTCCCGTCTGTGCAGCAGGCAACCGTGCCGATCCGGTTCATTGGACCAGAAGCGGCCGACGGTCGCCAATTCGGGATGCCGCCGATATTCCTGTTCGTCGATCAGCCCATCAGCCTTGAGGGGGAGGCGCAGAACATAGCTGCGCGCCGCCGATCCTCTGGGGAAATCGTCGGTGCGGGCCAGCTCGAGGCGTATCCTTGTCCAGTTCATCCCTTGCTTCTTCTCTTTTCAGATGCGCGAAGAAATAAGGACTATTCCTGATAGAGAGGGCCAATGGCGACTTTCTAGGGTTGGTTTACACGGTGCATGAAGGGCAGGGCGCGCTTTTTTGGCCTATGATCCATGACGATCTGCAGGGAGGCAGCATGGCGGTTGCTGACGATGATACCGAGGGCCTGAGCGCTCGGGCGCACAGCCTGGAGCAGGCGTTGCTGGGATCGATCCTGGCCACGGTACCCGATGCCCTGATCGTGATCGATGGACGCGGGCGCATCGTGTCCTTTGGCGCGGCGGCCCAGCGTATGTTCCAATATGCCGAAAGCGATGTACTGGGCGAAAATGTCTCGATGCTGATGCCCTCGCCGGATCGGGAACGGCATGACGGCTACATCGATCATTATCTGCGAACCCGGGAAAAGCGGATTATCGGCACTGGCAGGCTGACCAGCGCCCGCCGCCGTGACGGATCGACATTTCCCATCGAATTGTCGGTCGGGGTGGTGGACGATGAGGCGCGGCAATTGTTCACCGGGTTCATCCGTGATCTCACCGAACGGCAGCAGACTGAGCGCCGGGTGGCGGATCTGCAGGTCGAACTGGCCCATGCCAGCCGGGTGACGGCGATGGGGACGCTGGCCACGACGCTGGCACACGAACTGAACCAGCCGCTGACCGCGATCGCCAATTATATGGAGGCGGGGCGGGATCTGCTCGACACTGACGGCCCGGTCGACCGCGAGATGCTGCGCGAGGCGATGAGCGAAAGCGCGGCGCAGGCGTTGCGCGCGGGCGGGATCATCCGCTCGCTGCGGGAATTCATCCGGCGCGGCGAGGCGCTGCGCGAGCCTGAGACTTTGCGCGATGTGCTGGCGGAGGGCGCTGCGCTGGCCTTCATCGGGGTGGACAGCCGGGGGATCGACATGGACATCCGGGTCGATCCGAATATCGACAAGGTGTTGATCAACCGCATCCAGTTGCAGCAGGTCATCATCAATCTGGTCAAGAATGCGATCGAGGCGATGCGTGCGCAGCCTGCCCGCATCCTGCATCTGAGTGCGACGACCGACGACGCGGGCCGGGTGGAGGTAGTGATCGCCGACAGCGGGCCGGGCCTGGACCCCGACATGTCGCGGACCTTGTTCACGCCCTTTGCCACGACCAAGGCGCAGGGCATGGGGCTGGGCCTGTCGATCAGCCAGACCATCGTAGAGGGGCAGGGCGGCCGTATCTGGGCCGGCCGCTCGCCATGGGGTGGCGCGGCGTTTCACTTCACCCTGGATAGTGCAGACCAGAAACCGGATACGCAATCATGACCCAATCCTATCCCGTCTATGTCGTCGATGATGACGAGGCGATCCGCCGTTCGCTGTCCTTCCTGCTGCGGACCAGCGGCTATGCTGTCCGCCTGTTCGAGGGGGGCGTGGAATTTCTGAAGGAAGCGGCGGGCTTGCCGGCGGGGTGCGTGCTGCTCGACGTGCGCATGCCGGACATGGACGGCCTGGAGGTGCAGCGGGAATTGCGCGGTCGCGGCATCATGTTGCCGGTCGTCATCATGACCGGTCATGGCGATGTCGACATGGCCGTGTCGGCGATGAAGGCCGGCGCCAGTGATTTCATCGCAAAGCCGTTCGAGAAGGGCGCACTGCTGGCCCGTATCGAAGCCGCGAAGCGCCAGTCTCTGGCCGATCGGGATGCGAGCGGGAAGGCTGTGGATGCACAGGCACAGCTGAACATCCTGACCGATCGGGAGCGGGAGGTGCTGATTGGCCTGGTTCGGGGGCTTCCCAACAAGACGATGGCCCATGACATGGGGATCAGCCCCCGTACCGTCGAAATTCACCGTGCCCATATGATGGAGAAGCTGAAGGTGAAAAGCCTGGCGGATGCGTTGCGCATCGCGTTTCAGGCCGGCATCGCCTAGCGCGTCATGCCGCGTAAGGATATTTACGGATAGGTCTGCGCTAACGCCCGCGCCATGCAGGGCACATGGACATGCTATTTGATCTGGCGCAAAATCCGTCATCCGACGACGGCGCCGTGCCGCTTTCCGCTGCTACGCTGCGCAACTGTCCCAGCCGTTCATGCGATGATTGCGCGGTGCGGTCGCGCGCCATCTGTGCCGATCTTTCGGAGGCGGATCGCGCGGCGCTCAATCGCATCGGGCGACATGTGTCGGTCCATGCCGGACAGACGGTGATGTGGGAAGGCGATGACAGCATGGTCGTTGCCAATGTCATTGCAGGTACGCTCAAGCTTGCGACATGTACGGGCGATGGGCGCGAGCAGATCGTGGGCGTCGTCTACGCCTCCGACTTTATCGGTCGGCCCTTTGGCGCGCTGACGCCGCATAATGTCACGGCACTCACCGATGCGCGGCTCTGTCTTTTTCCACGACGCGCCTTCGACAGCTTTGCGCTGGCGCATGGGGAATTGCAGCATCGCCTGCTGCAGCGGACGCTCGACGATCTGGACCGCACCCGGGCCTGGATGCTGCTGCTGGGCCGCAAGAATGCGCGCCAGAAGGTAGCGACATTCCTGATCGACATGAGCCGTCGTCTGCGGGCTGACGACCAGAATGTGATCGAGTTGCCTTTGTCGCGCCAGCAGATCGCCGATATTCTGGGGCTGACAATCGAGACAGTGTCGCGACAGATGACCGAATTGAAACGGCTCGGCATGATCGCGCTGCCTGGGCGTCGTGGCGTGCGCATGATCGACATCGCGGCGCTGGAGGCCATTGCCGAAGGAGAATAGCTTGGCTGTTTCTGGCCCGGCCGAGGGACGCTTTTGCCGTGCCGATATTTCTGGTACCGGGCCTGATGCTGCGCCCCTGGACCCTGCCGCTCAAGGAACGTGTACGCATCGCGCCGGACAGCCCGCGCTACATGCAGATCGCCCACGGGCTGATCCACGAGATCGAGCGCGGCCGGCTGCTGCCTGGCGAGTTCCTGCCGAGCAGTCGGGACCTGGCGGTGGCGCTGGAGGTCAACCGCAAGACCATCGTCACCGCCTATGAGGAACTGATCGCACAGGGCTGGCTGGTGAGCGCGGGGACGCGCGGCACCATCGTGTCGACGTCCCTGCCCAGTAGTGATGATGCACCCGCCCCGCCGATTGCGCCCGACATACGTCAGGCAGACGAGACCGAATATCCGTTCCTGGCGGCGCCCGACCGGCTGATCGCGATTCCGGCGGGCAAATGGCGCAAGCTGGACGAGGGCGTCGCCGACGGGCGCCTCTTCCCCGCCGACCTGTTGGCCCGTGCCTATCGCAAGGCGGCGGAGGGCGCGTCGCGCGCCAATGCGCTGCACTATCGCGACCCGCGCGGATCGCCCCGGCTGCGGCAGGAGATCGCCAGCATGTTGCGGCGCCAGCGCGGGCTGATGGTGGGTGCGGAGAATATCTGCATCACAAGGGGCAGCCAGATGGGCGTGTTCCTGACCGCCCGCATCCTGATCCGGCCGGGCGACGCAGTGCTGGTCGAACGGCTGACCTATGAGCCGGCGGTCGCCGCCTTCCGCGCCTGCGGCGCGAAGATCGTCACCGTCGGGCTGGACGAGGACGGGGTCGATGTCGCCGATGTCGAGCGCGCCTGTCGCAAGCATCGCGTCCGTGCCATCTTCGTGACGCCGCACCACCAGTTCCCGACCACCGTGTCGATGCGGCCCGAGCGGCGGCTGCGCCTGCTGGAACTGGCGCGGCAATTCGCCTTCGCGATCATCGAGGATGATTATGACCATGAATTTCATTTCGGCGCCCAGCCGCTGCTGCCGATGGCCAGCTATGCCCCGGCGCGGGTGATCTATGCCGGGTCGATGTCCAAGCTGCTCGTGCCGGCGCTGCGCATCGGCTATATCGCCGCCGCGCCCAAGCTGGTCGATGCGCTGGCCTATCAAATCTCGCTGATCGACGGCATGGGCAACACCGTGACGGAGGAGGCCGCCGCCGAACTGCTGGAGAGCGGGGAGGTCCGTCGCCATGTGCGCAAGACGGCGCAAATCTATGCCCGGCGGCGCGACGCCTTCGCCCGCAACCTTGACAGCGAAATGGACAGGCTGGTCGACTATCGCCTGCCCGATGGGGGCCTCGCCTTCTGGTTGCAGTTCAAGGATATGGCGGCGCTCGACCGGCTGGAAGCGCGCGCGCCCGAGATCGGCCTCAGCTTTGCCTCCTCGCATAGCTATGCGGCGGCGGAAGGGACCGAGCGGGGCCTGCGGATCGGCTTTGCCAGCCTGACCGAAGATGAGGCCAAGGAGGTGTTGCAGGCGCTGCGCCGCTGCGCCGAACCCTGACCTGTCGCTTGGACCCCTTCACTTTCCCGAATTGGATGTTTCGGAAGGGTCCAATGCCGGCGCAGTGTCACGCATATGAAATATGCGCCCCGTTCCCCGGACGACATTGTCACCCTGATCGGCGACCATCCGCTGTGCTGGATCGTCTCCCATAGCGCGGCCGGTTTCGGCGCCACGCCGCTGCCGCTGCTGGCCGAATGCGATGAAGGCGGCGCGCTGGTCTCGCTGCTCGGCCATTTCGCCTTGTCCAACCCGCAGGTCGCGCAACTGCGCGCGGCGCCGCGCGCCACCGTGCTGGTCAATGGGCCGCAGGCCTATATCTCGCCCGAGATGCAGTCGAACCCGCACTGGGTGCCGACCTGGAACTATGCGATGGCGGTGCTGACCGTCGATGTCGAACTGCTGCCCGAGGCGACGCGCGAATCGATCGAGACGCTGACCGATCATATGGAGGCGGGCCGCGTCGCCCCCTGGCATATCGAGGATGCCGGCGCGCGGCTGGAACCGATGATGAAGCATATCATCGGCTTTCGCGCGCATGTCCGCGCGATCGACGGGCGGTTCAAGCTGGGTCGCGACGAAAGCCGCCAGGGCATCAACGAGATTGTCGGCAGCCTGGCGCCCGGCGGCCTGCGCGACTGGATGCGGATCTACAATGAGGACCGGCTGGACGAGACCAGCCACGAGGGAGCAGAGTCATGATGTTCAGTCGACGCGAGATGCTGGCCGGGGGCGCGACCGGCCTCGCCGGACTGGCACTGAGCAGCAGCTTGTGGGCCAGGGGCCAGACGCTGGAGACCGCCTATGTCAACGCGACGGTCTGGACCGGCGAGGGCATGCCCGTGCAGCGATCGGCGATCGGTGTCGTGGGCGGGCGGATCGCGGCGATCGGGGCGGCGGCGGTCAAGGCGCAGTCGGGCAAGGGCACGCGCATCGTCGATCTGGGCGGCGCCTTCGTCATGCCCGGCTTCACCGACGCGCACACCCATTTCCTGACCGGCTCCTATCTGCTGAGCCAGCCCAATCTGCGCGAGGCGAAGAGCCCGCAGGAATTTGCCCGCATCGTCGGCGAGGCGGCCAAGGCGCTGAAGCCCGGCCAATGGCTGCAGGGCGGCAGCTGGGACGCGGAATTGTGGGGCGGTGACCTGCCCGACCGCAGCTGGATGGACCCGGTGACGCCCAACACCCCGGTCGCGGTGCAGCGGCTGGACCTGCATATGCTGGCGCTCAATTCGCTGGCGCTGAAGCTGGCCGGGATCGACCGCAACACGCCCGACGTGCCCGGCGGCATGATCGTGCGCGACAAGGCCGGCAACCCGACCGGAATCCTGAAGGACGCGGCGATGGACCTGGTCAAGCGCGCCATCCCCGCGCCGACCGACGCCGACAAGGAGGATGCCGCGCGCCAGGGCATCGCCCATGGCCTGTCCAAGGGCGTGGTCCAGGTCCACACCACCGAACTCGACTGGATCACCCATGACACGCTGCGCCGCCTGCGTGCGAAGGGCGAGACGGACATGCGCTTCTATTCCTTCGTGCCCCTGCAGGACTGGGCGAAGCTCAAGGCGCTGATCGAGGCCGAAGGGCGCGGCGACGACTGGGTCCGCTGGGGCGGGCTGAAGCTGCAATATGACGGGTCGCTGGGGTCGCGCACGGCGATGTTCTATCGCCCCTATGACGATGCGCCCGACACCAGCGGCTTCCCGATCCACAAGCGCGCCGACGTGCAGCAATGGACCAATGATGCGGATGCCGCTGGCCTGCAGATCACCATCCACGGCATCGGCGACAAGGCGAATGACGAAGCGCTGGACATCTTCGCCGCCGCCGCCGCGAAAAATGGCGCGCGCGACCGCCGTTTCCGCATCGAACATGCCCAGCATCTGACGCAGACGGCGATCCCGCGCTTTGCCCGGCAGCAGGTGATCGCGTCGGTCCAGCCCTATCATGCGATCGACGACGGCCGCTGGGCGATCCAGCGGATCGGCGCGGAGCGACTGAAGGGCACCTATGCCTTCCGCTCGCTGCTCGACGCCGGGGCGAAGGTCGCCTTCGGATCGGACTGGCCGGTGGCGCCGCTCGACCCGCTGACCGGGGTTGCCGCCGCCGTGCTGCGCCAGACGATCGACGGCGCCAATCCAGGCGGCTGGTTGCCGCAGCAGAAGCTGACGATGCTGCAGGCGCTGCACGCCTACACCGCAACCAACGCCTTTGCCGGCTTTTCCGACGATCGGATGGGCCTGCTGAAACCGGGCATGCTGGCCGATTTCGCGGTGTTGGATGCCGACCTGTTCGCGATCGACCCGGCCAAGACCGGCGCGACCAGGGTGCTGCGCACGATCGTGGGCGGCCGCCAGCGCTTTGGCGAGGGCAGCGAGATTTAACAACAGAGCAAGGGAGAGGAACGGCTCAAAACAGCCGCCTTTCGCAACATAAAGGGGAATGACAATGAGAAGATTGACGCATCTCAAGACGGCAAGTCTGGCCGCCATGGCGGCCGCGACCATGCTGTCGGGCACTGCCTTCGCCCAAGCCCGGCCGCCAGCGACAGCGAGACGATCATCGTCACCGCCGGCAAGCGTGACGAGGATATCCGCCAGGTCGCGCTGCCGATCAGCGCCGTCACCGGCGAACAGCTCAAGAAGATGAACGCCAACAGCCTGTCGGACTATATCGTCCGACTGCCCGGCGTGGTGTTCAACGATTATCAGCCCGGCATTTCCGAAGTCGTCATCCGCGGCGTCGCCGCCACCACCTATCATGAGCAGGGCCAGACCACGGTCGGCTATTATCTCAATGAAGTGCCGGTGGTGGAGCCGGGTTTCCCGATCGGCATCCCTGACGTCGACACGTTCGACCTGCAGCGCGTCGAAGTGCTGCGCGGGCCGCAGGGCACGCTGTTCGGCTCCTCGACGCTGGGCGGCCTGGTCAATTATGTCGCCAATGTCGCTGATCCCTCGAAGATTGACGCCGCAGCATCGGGCCTGGTCGGCACCACCAAGAACGCATCGGGCGAGCTGAACTATGCAGTCAAGGGCATGGTCAACGTGCCGCTGGTGGCCGACAAGCTGGCGGTGCGCCTGATGGCGCTGCAGCGGTTCGACGCGGGCTATCTCGACAATCCGGGGATCGGCGTGAACGGCTCCAACGACTATCGCACGCGCGGCCTGCGCGGATCGATCGTCGCCAATCTGGGTGAGACCACCAAGGTCACCTATCTGTCGAGCTGGCAGGACAGCAAGCTGGACGACCAGACCTATCTCGACCTGGGCAACCCCTATGTTCGCGACCTGCCGCGTGCCGAAACCCAGAAGACGGAATTCTGGATGAACAGTCTGCGCCTGGACCAGGAAGTGGGCGACATCGCCAATCTGACGGTGCTGGGATCGATCACCAAGAAGACCAACACCACCATCTTCTCCTACCCCTATGCCTATGTCACCGGGGTGACGACCGGCGACGGCGCGGCCTATTCGGTGGGAGACGCCGACGCCCTCATCAAGACGGTCGAGGCGCGGCTGGCTTCGGCGGGCGAAGGGCCGTTCAAATGGCTGATCGGCGTCAGCTACATGCAGGCCAAGAAGAACAGCTATGACCAGATATTCCAGGCCGGGGCGGCCAATTATATCGACGCCAACCCTGACCTGTTCGGTGGCTATTCGGGCAGCCAGCTGACCCCGGGCGATCGCCTCTATGGCTATCTTACCAAGAGCACGAACGAAGATTTCGGCATCTTCGGCGAACTGTCCTACAAGCCGATCGAGCAGATCGAGATCACGCTGGGCGGCCGCTATTATGACACCACTGCCAAGGCCGACGTGCTTAACCAGGCCGGTGCGCTGGGCGGCTATCCGGGCGGCTACACCCCCGATGACGCGAGCGGCAGCGTGAACCAGAAGGAGGACGGCTTCCTGCCCAAGGCGACGATCGCCTATCGCCCGTCGAAGAATCTGATGGTCTATGCCACCTATTCGGAAGGCTATCGGGTCGGCGGCATCAACCCCAATGCCGGGCTGCTGCCCAGCATTCCGCAGGCCTATGACAGTGACGAGGTCAAGAATTACGAAGCCGGCGTGAAGGCGCAGACCGGCGACGGCCGATTCGCCGTGGACCTGACCGCATTCCAGATCGACTGGAACAATATTCAGGCACGCCTATTCGGCCCCGGCCCGTCCTATTATTCCTATGTCGTCAATGCCGGCGGCGCGCGCATCAAGGGCGTGGAATTTTCCGGCACGGTCAATGTCAACCGGATGATCCGGTTCAGCAGCAACATCACCTATCAGGATGCCAAGCTGACCGAATTCCTGCCTTATCCCTTCGATGTCGCGGGCCTGGGCGGCTATGCCAAGGGCACGACCCTGCCCGGTTCGTCCAAATGGTCGATCGCCAACAACCTGACGCTGACCTTCGCCGATGTGTCGGGCGCCCCGACCTTCGACATCGCGCATCGTTACCTGTCGTCGGCGCCGACCAGCTTCGACGATGTGTCGCGGCGCGGCGACTTCAACGTGTTCGACCTGCGCGCCTCGATCGGCCTGGGCGAAAAGGTCCGGCTGATGGCCTTCGCCAACAATGTGTTCGACAAATATGGCGTGCTGAACGCCCCGTTCGCGAACGATGCGGCGACGCCGCAGGGATCGATCATCCGGCCCCGTACCATCGGCCTGCGTGCCGACTGGAGCCTGTAAGCCTTGAAGACCGGGGCCGCATCCGCAAGGGTGCGGCCCCTTCATTTCTGCCCCGTTAGTTCCTGACCGAAAGGCCGCGATGCGTTCTCTTGCCTCCCTGTTGCTGGGTGCTTCCCTGATCTGTGCCTATCCTGCCCAGGCGCAGGACAGCAAAGGACTGAGCCTGACGCCCACCCGGACGCTGCGCTATGACGCGCATGAGGCGACCTGGATGCAGCCGGATATTTCGCCGGATGGCCGGACGATATTGTTCGACCTGCTGGGCGACATCTATGCGCTGGACGCAGGCGGCGGTACCGCCCGGCCGCTGCTGACCGGCATGGCGTTCGAGCGCAACCCGGTCTTTTCCCCCGACGGCAAGCAGTTCGCCTTCCTCTCCGACCGGTCGGGCGTCACCAATTTGTGGATCGCCAATGTCGACGGCACCGGCCTCAAGCAATTGTCGCAGGACCAGTCGGTCGCCATCTATGCCTCGCCTGCCTGGTCGCCCGACGGCCGCTATGTCTATGTCTCGCGCACGGTCCATGCGATTCTGGCGTTCGAGCTGTTCATGTATGACAAGGATGGCGGCAGCGGCGTCCAGATCACCAAGGCGGGATCGCCCGACAATTGGGACGCCAAGATGAACGCGATGGGCGCGGTCGCCGCGCCCGACGGCCGCTATGTCTATTATGCGACCAAGCGCGGCCATACCTGGACCGAGAATGACCTGCCCAACTGGTCGATCGCGCGCCGCGACCTAAAGAACGGGCAGGACGAGACGATCATCCAGTCGGCCGGCGGGGCGATGCGCCCGGCGCTGTCGCATGACGGCAGGCTGATCGCCTATGCCAGCCGCAGCACCGCCAGGGGCGGGCAGCAGGACGGGCTGCGCCTGCGCAACCTGGAGACCGGCGAGGACAAGTGGATCGCCTTCCCGATCGACCGCGACGGCCAGGATGGCGGCTATTATGCCGACCTGTTGCCGCGCTTCAGCTTCATGCCGGGCGACAAGGCGATCCTGATCAGCGTGGGCGGCGGGATCAAGCGGCTGGACATCGCATCGGGCACGCTGAGCGACATTCCCTTCACCGCCAATGTGCAGCTGGGCCTCGGCCCGCTGACCCGGGTGCGGCAGAAGGAAGAGGAGGGGCCGGTCCGTGTCCGCGTGGTGCAGGCGCCGCGCCAGTCACCCAACGGCAAGAGCGTCGCCTTCACCGCGCTGGGCGGCCTCTATGTCCAGAAGCTGACAGCGAACATGACACCCAAACGCATTGTCGCGGCCGATGCGTTCCAGCCCAGCTGGTCGCCCGACGGCAAGACGATCGTCTATGTCAGCTGGACCGCCAAGGATGGCGGCCATGTCTGGACCATCCCGGCGACCGGCGGTACGCCGCGCCGGCTGACGCAATTTCCCGCCTTCTACAGCGAGCCGATCTTCAGCCCCGACGGCAACGGCGTGGTGGCGCTGCGCGCGAGCCATTATGACCGGCTGCGCGCAATATCGGAAATCGACCCGTCGCGCCCGACCGACATTATCGCCATGCCCGCCGGTGGTGGCGCAGCCCGCCTGATCGCCCATGGCATGGGTGCGCGCCAGCCGCAGTTCGGCAAGGATGCGGGCCGGCTCTATTTCTATAGCCCGGCCGGCCTGTCGTCGGTGCCGCTGGGCGGCGGCGAACCGCAGCTGGAATTGCGCGTGCTGGCCCATGGGCTGGGCCAATATTTCCCCGGCCCCGCGCCGGTCGAGGATGTGCGGATCAGCCCGGACGGCCGCCATGCGCTGATCAAGTCGTTCAGCCAGGCCTATCTGGTCGATATCCCGCCCGCCAATGGCAGCGAGCCGGCTACGGTCAATCTGGATATGCCGGCCGTCGCGCGGCAGAAGCTGACGCGGGTCGGTGCCGATTTCATCGACTGGGCGGACAAGGGCGCGACCGTCAGCTGGTCGGTGGGATCGACCTTTCGCCGGCTGCCGACCGCGCAGGCGCTGAGCGCGGTGCCAGGTGCAGCCGAGGCGCAGGCGCAAAGCTTTGTCCTGCCGGTCGAACTGCCGCGCGATGTGCCGCAGGGCAGCGTCGTGCTGCGCGGCGCGACCGTCATGCCGATGGCGGGCGGGCAGGATGTGATCCGCAATGCCGACATCGTCATCACCGACAATCGCATCGTCGCGGTCGGCGTCAGCGGATCGGTCGCCGTGCCGCAGGGCGCGACGATCCGCGATGTCGGCGGCAAGTTCATCGTCCCCGGCTTCGTCGACACCCATGCCCATTGGTTCGAGATCCGGCGCGGCATTCAGGAACGCGGCCATTGGGACTTTGCCGCCAACCTGGCCTTTGGCGTGACCTCCGCGCTCGACGTCCAGCCCTTCACCACCGACGTCTTCGCCTATCAGGACATGATCGACGCGGGGATGATGCGCGGGCCGCGCGCCTGGTCGACCGGACCGGGCGTGTTCGTCAATGCCGAGATCCGCAGCAAGCAGGATGCGATCGACGTCCTCACCCGCTATCGCGACCATTATCGCACGCGCAACATCAAGAGCTATATGATCGGCGACCGCGCCCAGCGCCAATATATGGTCGAGGCGGCGGCCGAGCTGGGGATGATGCCCACGACCGAAGGCGCGAGCGACATGGTGTTGAACCTGACGCACGCGATCGACGGCTTTTCGGGCAATGAGCACAGCATCCCGGTGTCGCCACTGCGCGCGGATGTGGTGCGCCTGTTCGCGCAGAGCCGCACCAGCTACACGCCGACCATCTCGGTCGCCTATGGCACGACCCCGGCTTTGTTCGACTTCATCATCAACAAGCGGCCGCAGGACGACGCGAAATGGACCCATTTCGTGCCGGGCGGCATCGTCAGCGAGAAATTGCGCAACCGCCACTGGCTGCCGCCCGAGGCGCAGAGCTGGCAGCTGATCGCGGCGGATGCGGTGGCGATCCAGCGCGCGGGCGGGCTGGTGGGCATCGGCAGCCATGGCGAGATGCAGGGGCTGGGCTATCAGTGGGAATTGCAGGCCTTTGCCGCCGGCGGCGCCACGCCGATGGAAGCGCTGAAGGCGGCGACGATCGGGTCGGCGGAAGTCATCGGCCATAGCGACGATGTCGGCAGCCTGGTGCCGGGCAAGTTCGCCGACCTGCTGATCCTGGATGCCGATCCGCTGGCCGACATCGCCAATGCACAGAAGATTGCGGCGGTGATGAAGAATGGCCGCATCTATGACCCGGCGACGCTGGACGAGATCTGGCCGACGCCGACCAAGCTGGAACGATCCTGGTTCGACGGGGGTGACCTGTTGCCTTCAAGCGAACGGGGAAGCGCAGCGGTTCCGCGGTAAAGCCATCGGTTTCGCATCCGGGCGCCTGATCCCCCGCCGCCGCCGCGGGAGGGCGGCGTACGGAAAGGCGCCGTGATGACGATATGACATCGCCATTTAGCTATGGACATCACCGCCACTGTCTCATATTGCGCTCTTGCAAGTCATTATCATTAATGGGCGAGGGATTTGTGTTCAGGAGAATGAGCGGGCGTGACCGCGCCGGGCTGGCGACGGTGCGGGGCAAGTTCTGATGGGTGCGGCAAAGGTAGCCACCTTGCCCGGATACCGGTTGGCTGTTGCCAGCCGGGTCCTGGCCGCGATCCCGCTAAACTACGGGCTGACCGCGATCATCACCGGCCTGTTGGCGCGCCACCTGCCGATGGCGGCGGCTGAGGCCAGCATCGCCGCGACCCTGGCATCCTTCGCGATCTTCGCGCTGATCGCCATGACCATTTTCCATGCGCGCTCGACGATCCGGGTCTGGGTGTGGATGACCGGTGCGACCGCCGTTCTGGGCGGTGCGCTGGCCATGTCGATCGCGATCGGAGGGCGGCTGTGAAGGACGGGCTTCGCCAGTCGATGGCCTGGTTGCACACCTGGACGGGATTGCTGCTCGGCTGGCTGTTGTTCGCGATGTTCGTTACCGGAACGGCGGCCTATTTCCAGGAGGAGATCAGCCGCTGGATGAAGCCGGAGGTTCATGGCACGACCGATCGGATCGCCGCGACCCAGGCGGCGATCGGCTATCTGCAGGCGACGCAGCCGGACGCGGAAAGCTGGTTCATTTCGCCGCCATCGGCGCGCAGCCCGACGGTCGAGCTATTCTGGCAGCCCCGCAAGGTGGAGGGGCAGGCGCCCCAGCGCCGCAAGCGCAGCGAGACCAGTGCCACGCTGGACGGGCAGGGGCAGCCGGTCACTGCGCGCGAGACGCGGGGCGGCTTCTTCCTGTATCGTTTCCATTTCGACCTGCACTATATGCCGGTGATGTGGGCGCGCTACCTGGTCGGGGTCGCCGCGATGTTCATGCTGATCGCCATCCTGTCTGGCATCGTCACTCACAAGAAGATTTTTGCCGACTTCTTCATGCTGCGTTTCGGCAAGGGCCAGCGTAGCTGGCTGGACGCGCATAATGTGACGGCGGTGTTCGCGCTGCCCTTCTACCTGATGATCACCTATACCGGGCTGGTCACGCTCGCCACCCAATATATGCCCTGGGGCATCGCCGCCAATTACGCCTCTGCCGACACTTTCTTTGAACAGGTTTTCCCGGGCGGCGACGAGCGTGAGCGGACGGGTTTCGGCGCGCCGCTGGTGCCCGTCGGACCGTTGATGGCGACCGCGTCGCAGCGCTGGGGCGGGGCCGATGTGGGATCGGTGCGCGTCGTCCATCCCGGAGACCGCGATGCGACCATCACCCTGACCCGTGCGTCCAGTGGCGCGATCGGATCGCGGGGAGAGAGCCTGGTCTTTGCGGCGAGCGACGGCGCGCTGCGGGATGCAAGCGCGCCGCAGGGCGCGGCGATGGCGACGCAGAGCGTCATGATCGGCCTGCATGCCGGACGCTTTGCCGGCTGGGGACTGCGCTGGCTCTATTTTCTCTCGGGGGTAGGCGGAGCGGTCATGGTTGGCAGCGGGCTGGTCCTGTGGACCGTCAAGCGCCGGGCGAAGCTGCCTGATCCAGCAAGGCCGCATGCCGGCTTCCGGATCGTCAGTCGCCTGAACATCGCCGCCATCGCCGGCCTGCCCGCAGGCATAGCCGCCTATTTCCTGGCCAATCGCCTGTTGCCGCTGGGCATGGAAGGCCGTGCGGATTGGGAGATCCACTGCCTGTTCATCCTGTGGGGCGGGACGCTGGTCTGGGCTATCGCACGCCCGGAACGCCGGGCCTGGGCCGAAAGCCTGGGCATCGCCGCGACGCTGTTCGCCGCAGTGCCGGTCATCAACGCCCTGACCGTGCCCCGCAATCTGGTGGCGGGCCTGGTCACCGGCGACGGGCTGTTCGTCGGATTTGACCTTGTCATGCTGGTCCTGGCGACGGGCTTTGGTTTTGCCGCGCGCAAGGCTGGGCAAGCCAAGGAGGCCGTCGCGCCAAGACGCGGCCGCAAGCGGCAGGAAGAACTGGTCACCGCATGATCCATATTCTCGCAATCGGCACCTGCGTCCTGGCCTTCGCCTGCCTGTGCGCGGCGATGGCGCGCCACCAGAAGGACTTTGTCGGTCGGTCGCTGGACGCGGTGGCGAGCCGACGGCTGCGCAGGACCGGCGCCGCCATTCTGTTGGTGGCGTTGGCGATGGACCTGGCGGGGCTTGGGGCCGGCTATGGCGCGGTCGCGTGGTGCGGCCATCTGACCGTCGCCGCCGCTGGCGTGCTGGCCGGTCTCAATCTGAAAATATCGCGCCAGGCGCCCCGATCCAGGAAATGAGGGGCGACAGCGCGAGGTATGGGCGTGTCGGCTGCCCGCTCCTGCCGCGCTGTCGTCCTAATGGCGGGCGGTGTCAGCCTGGCAGTGCCTCCCGCTCATTCTCTTCCCCGTGCAGGTTGAGCAGCGAGTTCATCAGTCCGTCGTCGGCGCTGGAGCAGACGCCCAGGATCACGGCCTCGTCGCAGCCATCGCCCGCGACATAGGCGTGACCCATGTTCGAATCGATATAGATTGATTCGCCTTCCTCGAGCGTCACTGGATCGTAGAATTCGGTATGCACGACGATCCGGCCCTGAATCACGAAGATGAACTCTTCGCCAGGATGATGAACGAGGTCGCCAAATTCCTCGGCCGACTTGGCGCGGACCCGCGTGACCACCGGGATCATCCGCTTCCGCCGCAATTCGGTACAGAGATAGAAATAATCGTAATTGGCGGTGTTCACCCGCACCGCGCGGGCCAGATCGCCAAGGCTGCGGCGCGCAGTGACCGCAACCTCGGGCGTCGGGTCATTTTCCGCGAATAGTTCCGACATGCGGATGTTCAGGCGCTGGCTGAGTTGCAGCAGCTTGTCATAGGTCAGCGTCAGCCGGTCATGCTCGACCTTGGACAGGGTCGACACCGGAATGCCGCTGCGGTCGCTCATTTCCTTGAGCGTCCAGTTGTTACGCGCCCGCATGGCCTTGAGCAGGGTGCCAAGCGTCGGTTGCGTCTGCGTCATGCCGCGTCTCCTGATCGATTGCGCAACAAATTTGACAATTCTCTTATTAGGATCATTATGTCTCAATCAGGACGGTTTCGTTTCATATCAGGCAACAGAATAAACTGATCCGCCAAGGGACGCAATCGGTCGATGGCCAGGGAGGCCAAGTAGGAAAGGGGCTCGCAATCGCATGTGGAAGCACTCGTTCAAATGGGGACTGGCGACGCTGCTCGGCCTTGCCGCCGCCGCCCCGGCATTGACCCAACAGACATCCTCGTTCCTGCCGCAGCCCGCGACCAGGACCGAGCAGGCATCCGCGACCCCGCCGGTTCAGGCCGGGGACGGGGTGCTGACCAAGGCGGACGTCGACACCTGGCTTGATGGCTATATGCCCTATGCTTTGGGACGCGGCGACGTCGCCGGCGCCGTCGTGGTCGTCGTCAAGGATGGCCAGGTGCTGACCCAGCGTGGCTTCGGCTACGCCGATGTCGCCAAGCGCAAGCCGGTCGATCCCGCCACGACCCTGTTCCGGCCCGGCTCGACGTCCAAGCTGTTCACCTGGACCGCCGTGATGCAGCAGGTGGAGGCCGGCAAAATCGATCTCGACGCCGATGTGAACAACTATCTCGACTTCAAGATGCCGCCCTACAAGGGCAAGCCGATCACGATGCGCCAGATCATGACGCACACTGCCGGCTTCGAGGAGATCATCAAGAATCTCCTGACCTTTGACAAGCCGTTGAAGTCCTTGGGCGATACGCTCAAGGATCGGATTCCCGAGCGGATTTTCGAGCCCGGATCGACCCCGGCCTATTCCAATTATGCTACGGCACTGGCCGGCTATATCGTCGAGCGGGTGTCGGGCGTGCCGTTCGATGACTATGTCGAGCGCAACATCTTCCAGCGGATCGGCATGCGCCATGCCAGCTTCCGCCAGCCGCTGCCGGCCAATCTGAAGCCCTATATGTCGCAGGGCTATGAACTGGGCTCGGGCAAGGCCGAACGCTATGAGGAGATCGGTCTCGCACCCGCCGGCGCCATGGCCGCGAGCGGCGCCGACATGGCCAAATTCATGATCGCACATCTCAATGGCGGCGCGCCGCTGCTCAAGCCCGAGACCGAAAGGCTGATGCAGGCCGCGCAGAACAAGAGCGTGCCCGGCCTCAACCAGATGGCGCTGGGCTTCTACGAACAGTGGATCGACGGGCATCGCGCGCTCGCCCATGGTGGCGACACGGTCTATTTTCACAGCGATCTGCTGATCTTCCCGGTGGAAAAGGTCGGCATTTTCATCTCGATGAACAGCCCCGGCAAGGAAGGGGCGGCAGGCGCGATCCGCGGTACGCTGATGGATGAATTTGTGGATCGCTATCTCAGCCCTGGACCGCGTCCGGTGCCGGTCGAACTGTCGACCGCCAAGGCGCATGCCAAGCTGCTGGTCGGCAATTGGAGCAACAGTCGCCGGGTGGAATCGAGCTTCGCCTCGATCGTCTATCTTTTGGGTGAGGCGAAGATCGGCCTGGATGCCGATGGCCGCCCGTCGATTCCCAGCGTACCGTCGCTGGGCGGGGCGCCGCGCAAATGGATCGAGGTTGCGCCATTCGTCTGGCAGGATGCCTATGGCCATGAAAGGGTCGCGGCGCAGGTGGTCGACGGCAAGGTCGTTCGCTGGAGCTTCAACATGGTCTCGCCCTTCATGGTGTTTGACCGGACGCCTTGGTACGCCACCGGCGCCTGGCTGATCCCGGGCCTGTTGTTCGGCATCGGCGTGGTGTTGCTGACGGCGCTGTCCTGGCCGGTGGGCTGGTTC
Source organism: Sphingobium sp. AP49 (assembly GCF_000281715.2). Lineage (NCBI taxonomy): Bacteria > Pseudomonadati > Pseudomonadota > Alphaproteobacteria > Sphingomonadales > Sphingobiaceae > Sphingobium > Sphingobium sp. AP49. The sequence continues at coordinate 3,767,031 of NZ_CP124576.1, read as the reverse complement.
GCGCGGCGGCGTTATGGCGCGGTGCTGGCGCTGACAGGGCAGGATCGGCACGCCTATCGACTGGTGCGCGGCTTTGCCTGGCTGGTCATGGCCGTGCTGGTTGGCTGGGCCGCCGTGGTGATGAGCGTCGAGAATTTCGATGCCCATGCCGCACTCGACCTGCCGATCCTGCTGCTCCAGATCCTCGGCACGATCGGCTTCATCGGCCTGTTTGCGCTCGCTGCCTGGAGTATGTGGCGGGTATGGAAGGGCAAACGCGGCTGGTTCGGCAAGTTGTGGAGCCTGTTGCTGCTGCTGGGCGCCTTCTTCATCCTCTGGGTGGCTGTGGTGTTCAAGCTGATCAGCTTTGGCACGGCCTTCTGACGATGGTGCACCGGCTTACCCTAGACGTGCGGGCGGAAAATTTCGCCTATGCCAAGCCGTTCCGCATTGCCGGCCATGTCTTCCTGCAAAGCCCGGTGGTGGAGGTCCGTCTGTCCGACGGCCTCCATGTCGGACGAGGAGAGGGCGGCGGCGTCTTCTATCTGAACGACGATGTCGCCGCGATGACGGCGGCGATCGAGCATGCGCGCGCGGCGATCGAGGGCGGCCTGTCACGCGCGGCCCTGCAAGAGGCCCTGCCGCCGGGCGGCGGCCGCAACGCCCTCGACTGTGCGCTGTGGGAATTGGAATCCAAGGCAAGCGGCGTGCCGGTCTGGAAACTGGCCGGTCTGTCGCCGCCCCGACCGCTGCGCACCACCTTCACCCTGGGTGCGGATGACCCGGCGGTGATGGCGCGCGGCGCGGTCGAGACCTTCCCCGATGCCCGTGCGCTCAAGCTTAAGCTGACCGGCGATCTCGATCTCGACATCGTCCGTGTGGAGGCGGTACGCGCGGCGCGGCCGGATTGCTGGATCGGCGTGGACGCCAATCAGGGCTATGCCATCGCCGACCTGGCCGCGTTGGTCCGGGCGATGGAGCGATGGGACATTCGCCTGATAGAGCAGCCGCTGGCGCGCGGGCGGGAGGCGGATCTGGACGGCTTCGCCTCACCGATCCCGATCGCCGCCGACGAAAGCATATTGAGCCTCGCTGATATCGAGGCGATGCCCGGCCGCTTCGACGTGGTGAACATCAAGCTCGACAAATGCGGTGGCCTGACCGAGGCGCTGGCCATGGCCCGACGCGCCCGCGCGCTGGGTCTGGGGGTGATGGTCGGCAACATGATGGGCACCAGCCTGGCCACGGCGCCCGCCTATCTGGTCGGCCAATATTGCGACGTCGTCGATCTTGACGGCCCGACCTTCCTCGCCGCCGATCGCCAGCCCGGCATCGCCTATCGCGACGGGGACATCGAATGCAGCGACGCCGTCTGGGGCCATCTCGCTGCCTGAAGCCGGGTCTGATTTCGGCTGGCCCGATGTGTGACAGTTATTTTTCAAATCAGGATTGACAATTTTCTAATTAGGATAAATCATCCCAATTAGAAAATTAATGTGACGACCGGACGGGATCGCGATGCACGCGGACTGCCGGGGACCATCGACCTCCAGGGGGGAGACCCACGATGACGCACAGGATCATGCAGACACTGATGATGACCGCAGCCGCCAGCGCTCTGCTGCCGGGGCTGGCGCTGGCGCAGGATGCCGCGCCGCAGGCGGCGATGGCCGGCGATGATGCGATCATCGTCACCGCGCAGAAGCGCGCCGAAAGGGTGCAGGACGTCCCGATCTCGATTAGCGTCGTGGGCGGCGAGCAGATGCTGCAGAGCGGCGGTTCCCAACTGCTCGACTATGCCGCTTATGTGCCGGGCCTTCAGGTCGACAATGGCGGTTCGCCGGGCCGGTCGACCCTGTCGCTGCGCGGCGTCGCGCCGATCGGGCCGAGCGCCACGGTCGGCGTCTATCTCGACGATGCACCGATCGGGTCGAGCGGCATCTATAATCGCGGTCAGAGCTTCTCGCTTGATCTGTTGCCCTATGATGTCGAGCGGCTGGAAGTGCTGCGCGGACCGCAGGGCACGCTCTATGGTGCCAGTTCGATCGGCGGCCTGCTCAAATATGTGACGGTCCAGCCAGACCTGCAGAAATTGTCGGTGCGGGGTGGTGCCGAGCTGTTCGACATTGCCCATGCCAGCGATATGGGCTGGGCGGGCGGCGCGATGATCAGTGTGCCGATCGTCACCGACCAGCTCGCGATCAGCGGCAGCTATTCGCGGCGCGAGACGCCTGGCTATATCGACAATATCCTGACCGGAAAGAAGGATGTGAACAAGGCGGTGCAGGAGGGCGGCCGTGTCGCCCTGCTGTGGCAGCCGGACCCGGCGCTGACGATCAAGCTCAGCGGCCTGTGGCAGTCGGTCGATTCCGATAATTTCGGCATCGTCTATGAAGGGATGAACAATAGTGCGCTGGCACCGGGCGCCCAGTTCCTCAGCACCAACAGCCAGCTCGACGAACCCTTCAGCAGCGACTTCCAATATTATTCCGGCAGCATCGCCTATGATTTCGGTTTTGCCGAGCTGAGTTCCACCACCGCCTATAGTGCGCTCAAGATTCTGGAGACCAGCGATGCGTCGCGCATCTATGGCGTGCTCTGGGGTGGCTATGCGATCTATCCGGCGCGGCTGCACCAGAAGAAATGGACCGAGGAACTGCGGCTGACCTCTGCCTCCAGCGACACGTTGGAGTGGATGCTGGGCTTCTTCTACACCGATGAGGACAATCATCACGACCAGCTCGTGAACGCGCTCGACCTCGACGGCAATCCGATTCCGGGGATCGATCCTTTCGCGGTGGTCGCACTGCCCAACACCTATAAGGAATATGCCTTTTTCGGAAATGCGACCTGGAAGCTCAGCGACCTGTTTCACCTGACGGGCGGTCTGCGCTGGGCGCGCAACGATCAGACCTTCACCCAGGTGACGCAGATCCCGTTGGCCGGGCTGGACAGCAGCGGCGATGGCAAGTCGCACGAGGAGATCCTGACCTATAGCATCAGTCCCCAGCTCAATCTTGGTCGTGACATGATGCTCTATGCTCGCGTCGCCAGCGGCTATCGTCCCGGCGGACCGAACATCGCACTCCCCGGTTTTCCCTCGACCGTCGATTCCGAACGGGTGACCAGCTACGAAGCCGGCATCAAGGCGCGGTTCCTGGACGGCGCGGTGACCTTCGACGCGGCCGCATTCCTGCTCGACTGGAAGGATCTGCAGGTGTCCGCCGCCTTCGCGGCCGGCATCAATGGCCTGGTCAACGCCGGCAAGGCGCGCAGCAAGGGGGCCGAGGCCTCGCTGCTGATCGAACCGGTCCGGGGCCTCAGCGTCGGCGCCAACTTCGCCTATACCGACGCGCGCTGCACGCAGACGACCGACAATTGCACCGATGGCGATCGGTTGCCCAACGTGCCCAAACTGTCGGCTGCGATGACGGCCGATTACCGCTTTGCGGTCGGCAGCTCTGTCCAGGCACGGCTAGGCGGTGCCTTGCGCATCGTCGGGGATCGCGTCTCGGCGGTGGAAAGCTCGCCTTTGTCGGTGCCGGTCGATGGCTATGCCACGCTCGACCTCAACGCCGGCATCACCTTTGACAGCAAATGGACGCTGCGCCTCTATGCCCGCAACCTCACGGACGAGGAGGGGCGGATAACCACCAGCGTCGCCACCACCAATCCTGGCTATCTGTCGACCGTGCCGCTCCAGCCCCGCACGCTGGGCCTGGCGATCGACGTGGCATTCTGAACGGAGCCCCAATCATGAACGCGCCCTTCGACCTGCGCCCAGATGCGCTGGCCTTGCCCCAGCCCTATCTGCTCTTCCTGGGCGACACGACCGAGGCGGGCTTTGCCAAGACCGCCTTTGGCCTGCGCGACTGGGCGGCGGACAAATGCGTGGGCGAACTGGCCTGCGGCGCGAGCGTCAGCACCGGCCTGCCCAGCCTGACCCCTGCGGAGGCCGTGGCCAGGGGCGCGCGGGGGTTGGTGATTGGCGTCGCCAATCCCGGCGGCGTCATCCCGCCGCTGTGGCGCGCGTCGCTGGTGGAAGCGCTGGAGGCCGGACTCGACATCATCGCCGGCATGCACATGAAGCTCGCCGACATTCCCGAACTGGCGCAGGTGGCCGAGCGGCTTGGCCGCCGCCTGATCGACGTGCGCGTACCGCCGGCGCAGATCCCGGTGGCGACCGGGCGCAGGCGCAGCGGCAAGCGGCTGCTGACGGTCGGCACCGACTGCGCGTTGGGCAAGAAATATACCGCGCTCGCGTTCGCGCGGGCTTTCGCCGCGCGGGGTATCGACAGCGATTTCCGTGCCAGCGGCCAGACCGGCATCATGATCGCCGGGCGCGGCATCCCGATGGACGCGGTCGTTTCCGATTTCGAGGCCGGCGCGGCGGAATTGCTGTCGCCCGATGCCGCGCCCGATCATTGGGATGTGATCGAAGGGCAGGGCGCCTTGACCCATCCCGCCTATGCCGCCGTGTCGCTCGGCCTGTTGCACGGCAGCCAGCCGGATGTCTTCGTCGTCTGCCATGAGCCGGGCCGTACCGAGATGCTGGGCACAGCGGGCTACATGCTGACCAGCATCGAACATATTGTCGAGCTGACGACCCTGCTTGGCCAGCGCACCAACCCGGCGATCCGCTGCGGCGGCATCAGCCTCAACACCGCGGCGCTGAGCGCGGCGGAGGCCGATGCGCTGATTGCCAGCGAAAGCGCCCGGCTGGGTCTGCCGGTCGCCGACCCGATGCGCGGCGGCCCGGCGTTCGACGCGCTGGTCGATTATTGTCTGGCAGCAGCATGAGCGGCGCGGCGGCAGGATCCAGCTGGTTTCAGCGCTTCCTGCTGCCAGGGTTCGCGCTCAAGGCGGTGATCATTGGCGGCGGCTATGCCACCGGCCGCGAGCTGGCCGAATATTTCCTGGCCAGCGGGCCGTGGGGCGGCCTGTTCGGCATGATTTTCGCCGCGCTGCTCTGGAGCCTGATCGCGGCCGTCACCTTTGCCTATGCACGGCTGGTCCAGGCCTATGATTATCGCGCCTTCTTCGTCGCGCTGCTCGGTCCCGGCTGGATCGCGTTCGAGGCGGCCTATGTCATCTTCGTCGTCCTCATATTGGCGGTGTTCGGCGCCACCGCCGGGGCGATCGGCCATGCGCTGATCGGCATGCCTGCATTTGTCGGCACGCTGCTGCTCGCCATCGGCATCATCGTCATCACGGCGCTTGGCACCGGCGCGGTCGAGCGCATGTTCAAATATGTCTCGCTGCTGCTCTACGCCGTCTATGCGCTGTTCCTGCTGCTCGGCCTCTGGACGTTTGGCGACCGCATCGCCGTCGGCTTTTCGACGACGGTGCCGACCACCGGCTGGCTGCTCGGCGGCGCCACCTATGCCAGCTATAATATCGTCGGCGCCGTGGTGATCCTGCCGGTCCTGCGCCACCTCACCAGCCAGCGCGATGCGGTGATCGCTGGCCTCATCGCCGGCCCGCTCACCATGTTGCCCGCGATCCTTTTCTTCATCTGCATGGTCGCCTTTTATCCGGCGATTGGCGTGGAGACGCTGCCGTCCGACTTCCTGCTGCGCCAGCTCGACATTCCCGCCTTCCACTGGCTGTTCCAGCTGATGATCTTTGGCGCCCTGCTCGAAAGCGGCGCGGGCGCGGTCCATGCCATCAACGAGCGTATCGCAGGCGTCGTCCAGGCGCGGCGCGGCCATGATCTGGGGCCGGGTGCCCGCGCGCTTATCGGCATTCTTTTGCTGACCCTCTGCATGGCCGTTGCCAACCGCATCGGCCTCATCGACCTGATCGCCAGCGGCTATCGCTTCCTCGCCTGGCTGTTCCTCCTCGTCTTCGTCGCGCCGTTGCTGACGATCGGGCTTGCCCGGCTGCTGCGGCGCCCGTCCACCCCGCTTGCCGGAGAAATGCTGTCATGACCCAGCGTCTGCTTCGCGGCCTGCCTGCGCTGCTGCTCGTCCTCGCCGGTCCCGCCCTGGCCGAACCGCCCAAAGGCCTGGTCGAACGGGTCGAGGCGTTGCGCGCGCAGGTCGGTGCACCCGGGATTGCCGTGGCCATTGTGGAAAAGGGCCAGACGACCCTGGCCCAGGGCTGGGGCATGCGCAAATTGGGCGACCCGGCAAAGGTGGATGCCGATACCATTTTCCAGACCGGCTCCACGGGCAAGGCTTTCACCGCCGCTGCCCTTGCCATCCTGGTCGACCAGGGCCAGCTTGGCTGGGATGACCGGGTGATCGATCACATGCCCTGGTTCCGCATGTATGACCCCTGGGTCACGCGCGAGATTACGGTGCGCGACCTGCTGGTCCATCGCAGCGGCCTGGGCCTGGGAGCGGGCGACCTGCTGTTCGTTCCGCGCGGCAGCCTGTCGCGCAAGGAAACGGTCAAGCGCCTGGCCTATATCAAGCCGACCACCAGCTTTCGCTCAGGCTATGCCTATGACAATATCCTCTACATGGTCGCCGGCCAGTTGATCGAGGAGGTCAGCGGGCGGAGCTGGGAAGATTTCATGACGCAGGAGGTGCTGAAACGCGGTGGCATGGCCAGCGCGACGGCAACCTATGAAGCGCGTTGGGCGACGCCCGATCGCGCCTTCCCCCATGCCCGGATCGGTGGCGCGGTGCGCGGCGACGGCGCCAATTCCCTGCTCGACGAGCGGGAGGAACTGGGCCGGGCGGCGATGCCGGCCGGTGGTCTGGCGCTCAGCGCCAACGATCTCGCCCAATGGCTCAAGATCCAGCTTGGCCGGGGCGCGCTGCCCGGTGGCGGGCGGTTGTTTAGCGAAGCGCAGGCGGCCGAGATGTGGAAGCCGGCGACGATCGAGCCCGCCAAAGCCTATCCGCCCAGTCTGGCGCCGCTTGCCTCCCATGTCACCACCTATGCGCTCGGCTGGGAAGTGTCGGATTATCATGGCGCCCGCATCCTGTCCCATGGCGGCGGGGTGTTCGGATCGATCACCCATATCATCCTGCTGCCCGACCAGGATGTCGGTATCGCCGTCGTCGTCAATTCGGAGGATGTGGCACTGCTGCGCGGCGTCGCCCATATGCTGGTCGACCATTATCTGGGGCTTCCCGATCAGGACTGGCCGGCGCGCTTCGGCCAGTTCATGGAACAGCGCATCGCCGGCGGCAAGGCGGCGCTGGCCGGCGCGCGCGCGGCCCCGGCCAGGGTCGGGCCGTCGCTGCCGCTCGACCGCTATGTCGGGACCTATCGTGATCCCTGGTATGGCGATGTCGTCGTCACCCGCGAGGGCAAGGGGCTGCGCATCAATTTCACCACCACCCCGCGCATGGCGGGGCGGCTGGATCATTGGCAATATGACAGCTTCGTCACCCGCTTCGACGACAAGGGGATCGAGCCGGCCTATGTGACCTTCGCGCTCGACGCGGACGGCAAGGTCGCCCGCGTCTCGATGAAGGCGGAAAGCCCGATCGCCGATTTCAGCTATGATTATCAGGATCTCGACCTGCGGCCTGTGGAGACCGGCAAGTGAAACGCGCATCCCTCCTGTCCCTGCTGCTGCTCACCGCCTGTGCGACCACCGGACCGGACCGCAGGCCGGATGATGTCGCCGCGCTTCATGCCCGGCTGCTCTCGCTCGATACCCATATCGACACGCCGATGCATTTTGCGCGACCGGGCTGGAGCTTTGGCGAGCCGCATGATCCGGCCACCGATCTGGTCCAGGTCGACATGAAGCGGATGGAGGATGGTGCGCTCAGCGGCGGCTTCTTCGCCATCTATACCGAGCAGGGACCTTTGACGGCGGAGGGCTATGCCGCCGCGCTCGCCTATGCGCGTGGCCGGTCGGACCTGATCGACCGCACCGTCGCCACCTTTCCGGGGCGGATCGCCCCGGCGCTCACGGCCGACGATGCCGAGCGGCTCCATCGCGAAGGCAAGCTGATCGCCTTCAAGAGCATGGAGAATAGTTATGAGCTGGGCGAGGATATCGGCCTGCTCGACGAATTTTACCGGCGCGGCGTGCGGCTCGCGGGTCCAGTCCATGGCGCCAACAACCAGTTCGCCGATTCCGCTACCGACAAGCCGAAATGGGATGGTCTCAGCCCGCTTGGCCATCGCTGGGTAAAGGAAATGAACCGGCTCGGAATGGTGATCGATGCCAGCCATGCGTCGGACGCCGCCTTCGATCAGATGCTGGCGGAATCGAAGACCCCGATCCTGCTGTCCCATTCCAGCGCGCGTTGGGCCTATGACCATCCGCGTAACCTGGACGACGACCGTATCCGCAAGCTCGCGGCGAGCGGCGGGGCGATGTGCATTAGCACCATCTTCCTTTCGGACCTGAACCTGGCCGGCGCACGGGCAGCGCTGTTCGCGCGTTATGAGCATATTTCGGATCTCAGCCCGGCCGAGCAGGTCGAACTGACCCGGCAATGGCGTGAACTGGACCGCACCCAGCCGCTCTGGAACACCGATTTCGAGCGTTACATGGCGATGATCCTGCATGTGATCGAGGTTGCCGGTGTCGATCATGTCTGTTTTGCGGGCGATTGGGATGGCGGCGGCGGCTTCACCGGCTTCAACGATATTTCCCAGCTCCCCCGCATTACCCAGCGGCTGAAGCAGGCCGGCTATTCCGACCAGGACCTGGGGAAGATGTGGGGCGGCAATGTGCTGCGCCTGGTTCGCATCGCCGCCGACAGGGCGACGCGATAGGGCGACGCGATAGGGCGCGACGGCGGGGGCGGGCCTTGAACGGCGCGCTCCTGCCGTTCCCTATTCAGCCCGCTTGCATCTGTCATGCGGTTCGAGGAAGCTTGGCCTTTGGAGAAAGGGCCGCACCATGGCGAGCGTCGTTCATCCGCCTTCGATCGGCCCCATGTCGGTCATATTGCCCGCCCGTCCCGAGCCGATCGGGATTGATCCGGCGAGCAGTGCGATCATCGTTGTCGACATGCAAAACGCCTATGCCTCCCAGGGGGGCTATGTCGATCTGGCCGGCTTCGACATTGCTGGTGCGGCCGGGGTGATCGGTCGAATCGGCCGGGTGCTGGACACCGCACGGGCCGCAGGAATGCCGGTCATATTGCTGCAAAATGGCTGGGATGCCGATTATGTCGAGGCAGGTGGCCCGGGTTCGCCCAACTGGCACAAGTCGAACGCCCTCAAGACAATGCGGGCGCGGCCCGACCTGGCAGGCCAGCTATTGGCGCGCGGGGGATGGGATTATGAACTGGTCGATGCGCTTGCGCCCCAGCCCGGCGACATTCGCGTGCACAAGACGCGGTACAGCGCCTTCTTCAACAGTCAGCTCGACAGCATCCTGCGCGCGCGGGGCATCCGGACCCTGATCTTCGTCGGCATCGCCAGCAATGTCTGCGTCGAATCGACACTCCGCGATGCTTTCCATCTCGAATATTTCAGTGTGATGCTGGAGGATGCCACCCATCATCTGGGTCCCGATTTCGTCCGCCAGGCGACGGTCTACAATGTCGAGAAATTCTTTGGCTGGGTCAGCTGCGTCGCGGATTTCTGCGGCAGTGTCGGCCAAGCGCCCGAAGGAGGCCGATAATGCCCTTTGACCCCATCAACCCGCCGCAATTCCCGACCCCGATCGCCCCCTATTCGGCGGCGGCCAGGGCTGGCAATATCATCTATGTTTCGGGTGTCCTGGCGCTGGGCGAGGGCGGCGTCGTGCTGCATGTCGGCGACGCGGCCGCACAGACCCGGCACATATTGGACGTGATCCGGCTAACGCTGGACGCTGCGGGCGCGACCATGGCGGACATCGCGATGAACCATATTTTTCTGAAGGATCTGGGCGACTATGCGGCCTTCAATCAGGTCTATGCCGAATATTTCCCGGGCGCCAAGCCGGCGCGCTATTGCATCAAGGCGGAACTGGTGAAGCCCGATTGCCTGGTGGAAATCGCCAGCGTCGCGCATCTCGCCTGATGCCGGTCGCCGCTGGCCTCTATTATGAAGACCATGGATATCGGGCCGGCGTGCCCTTGATCCTCTCGTCGGGCCTTGGCGGATCGGCAAGCTACTGGTCGCCCAATCTGTCTGCCCTGTCCGCACGGCATCGCGTCATTGCCTATGATCATCGCGGCACCGGGCGCAGCGACCGGCTGCTGCCGGACGATGTCCGGGTCGAGGATCTGGCCGATGACATCATCATGCTGATGGACGCGCTGGATATCGAACGGGCGCATGTCGTGGGGCATGCGGCCGGCGGTGTCGCCGGGCTGGCGCTGGCGCTCAAGGCACCCGAACGGCTGGACCGGCTGGTCGTGGTCAATGGCTGGGCGCGCGCCGATCCCCATTTCCTGCGCTGTTTCGCGGCGCGTCTGGCCCTGTTGCGCCATGCCGGCGTGGACGCCTTTTTGCGTGCCCAGCCGATTTTCCTCTACCCGGCGGACTGGATCAGCCAGCACAGCGGCGAGCTGGACGCGGAATTGCCACATCAACTGGCGAGCTTTCCTGGCATCGCGACGATGGAGAAGCGGATCGCGGCGCTGGCCGGTTTCGATATTGCCGATCGTCTGGCTGAACTGCCGCCCCGCATCCTGGTGCTCGCCGCCCGGGACGATATGCTGGTCCCTGCCAGCGCGTCGTACGCCTTTCGCGCGGTTGCCGGCGTCAAGATGGTGGAAATGGCGGGCGGCCATGCCTGCAATGTGACCGATCCCGAAACCTTCGACACCCTCGTCCTCGACTTCCTCAGGAGCTAGCAGCCATGCAGGTCGGCGTTTTCATCCCCATCAACAATAATGGCTGGCTGATTTCGGAGACGGCCCCCCAATATATGCCCAGCTTCGACCTCAATAAGGAGGTTGCATTGCGGGCCGAGAAACATGGCTTGGATTTCCTGCTGTCGATGATCAAGCTGCGCGGGTTCGGCGGCAAGACCCAGTTCTGGGACTATGGGCTGGAAAGCTTTACCCTGATGGCGGGTCTGGCGGCGGTTACCGAGAGGATAAAGATCTTCGCCACCTGTCCGACGCTGGTCATTCCGCCCGCCTTTGCCGCGCGCATGTGCAACACCATCGATTCGATCAGCCATGGCCGCTTTGGCCTGAACCTGATCACCGGCTGGCAGCCGCCGGAATATACCCAGATGGGGCTGTGGCCCGGCGACGAGCATTTCCGCAACCGCTATGATGTGCTCGACGAATATGCCCGCATCCTGCGCGAATTATGGGATAGCGGGACGTCCGACTTCAAGGGCCGCTATTATCAGATGGACGATTGCCGGGTCTGGCCGCAGCCGACCGGCGACATGAAGATCATCTGCGCCGGTTCGTCCGACGCCGGGCTCGCCTTTTCGGCCAAATGGGCGGACTATGCCTTCTGCCTGGGCAAGGGCGTCAACACGCCAACCGCTTTTGCCTTCAATAATGAACGCCTCGCCCTGGCGACGGCGAAGACCGGGCGCGATGTGCAGATTTTCGTGCTGGTCATGATCATTGCGGCGGAAACGGACGAGGAAGCCATGGCGAGGTGGCAGAACTACAATGCCGGGGTCGATCTGGAGGCGATCGCGTGGCTGGCTGCGCAGGGGGCTAAGGACCAGGTCAACAGCGATACCAATGTCCGTCAGCTTGCCGCGCCGGAGGGGGCCGTCAACATCAATATGGGGACGCTGGTAGGGTCCTATGCCAGTGTCGCACGGATGCTGGACGAGATGGCGCAGGTGCCCAATACGGGTGGCGTGCTGCTGACGTTCGATGATTTCATCGCCGGCGTGGATGCCTTCGGTACCCGGATCCAGCCACTGATGCAGAGCCGGAAGGGCATTACGGCCCGCTGACGCGATTGAGATGTCCCGACCGACAGACCGGAGTAGCCGATGAGCATCGCCAGCACCCGCGAACATCAGATGTTTCCCGTCCTGACCACGACCCAGATAGCGACGGCGCGTCGTTTCGCGAGTGGGCCGGTGCGGGATTTCGGGGCCGGCGAGACGGTATATGCGATCGGCGAACGGGATGCCCCGGCCTGGCTGGTGCTGGAAGGCGCGATCGATGTCGTGCGGCGCGATGGGCTCAATCATGAGGCACCGGTCACCACC